>DATAVX010000077.1:0-209144 GCA_036267535.1 Steroidobacteraceae bacterium
ATTGCGCGTCAATGAACCGCAAAATCAGCCACGGGCGTGCGATGCGATCGATTTTGGGATGCTCACGGGTGATCCATTTCATGATGAACTCCTATCTGCCATCGCCTAGTGGGCTCGCTCAAAGGAGTGATACAAGTCATCGAAGAGATTCGTGGCGCGCTCGATCCGGCCATCGTCCGAGGGCTGACTTCCGACAATACCGGCTAACAGTTGCTGAACGCCGGCGGTTTCCTTGCGGCCAAACTTCTGATCTTTAAGATCCAAATCGTGAATGATTTCGGCGATTGCGCCTAACGCCGCGTCTTTCAGCTCGAGTCGGTTGAGGAGCACTTCGAAGGTGCACTGATCCCCCTCGTGCGTGAATTCCGCCTGATACATATCGAAGCGGATCTCCAAGTCCTCCGGTCGATAGTTGCGATCGGCAACCCATTTGAATTTCGCTTCGGGATCGACCCAACGGCGGATGAGCCAGGCACTTGCCATGCGATCGACATGCACATTGGCTCGCGTGACCCAGGTCCGTCCTTTGAGCGAGGCTAGTTTTTCGATTTGCATGGCCGGTTCTGCTCCCAACGTATCGACGCTGATGTTTTGCGGCTCAAGCTCGCGCAGCAATGCGCGGACTTGTTCACGGCCATTGGCCTGAAAAAAATCGATTGCCTCGACGGTACCGATGCGGCCCTGGAATCGGGCATGTTGGGTAGCTGTTTCCTCCGCGCTCGGCGGATCGCGTTTGCGCTCGAATCGGGCAGCGAACGCCCGAATCTCCTCGGCAATGGCGCGGTATTGCTCCTCGCGCGCGGCGTCGAAGATCGCGATGATCTCGTCATCGGTAAATCCCTGCACGGCCCTAGCATCCAGGATCAACCCCTCGCCGCCGGCGTCTCGAACCTCGCGCAGCGTCCATTCGAAGTCCTCCAGGGCCTCATCGGTCGCCGGCATCAGATACAGCGCGTTCTTGAATGAGGCAGCGCCTATGGCCTGCAGGCGCCGCCAAATCTTGACTCGCGCGTATGCGGGCTGGGCGGCTAGCTGGAAAGCCAGTACCCACCATCGGCGGGCGGCGCCTTCCTCAAGGGCGGGAGAGCTCATCGCTGGAATATATCACCATCGAATTAGAGAATGATACACTTGTATCAACTGCAACTGAGGCTGTCATGACGCGACGCGAATTCGCGCCCAGCGCGCTCGATTCAATTAAGGCCGGTCTGTTGAGGTTTGTCGGTTACGGCCTGAACACCCAGCGCTTCGCAACACGGCTGGTAGACGCCAGCCCTGCTTCGCCTCGAAGATCAAAAATCTCTTGAGTCCGTAGCTACTACGGGGTCTACGATCACGCTAGAGGCCGTGGGTGCGTAAGCACTGCCATACCTCCTTCGACGACACGGAGGATTGGAGACGAGCGAAAAACCGCAAGTTGTGGGAGTAGCCGGTGGGGCGGTGGGCTTGAGCGCTCTCGCGCTCGCATTCGGCATCTGCTGCGTCGCGCCTTGGGCCGTTACTATACTGGGCGTGTCCGGCGCTGTGCTCCTGGCGCGCTTGGCGTTCTTCCAGCCCTACGCGGTGGCGGGGACGGTTGCTTTGCTAGGGGTCGGTTTCTGGATTGTATATCGCCGCCCACGCACGTCGGGCAGTTGCGATGTCACACAGCAGCGTCGACTGCGGCGGATGGTGTGGAGCGCGGCGATCACCGTCATCGTGATTGACGTGGCGTCGTTCGCACCGCGCTTTTTGGTATGAATAGCCCATTGATGCCGCGCAAGTCGAGGAGCCTCTTGCTTGTGGTCCTTGGCATGGGCTCCCTACTGCTGGGCAGCTGCGGAGGACCGAAGGCCGCTCCCCGGGTGGAAGCGTCTGCGCATAGCATACTTTTGAATGGCGAAGATCAGCCGTTGCGGGATAACTTCAATCGAGATCAGGGTTTCGTGCGGTTGTTGTTCGTCGTCGATCCGATCTGTCCAGAGTGCCTACGTGGACTTGCCGACATGGGCGACGACGTGCTTGCGAAGCTGCCGAAAGATGCGCGGATAAAAGTCTATGTGGTGCACGACCCGGTGATTGGCGGCGCCGACAAAGACATCCCCGCAGCCGCGGAACTGCTGCACACGACGCTCGCGCGGCACTACTGGGATCCGAGTGGCGACTTCGGACGGCAGATGTCGCAAGCCTTGAGCCTTCTGCACGGAACGAAGCCGGTCTATGCGTGGGACGTCTGGATGATCTATCCGCCGAACGCCGTATGGAATCTGAAAGACCCGCCGCAACCCGCTTTTTTGATGCATCAGCTGCCCGGATTGGACAACGCGAAGTTTCCGCCGCTGGACAGCAATGTGTTCTTCGCCAAGGTGAATGACATGCTCGCGGCGAATCCTCGTTAGTGATGGAAGTCAGATGAGCAATCAGCCGGACACCCACACGCGCAACGACTGGGTTACCCGGCTTGGTGCGGGCTTCTTCTGGTGGTGTTTACCGCTCGGCATCGGCTTTGCAGCAAACTTGCTGCCGTTGTCGGTGCGTGCCATCGCCGCAATTTGGGTGATCTCATTCATCTGGATGGGGACGGGCTGCATTCTCAATGCGCGCCGCTGTCATCGGCTCCACTGCTATATTTCCGGGCCGGTATTTCTTCTGGGTGCCGCAGCCCTTGGCCTGTTCGCAGCGGGTTTGCCGGCATTCGGCCCGCATGCGCTCAACAACATCGTCGGGGTTACGCTGATCGCCGCGCTCTTGTCATTTGCGCCAGAGGTCTGGAAAAAATACGTCTGATCAATGGCAGCAGTCGCGCTGCTCTTGAATGGGCGGGCAGGCGACCGATCCGTAAGAACAGTACACGCAACAATCGCCCGCTTTTGGCTTCAGCAGCGTTTTGCAACCGGTGCATTCGTAAAAATACTGACACGCGTCGGTCGGCATGATCTCCTGCTGTGCGTGCCCGCAATTCGGGCAAGTCAGAACGGATTGAAGGATGACGGTGCTCACGGCTTCGAAACGACCTTGGAGGGAAAGCCCGCGTCCGTTGTCGCTCGAGTGAGTTTCGCCGAGGTCGCCTTGTCGGGATCGAGTGTCACAGTCGCCGTCTTTTTGTCGAAATCGATCGACGTTGAGCTCACTCCGGGTACCCGCTCAAGCACTTTCTTGACCACAATCGGGCACGTGCCGCAGGTCATGTTCTCAACGCCAGGGTGGCGGTCTGCGGAGAAGCGGCAGAGGCGACGTCGGCGGTCATCAGGCCCACCAGGGACATAAAACCGAGAGTGAAGCGACGCGTGACAAATTCTCCGATCGCTGCCAACACACTGGCCCACAATTGCTTGGTTGCGGTCTGCATGGGGTGTAGCCTAACACTATGTACTTAGGTACGGAGTTAAGTATGACTGAGGCAAAGCGCACCATTGGCCACATTGCCCAAGCGGCCGGCGTTAACGTCGAGACGGTGCGGTACTACCAGCGCCGAGGGCTCGTCAGTTTGCCTCCGAAACGTACACGCGGATTTCGGTATTACACGTCCGAGACCGCAAGTCGAGTGCGCTTTATCAAGCGGGCGCAAGCCCTCGGAATGTCACTTAAGGAAGTCCAGCGATTGATCAACATCGATGCCAAGGGCGCTTGCAAGGAAACCCGAGCGCTCGCGGTGGCAAAATTGGCCCTCGTCGAGAGCAAGCTGGTAGAGCTTGCCCGACTCCGTGAAGTGCTGCAGGACCTGGTTGCGGCCTGCGATCAACCACATGGCACGAGCTGTCCGATCATTGAACGGCTAGAAACCGAACTCGCTTAAGTAGGCGAGCCCGGAGTCGACCCGGTGACCATCTATGCTATTCGAAGTCTTGTGCACTGTCCTTTGCTTGCCGGATCGCGTCGAGTCACCACGGGAAGCTGAGAGAGTGCAACTTGCGCCAAGATGATATGTCCAGGAAACGCGCGCACGAGACATCCATATAATTGGTTTTCGGGTTGACTCAATAGCGGTTTCGCGGTCGGTGTGGGTCGAATATTCGCATTCGCGCTGGCGTAGCCCCACAGGCGCTTCCCGAGCCTGGAGCCGTCGTTTCCGCGATAGCCTCCTACAGGGTACTAGGCGGTGCGAGTGCGCAGCCGGCCCTCGTAATCGCGCTTTCCGAGCGGCACACCCCGCGTGCGCAGGATGTCGTATGCGGTGACGGCGTGGAAATAGAAGTTGGGCAGCGAAAACGAAAGGATGAGGCTCTCCGACGTGAAGGCTAGCCTCCGCGGACCGATCTGAAGGTCGAGGTCCTTGCCAGCCCAGCTGTTGACCTCGTCGGGGGTGAACGCCTTCAACGCCATTTCCGCCTTGCCGATCATGGCCTGCAGGTCGGCGAAAGGAACTGGTCCGACCAGTGCGGGCGGGGCGAACACGCCGGTCTTCATGGCCTCGAGCCCCCACACTGAATGATGCCAAGCCGCTTCGATCTGAAAATGGAAGGGTGCCATATCGTCAAAGAGCCGGGCGTGCACGAAGTCGTCTGGATCTGCCCGGGTCTCGGAGCAGTGCCTAATCGTGCGGTCGAGGAAACCCCCAACGGCCTTCACGGTCTGCAGGAAGGTCGGCACGCTCATGTCGTAGAGTGATATCGCCATCGACTTCCCCTTAGCTTAAACCGGCTTCCGTTAGTGCCGGCGAACGTGCGCTGTCGCGGAGGACAAAGACTCGTTCGAGGGCGGTCACAACTCATCAAGGATGTCAGGGATATGTCGGCGACCGTGAATTACGCGGACGATCTCGATGACGCCGGGACGCTCGCGATAGAAAACCAGATAGTCATCGTGCGTGAGCAGCCTTAAGCGGACCCGTCGATGACGAAACACCTTCCCCATTTTTGGCTGATCTGCGAGTAATTGAATCGACTCACCGAGTGAGCGAAGCACCTGCGCCGCCGCGCGTGGATTGTCGCGGGTGATGTAGTCGTACACATCGTCAAAATTGGCGAGCGCTGCCCGAGTGAGTTCTATTCGACGACGCATCAGCTCCGAGCCCGGCGGGCGCGAGCGGCAAGTCGGCGGCGACCGCGACGGACAATCTTTTCAATATCGAATTCAACCGCAGGACCGGAGTCGAGGCCTTTCTGGACTTCTGACTGCAACCACGCGAGCTGCTCGCTGCGACGCTTTTGATGCGAGACTGCCGCGACGATGGCGGCTTCGCGATTGCGATACGTCCCCTCGCGTACTTGAGAGGCTACGAATTTCTCGAGGGCGGCTGGCAATTTTATGGCGTTGGTCGGCATGGCCGCTCCAGTATAGGAGACACGCGTGCATCGTCAATCAGAAGATAGGCACCGTAGCGAAAACGCAGCATTGTGCGATTTCTAACCAGGTGGGATCGGACCTCAGCAGCCGGCCGAGGTGACTTTCTAAACACACGGTATCGCGATGAGGTGCTATTTCTTCGCACCGCTCCATTCGAGATAAGATTTCCAGGCGGCTTGACCGGGCATTCGGATCTGAAACTTGCCCGACATCACCGCATCTTTGAGTTGGTAAACCAATTGAAACTGTGGCCCTGAAGGGGGCGCTTCCGAAACGAACAGCGCCGTGGTCGCTTCGGGGGTTGAGACTACGTAATGAATGACGTGACCTTCATTGTCGAGATATAAGGCTCTCAGCGGTTGGCCTTCCGCCTCCTGGTAGACGTACAGCAGGTCGCTGTGTTTACAGTCAAACGCCTTCGGTCCCTTGCAGGCGGCTGGCTCGCTGTGACGCGCCAGCACGTGGTGCTTGAGTTCAGGCTTAAAGGTGTACGTGCCGCTAACCTGAGCACCCGCCGACCCTGATTGCGTGCGTGCATCCCAAGTACCTTCCAGGAAGCTCAACGCCTTCCATGGGTCGTCGGCCGTCGCCGAGAGTGCCGGATCACCCTTGGCTAGATTGAGTGCAAATAACGCCGCGGCAATAGCCAATCCTCTCATTGTTGTCTCCCGTCATCCCGAAGTCGAAAGTTCTGTTCCAAACTCGCCGTGCATACGTTCAGCCACCTGATCGGAAGTCAGGACTTCCCGCGTCGTACAAAGAGCCCACATATGGCCAAATGGATCGCGGACCCAGGCATATCGATCACCCCAAAACATATCGGTCGGTGGCAGCTTGGGCGTAGCCCCGCTTTCCACGGCGCGTTCATAAGCGGCATCAACATCGGGCACGCCAACCTGGAATACGCAGGTTGAACCCCCCAACGTCTCCGGACTCGCGAGAGCATTGGCGGCATGCTGGTTCTGATCGGGGTCCTCCGAGGATACTTGCACCAGCGAAGCCCACACTTTCAAATGCACACTTTCAAATGCAAGTGTTCGCCCTTGCCGCTGGGACTCTTGGAGCGATACAAAATCTCTGCCGCAAATGCTCGCATGTAAAAACTCACGGCCTCCGCGGAGTCACGCACCACCAAATGGGGCACGATCACACCGGCGGGGGGCACTGACCCCTTAACGGCCACGCACGCGCCGCCCTTTTTTCGCCCGCGGCTTGCCTTCATCGCCTACAAATTTCCAAGTGTGCCCCGACGGGTCAAAGAAGTGGCGGTAGCGAGACGACCAGTCAAACACGACCTTCAAGGGCGTTCCGGTAAGACGATATCGCTGCTCCAGACCCACCTTCTCAGAGGTCACGAGGTTCGCATCTCTTAATTCTCGAAGGTGCTGCGAAACGGCCGGTTGAGAGATTGCGAACGTGGCCGTCAATTCTTTTACAGATCGATTTGAAGCCGCTAGGAGAGAAAGAATCTCCCGGCGTGCAGGGTGGGCAATGGCCCTAAAGATGGTGTCTTCGTTGATGAGCATGATCTTATGAGATAGTACATAAGGATTTGCTTATGCTCAATAGCATATACCGCTGAGTCGCCAGAATGCGCGCCATATTTGCTCAGATTATTTCGGCGACACCCGACGTGGAAAAGTGACCCTCTCGTCTGCCATGTCCTTGGCAAGGTTCCGTGAGATGTCTGCAACGCGATTGGGTTACAGTTAAATCTGTGTCCTCAGTCATGTCGCATGGATTTCTCTGCCAATTGGATTTCTGCTCTTTGCGCAACCGCTTTCGCGCGATAGATCCATAGCGCTGCAATACAAAGGGCGAGAAAGAGGCCAAATGCGACCGCGGTCGTGTTGACACCGACGCCGGCGCGGTCGGTGAGGGTATACAAACCCACCATCAGCAGCATAAAGGCATTTTCCGACAAATTCTGGATGGCAATCGCGTTTCCGGCCCCCACGCTCCGATGACCTCTGTCCTGCAACAGAGCATTGAGGGGAACAACGTAAAAGCCGCCGCAGGCGCCGACCATGCCCATGAGCGCGAAGGCAATCGGTAGGTTCGTTGTCCACGCGAGGCCGCAGACCGCGACTCCGAGGAGGATGCCGGCGGGCAGAGAGCGTTGCGCCCGGTCGAGGGAGATGAAGCGTGCGGCCAGTCCCGCACCGATGACGATGCCAACCGCCACCGCAGCATTCAGATACGCCGGCATTCTGTTGTTGGTGATGCCCAGAGCCAGCGGCACCCATGCGACCAGCAGGAAGCGCATGGTTGATCCGGCGCCCCAGAAAAGGCTGGTGCCGATAATGCTAAAGCGGGCATCGGGTATCTTCAGCAGCGTGGTAATGGCGCCGCTAAAGCTGCGCAGAATGATGGGGATTGAAAGACTCTCGAGGCCGCGTGCGGGCGGCAGCCTCGGAATGAGGAGATTGGCCAGGGCGGCGGCTGCATAGCAACCTGTGACGATCGTCAAAGTCGCGGGCACACTCCAATCCGCGAGCGTGCCACCGGAGATCGCACCGATCAATATGGCGGCGATGGTCGAAGCTTCGATCAGACCGTTGGCTTTAACGAGGTGCTCGGCAGATGTCAGTTCCGACAGGATTCCATATTTGGCCGGCGAATAGGCAGCGGCGCCCGCACCGACCAAACCGTACATGAGGAAGGGATTTAGGCCAACGCACATTCCCAAGGATCCGACAAATTTCACCCCATTGGCGACGAGCATGACTGCGCCCTTGGAGCGCGAATCGGCAAAAGGCCCAACGAAGGGTGCCAATAAAATGTACGCGCCGACGAAAAACTCCTGCAGTAGCGGCGCGGTCCAGGATGGGTAATGTTGATTGCGTAACAGGGCGAGGGCGCCAAACAGCAGGGCATTGTCCGCCAAGGCGGAGAGGAATTGCGCGACTAGGACGGCCGCCAGGGCGCGCGACCAAAGGTCTTGCGACGGGCTGCGCGCGCTGATGATCTTTGTTGCGACCGCACTCATGCGCTCGCCTCGATGAGATCACCGGTTTTCGCGGCCCACTCCTTTAAACGCAGGTAGTCGGTCTTACCTGTGCCCAGGAGCGGAATCTCAGCCACGACGCGAATGTCCCGAGGCACCGCGAGTTCCGGCGCCTGTAAGATCTTCGCCGCGGCGCTCAAGCCCTCCCGGCGCAACGAAGCATCCGTCGTAAATAGAACAATGGCCTCCCCCTTGGCGCTGTCGGGTCGACTTGAAGCCGCGTGCATCAATCCGGGTGCAGCTTGGGCGGCAATTCGTTCAACAACTTCAAGGGAGATCATTTCGCCGGCGATTTTTGCAAAGCGCTTGACGCGCCCGCAAATGTGGACGAAGTCGTCTCTGTCAACCTCGACAATGTCCCCCGTCGCATACCAGCCTGCACCGATGGAATTAGGAGGCTGCAGCACGCCCGGTTTGTCATACAACAGATAACCTTTCATCACGTTGGGCCCTTTGACGTGCAACGCTCCCCCTTGCTCAATTCCAGTGATGGGCTCGAGGGAGTACTCCATGCACGGGACGAGTTGCCCGACCGTGCCGATTCGACAGGCCATGGGCACATTCACCGCGACGACCGGCGCGCACTCTGTGACGCCATAGCCTTCCAAGATACGGATGCCAAATTTGTCGAGCCAAGCCTGTCGCACCTCTTCGGTCAGCTTCTCCGCGCCTGCCACGACGTATCGCAGCCGGCCGAAATCGTAAGGGTGCGCGTACTTGCCGTAGTTCGCGAGGAACGTGGAGGTGCCAAAAAGAACCGTGCAGTTACGGTCGTAGACGAGTTCCGGAATGATGCGGTAGTGCAAGGGGCTCGGGTATAAAAAGACCTTGCAGCCGGACACGAGCGGCATGATCGCGCCGCACGCCAGGCCAAAGGAATGGAACAGCGGCAGTGCGACCATGAATTTGTCGAGTGGCGTGAAGTCCGCAATGCTTCGAACCTGCGCAATGTTCGACAGCAACGAGATATGGGAGTGCACCACTCCTTTCGGCTTTCCCTCCGATCCGGAGGTGAAAAGTACGACGGCGGAATCCCCCGGATCCTGGGCCACGATAGCCATGCTGGGGAATCTTTGCGCCAATGCAATCCATAGTTTGTCGAGCACGCTCAAGCGCGTCTTGAGATCCTCCAGATAGATCACTTCCGGTCCGGACAGGCCCGCCACCAAAGCTTCGAGTCGCGCTTTCTCGATGAATGCGCGAGACGCGACGATCTGACGGATGTTGGCCGCGGTACAGGCACTGTTCACTCCGTCGACGCCCGCGGTGTAGTTAAGCATGGCCGGCACTCGCCTCGCGGCCGAAAGCCCAAGCAATAAGCCAAGTGTCGCGGCGGCGTTCGGCATCAGCACGCCCACCATGTCATCGACCTTGGTCATCGGAGCGAGCAAGCGGCTCAAACCCAATGCCATGCGCAGCAATGAACCGTACGACTGTTCTTCCAAGCGCACGTCCTCTACCAGCTTGTAGCCATCGCCAAAGGCCGACTTGGCCTCTAGAAACGCCTGAAACAAAGTTCTCGGGGGCTGCGTCACGACTTGCATCTCGAGCAAAATGCGCCGCATGATTTCACCGGCGCGACGACGTCTCTCCTTGGACGAAGGCAGGTCGGGCATTGCGATCTTGCGCGGCGCCAACACGGTAATCGTGATTTTGGGGAAGAGCTTGAGTGGATAGATCCCCGCTAAACGCCCGAAGTAGCTGCGGCCCGCGCCGTCAATGTGTGTTGGCAGCACCGTAGCGCCGGTTTTTGCGGCGATAAACGCCGCGCCGTCGTAAACCTTCATCAGCGAGCCGGTCACGGTCAAGCGGCCTTCGGGAAAAATCACCACGGGCGTTCCGGTCTCAACCAGCTTGCAGATGATCTTCATCGCCAAAGGGCTGGTTGAATCGACCAGCAAATGCGGGATGAAACGCAGCATCCACGCATTCAGCGGATTGCGCGCCACAGTCGTATGGACGACGAACGTGGCGTGGACGGGGAGAAAGACCGCAAGCAATAGGCCGTCAATGAGTGATTCGTGGTTGGCGACGATCAATGTTCGTTCATTCAAGAATTGGCTGGTGTCGCCATGGACCCGTACACGGAACAAGACGCGCGTAACGAATTGGAGAACTCGTCTCGCGAGGCGGCGGCCCAATGGAGGTGTGTCAGGTTTCATGGGCGTTGGCGGCCGGTTGCACTCCGTTGCGAAGACCAAAATCCATCTCGCACATTAGACCATGAGGGCGGGTGTTTAAGCGTGCATGTGCCGCAAATCAAATGCTGCATACATACAGGCCCGAATCTTGGACCGGATGAAGCGCGCCGCGAAGGCAGTCGATTCGGCGAGACGACTCGTCTGGAAATTGTCCCCGAGAATCACAAGAAAGTCGGTCTGGGTTTGACGACGCCATGTTCAGCGAATTTCAAGTGGCGCATAGGAAATGGCCTGTTCAACACTCTGGGTTCCGGCGAAAAAGGATCATTTGGAGCGACCGAGCGAGTGGTATTGCGCCGCATTCATGTGAGGGTTAGGATGATTTGACGGAGATGGCATCCTCCCTTTTAACAACCGCCCTTTGGCTGATGAATGGCTATAGCTTGTACCGACTGGTTTCGGCGTGTATGCCGTGGACCCACTTCTCCACACGATTCCCCAACTCTTACCGGTAAGCATCAGGTGTGTCTAGCTTTGCTGAAGAATCGCTGTTGGCGACCTAAGGAGCATTTGAAATGAGCGCAAAGAGACTCAAGGCATTGATGGCCGGCATGGCCATTTCGGCTTTGGCAGCGCCTGCCGTGTTTGGAGGCGCAACCACCCAGGAGTCCGGTGCCTACAAAGCGCCAATGAACACCTATGGTCAGCCCGATCTCGAGGGCACTTGGACCAACGCGACATTGACGGTGCTTGAACGACCGAAAGAGTACGGCACCCGCAAAGTGATGACACCCGAAGAGGTCAAGAAGGTTGAAGGCGATGATGCAAAACTGTATGCCGCGGATGCTGCGCCACGGGACCCTAAGTTTAAGACCGCCGACTTGCCGCATGACTGCGGCAAGGGCTTCAGCGGAGCGGGATGCGGCTACAACGCCGCATGGATCGACCCGGGCACAACGGTCATGCGAGTGAACGGTGAGCCGCGAAGCTCCTTTATTACTGACCCGGCCGATGGACGTCTGCCGCCTTACAAGGCTGGTGTCACCGCTCCCGGAATGGAGCAGTACGCACACCGCGGCGAAAATCCTGAAAATATGGCCCTGTCCGAACGCTGTTTGAGCTCCTTCGGCTACAGCGCCGGACCGGTGATGCTGCCTTTGCTTTACAACAATAATTACGAGATCGCGCAGACCAAGGACACGGTGGCCATCCTCGTCGAAATGGTGCACGACGTGCGCATGATTCATATCGGTGCCAAGCATCGCACCGATGGACTGCGGCCTTGGATGGGCGACTCCATCGGTTGGTACGAGGGACCAACGCTGGTCGTCGAAACGACCAATTTTCCGCAAGCGACGGCGTTACATGGTGCTTGGAAAGAATTAAAAGTCACCGAGCGGTTTACGCGCGTCGGAGTCCATCGGATTCTGTATCAATTCAAAGTTCAGGATCCGAGCGTATGGGATACCTCATGGGGAGGCGAATACGAATTCAGCGCTTCCAAGGGCCGAATCTTCGAGTACGCCTGTCACGAGGGCAACTACGCACTTGAAGGCATGCTCTCCGGCGCGCGCGCTGATGAAGCGGCCGCGGCAGCCAAGCGAACGGCTACGGCGGCACCTGCTTCCGCCGCTGCTCCAACCAAAAAGCAATAAGGTAGAAATTTCAGAGCTTGAGTCGTCCTTTGCGACTGCTGCGACGATCGAGGCCCGAGTCGCTGCATCACTTCCTGCCGATGTCTTATTGCCTGGGTCGCAAAATTCCTTCATGTGCAGCCCGCGAGTACAGAGTCCGACCGCACCCTCGTTTACTTGGAACGGCGGCGTTCACTCCTACATGATAGGTAGGAATGCGCCTACGCAAACTGGCGTGTGAGAAAAAATGCCGGCGTTGGTTGCGCTCCAAAATAGGGCGCGAAAGCAAATGATTCGGTGCGCGAACCAACGGTTGCGATTGAAAGTTAGCGCCAACAGTTTAATGGTCCGCATTGGGGATCACCACTTAGGCGCTGAAAAACATACAGCAATTGGACCATTTGTCTCCTGGGGGCGACGCTTATGACGGGAGTATGCCGCTTGCTAACATAAATGTGATCCGGTTGCTTTCAAGGCGCGCAGGCGTGGTGGCAAGCACCGATCGTAGGACATGCATGCCGAACGGACAGGACCGCAAGGACACGCCGATATGAAGAGCTTTTTTCTTTTGATATCTCTTGCCGTTTCCAGCCTCTCCAGTAGTGCCGCAATCGGCCGGCAGTCGAACACCCCAACGCCGGACAGCTGGGACAGCGACGTTCCCTTCAAAAGTCCGATGCCGACCGCACAGTCGGTGCTCGGCAAACGAGCGGCGCCGCGGCCTGAGGCTAATTTGGGCGGCCTCAGGGGCACCGTGGTCAGTGAGATGCGGGCCACCAAGGCGTTCGTAAAAGAGAATGTAAATGTGGTCAAACAAGGAAGTGCCGACCGCAAGTTGCTGCTGCTGGCGGCGATCGGGATGATCGTCCTGCAACTGCGGCGCAAACACAAATCCTTACCGCAACGGCAGATCGCTCCTTATGCCTAAGGCTTAGGTTCGCGAACGGTTTTAGGGAAAGAAGAACTTCAATGGGTGACCCGTCGGATCTCATATTGAGTCCTGAACATCGAGTATTGATGTGATTACCGAGCAGCCGCTGGCGGCCGGCATCGCACGTTCCCGCCCGCACATTTCGCACGATGTAACCTCATTTGATTCCGGTGCCGTATTTCTGGTCAAGGCATTGTTTTATCCGGTAACGGTGGTCGCATTTTTGGCGCTGTGCCTGTGGCTGGGAGACCGGCCGTTTTCAGGCACGTACTTCCTGATTGCGGTGCTGGCTTTTGCAGGAGCCGCAGAGCTGTTGGGAGACTCGCGCGTCGATCACGGCGAGCCGGATGTCTCGCAGGAATTGCGCTGGTTCTTTGGACTCGTAGCGCGCTGGATCACCGTCGGATTGTGCGTGGCACTCATTCTGTATCTGTCGGGATCGATGATCAGCCCGGCGGACGGTGTTTTGCTCATCTGGTTTGCGTTCACGCCGATTGTGCTGTGGAGCGGCACCATAGGAATCAGGCGGCTATTCTTGTATGTCGGCATCAATCACATGCAAGAGCGGCGCGCCGTAATCATCGGCGCAAATCGGCTGGGGTTTTTGCTGGAGGAGAGAATCGAAGAACAACCCTTACTGCGCATTAATCTGCTGGGATTTTTTGAAGACCGGGAATCCGGCGACGCCGCGCGCCGAAGCGACTCGCTGCTGGGCCGGCTCGCGGATGTTCCGGAATTTGTACGCATTTGCGGCGTCAATGTGGTTTACATCACGCTGCCCATTTCGCCGCAGCCGCGCATTTTACAAATGCTGGATGGCCTGCGCGACACGGTTGCGTCCGTTTATTTCGTTCCCGATATGCACGCGCTGAACTTCATTCAGGCGCGAGTCGACGTGGTCCACGGCATGCCGATGTTTTCCGTGTTCGAATCGCCATTCTTCGGCATGCGCTCGTTGGCTAAACGGGTCAGCGACATCGTGTTGTCGACCCTGCTGTTTCTCTTGGCGGCTCCCGTTCTTTTGGCTGTGGCGGTGGCCGTGAAGTACACGTCCAAAGGGCCGATTTTATTCAGGCAGCGTCGTTACGGCTTGGATGGGCGCGAGATCATGGTCTACAAGTTTCGATCCATGTCGGTGACGGAAGACGGTGCGGCGAGCTATACGCAAGTGACGCGGGAGGACAGCCGGGTCACGCCGGTCGGCGCATTTATCCGCCGCACATCCTTGGATGAACTGCCGCAATTGATCAATGTGCTCGAGGGCAGCATGAGCATCGTCGGGCCGCGCCCGCACGCCATCGCGGTCAATGAACATTACCGGCGCCTGATTCCCAGCTACATGCTGCGGCACAAGGTCAAGCCGGGCATTACCGGTTGGGCGCAGGTCAATGGCTACCGAGGAGGCGACGACCTATTCACCATGACCAAGCGCATCGAGTGCGATTTGGAATATCTCAAGAATTGGTCATTGTGGTTTGACTTGCACATCATCGTGCGGACGATCTGGGTGCTGTTTGGCGATCACCGTGCGTATTGATTCCATGCGTTCATTCCTCGCCGCTTTCGCAATATCGTTGTTGGTATTGAGCCACGCCAGTGCCAAGACCGAGGACTATCGGCTCGGTGCCGGCGACTTGCTGAAAATCGCCGTGTTCGACCATGATGAACTCGGCATCGATGCCCGAATCAGTCAGTCGGGGAACATTACGTTTCCTTTGATCGGCCAAGTACAGGTGGCGGGGCTCTCCACCCGCGACGCGGAATTGCTGGTTGCACGGCGCCTGGTTGAAGGCGGCTTCGTAAAGCAGCCGCAGGTCTCCGTCCTCGTCTCGGAGTACCAAAGCCAAAAAGTGGCCGTCATGGGCCAAGTCGCAAAGCCAGGACAGTATCCGCTCGATGCATCGAAGCGAGTGCTGGATGCATTGGCAATGGCCGGCGGCGTGATGAACGATACCGCGGCGGACGACGTGACGCTGGTGCGCGCTGACGGCAGCCGCGTCGTCATCGATTTGCAAAAATTATTCGATGGGGACCCGGCCGTGAATCTCGTCGTGCAAGACGGCGATACCGTGTTTGTGGCGCATGCGCCGCAATTCTACATTTACGGTCAAGTACAGCACCCCGGACAATACCGGCTCGCGCGCAACACTTCCATTTCGCAGGCCATCTCCGTCGGGGGCGGTCTTACGCCGCGCGGCACGCAGCGAGGTGCGATCGTCAAACGCATGGATGCGAAGGGCAGGGAGCAAAAAATTGCCGTAAAGGATGAAGATGTGCTGCAGCCCAATGATGTCCTGCTGATCAAAGCCAGTTTGTTCTGAGGGTCGAGATCGTCATGCGCCTATCGCAATTTGTTCGGATTCTCTGGGTACACAGGGTAATGTGCTTCGGCATCATCGTCGCGACGCTCACGCTCGCAGTTGCGGCAAACATTCTGCTGCCGAAGAAGTACGCGGGCGAATCCGCCGTGGTCGTCGATGAACGCGGAATCGACCCGCTGGCGCAGGAAGGCGCCATGCCCGCGCAATTGGCGACGACCTTTGTGGCGACCCAAGTGGACGTTATTGAGAGCCACAACGTTGCGCTAAAGGTCGTCGATCGAATGAAGCTGGCGATGGATCCGGAGCTCATCGAAAAATTCAGCGCCAAAACAGGCGGAGCGGGCGGCATTCGCGATTGGGAGGCCGAAGAACTTCTTAAGTCCCTGACCGTGAAGCCGTCCAGGGACAGCAATGTGATCTTTCTGCAGTTCGCCGCCAAAACGCCGCAAGTGGCGGCCGACATCGCCAATACGTTTGCCGACAGCTACATCACAACCAGCCTCGAACTCAAGGTTGATCCGGCGCGGCGTCAGGCTGGATGGTTCGACCAACAAGTCAACGATCTTCGCGGGGCGCTGGAAGCTGCGCAGCAAAAGCTCTCGTCCTACCAGAGCCAAAATGGCGTGATAGGCAATGATGACGGCAATAACCGGCTGGATGCGGAGAATGCCCGGCTGACTGAAATATCCAGTCATTTAGTCGCAGCCCAGGCGGCCATGTACGACGCGGAAACGCGCCAGAAGCAAATGAATGACGCGTTGACGAAGGGCCGCTCCGGCGAGTCGGTCAGCATACTTCAAAATCCTCTGCTGCAAAATCTGAAGACCGACCTGGCGCGATCCGAGGCCAGATTTGCCGATGTGTCGCAGCGCTTTGACCACAATCATCCCCAATACATGAGCGCACAGGCAGAGCTGCAATCGCTGCGGGAAAAGGTGGCCGCGGAAGTCGCCAATGCCGCCGGCACCGTGGCCAGAGAAGCGCAGATTGCCAGGCAGAACATGACTGATTTACAGAAGGCGATGGAGCAGCAACGCAAGCGCATTCTGGATCTTCAGCATAACCAGGACGAGTACGCGGTGCTCAAACGGGAGGTGGAGAGCACCCGCGCCGCCTACGACTCCTTGTTACAGCGCGGCGGCGAGACTCGGTTGGAAAGCCGGCTCAAGAACACCAACACCGCAATCTTGAACTACGCATATCCGCCGATGAAACCCTCCTCGCCACGGCTGCTTCTCAACCTTGCCCTGGCAATCGTGTTGGGCGCAATGCTCGCGGTCAGCGCGAGCTTGATCAAAGAGCGCTATGACCCTCGAATTCACTCGCGCGCCGACCTGTCAGAGGGAGCCGACGTCGCCGTGCTTGCGGAGCTGCCCCGAGCGCGCACCTCCATGCGCCGCCATAGGCAGGCCCGCAAGCAACGGATTAGCTACAAAGAACCGCGCGTGAAGCCCGCATAAGTGGAGAGAGATCCAATGACGCCGTCCAAAGGTTCCGCGCAACGCACTCCCGCAACCCACAGCCCCGCTGATACGCGTCTGGGCGAACTCTTGCAACACGACGGCACGCTCACGGAACAGGACGTCCGCGAAATCATGGCAGCGCAGCGCCTCGCAGGCGAGAGGTTCGGAGAGGTTGCCTCACGCCTGGGACTGGTGAAGGAACAAGACGTTCAGCATGCACTCGCGCGCCAGGCGGAATTTCCGTTGGCAGTGCCCGGCGAGTCTACGCTCAGTCCCGAGCTGATCACCGCGTATCAGCCCGCCAGCGCTCGTGCCGAGGAGCTGCGGACCTTGCGCAGCGAGCTGGGCCTGCGTTGGTTCGGCAGAGGCCATCGAGCCCTGGCGGTGATCCAGGCGCGGCCGGGGGACGGGGGCGGTGTACTTGCTGCGAATCTTGCGGTGGCATTTTCACAGCTGGGCGAGCGCACGCTTCTGGTCGACGGGAATATGCGAGCACCGGCGCAACAAGAGCTTTTTGGTCTTAAAGCCGACGGCGGGCTCGCCGAATTCATCAGAGGCCGGGAGAATCTGGATAGCGCCGCGGTGAAGGTACCCGGTTTCAGCTGCTTGTCGGTCATGTTCGCCGGCGCGCTGCCGCCAAATCCCCAGGAACTGCTCTGCCACGTTTCCTTCGCCTATCTGATGGAGACGGCGACGAGCAAATTCGGCGTGGTTATCGTGGATACGCCGCCAATGCTGCAGTGCGCAGACGCGCAGCTCATCGCGGCCCGCACCGGCGGTGCGGTGTTGGCGGCTAAACGCCACGCCACGCGGCTGACTGAGGTCGTGCGCATCAAATCACAGCTCGAGGCCGCAGGCGTCAGCTTGATCGGCGCAGTGGTCGACGGTTAGACCGGCATGGCAGATTCCGGCGCGCGAGCAGAAGTCCCGGTCGTAGCGGCATCGACGCCGACAGCGCTTCGCTTTGCCTTACTCGCAGCGCCGCTCATCGGCGCCACGTTTCTTTCCAAATTCGGATTTCCGCCGTTGGCGGCGCTGGGCATCGGTGTTTCCATTTTCTTCCTCCTCGGAGCGATCGCGGCGGGGTCGGTGCTCGGCGGCGTGAGCATCGAACCGAGGAGATTGGCGTTTTTCACGGCAATGCTGGGAATTTTGGGCGTGATTCAACTATTTCAGCCCAATTCATTCTCGCCCTCATCGCTGCTGCTGCTGGCGGCAGTACATTTGCCGTACATTTTTACCGTGCCCGGCGGCGATGACAAGGACCGCATCATCAAGTTTTTTCTGGGAATCGTGCTGGTCTTTGCATGGTGCGGTCTTGCCCAATACTGTCTTCAGTTCTTCGTCAGTCCGCGCTTTCTTTTCCCCATCGAGAATTTCACGCCGAACACTTTTATCGTTCAGCAATTCAATCATCAGGCTGCCATGGAATATGGCTCGCACGAATATCGGGCAAACGGTGTGTTCCTGCTGGAGCCGTCTTTTTTCAGCCAGGTGCTCGCCGTCGCCATCATTGCAGAGTTGTGCACACTCGGCAGGATGCGCCGCCTGGCGGTCTACGGGCTCGCGCTGGTCGTTTCTTATTCCGGCACCGGCCTCATCGTGCTTGCCGTCTGCCTGCCGTTGTGCCTCATCGCGCAACGCCGTTGGGGTCTGCTGGTTTTCGGACTGCTGGTGTTGGCCGTGATCGTTCCGCTTCAATTGCATTTTCACGCCATCCGGTTGCTGTCGAGAATCGGCGAACTCGACTCGGATCAATCCAGCGGCTACATGCGTTTCGTAGGCGGGTTTGGTCTGTTCGATAAATTTCTTTGGCAGGATCTTTGGCGGACGCTATTCGGTTACGGCGCCGGTTCGTTCGTCAGCTACTCATCGCGCGTGCATGATTACGCCGCCGCGGAGATGGCGCTGTTCAAGATCGTGTTCGAGTTCGGCCTGGTGGGAGCGGCCGCGTATTTCGGCTTCCTGTTCAGTTGCCTTTACTATTCTTCGGCTCCGCGCCTGTTGATAACGGCGGTTGCGATTACTTACTTCTTGAATGGAATATACATTCCATTTGCGCATGGCCTTGCATTGAGCTTGCTGTTATGGACTTCAAGCCCAGGGGGGCGTGCGTGGCCGGACGTGCCCCGCCGCAAGCCGCCGCGAGAAGCATCGTCTTCCGCCGCTCTGGCGCTGCCGCGGGGGATATGGCTGTGATCACGGCACTGCTTATTTTCGGCGTTTTGTGTTTGCTCGCGGCCTGCCATCCCTTCGTCACCTACCCGTGGTCGCTGGTTGTTCTTCAAGCGCTGTACCCCGTCAAACGAGCACGCCTGAACGATATTCCTCAATCGGATCTGAGCTGCGCGATTTGCGTGTGTGCGTACAACGAGGAACGCAACATCGAATGCAAAGTGCAAAACCTGCTTGCGCTGCGCGCTCGCGAGCCGAGCCTCGAGATTCTCGTTTATGTGGATGGCGCGGGGGATCGCACGGCAGAAATCCTGAGAAAATATGCCTCGGAAATAGACCTGCACATCGCCGCCGAACGCCGCGGCAAGACTCACGGCATGAACCTGTTGGCATCCAAGGCGCAGGCTTCGATATTGATCTTTACGGACGCCAACGTCCTGATGGATTTGGATTGCGTTGGCGATTTCCGGCGCTATTTCGCCGACCCTGAGATCGGATGCGTTTGCGGCAACCTCATCTATACTAACGGAGGCTCATCGGCAACCGCCGCATCCGGTTCGGCCTATTGGCGGTTTGAAGAGGTCATCAAGAAGTTAGAAATGGAGAGCGGCTCGATGATCGGCGCCGACGGTTCGGTATTCGCGATCAGACGCGCGTTGCACGTCGCGCCGCCGGAACACATCATCGACGACATGTTTGTTTCGCTGATGATTTTGTGCGGCGGCCATCGGGTCATACAAGCGAGCGACGCTCTGGCCTACGAAGAATCGGTTGTGTCGGCCCGGGAAGAGTTCAACCGCAAGATTCGCATCGCGTGTCAATCCTTCAATGTTCACCGCTTGCTTTGGCCGAAGCTGCGCGAGTTGGATGGAATCACCATTTATAAATACGTGTCTCACAAGTTGATCCGCTGGTTCACGATTTATCTTTTGGCGATGGCTGTTGCCGCGTTCGAGGCTGCATTGATCGTCGCCGGCCATCCGCGCGTTGCCGCCGCACTGATGCTCGGAGGTACTGCAGCCTTGCTGCTCGGCTGGCTTTCTTCGGTGAAGCCGTTTGCGCAGATAAGCGGGATTGTGGCTGCCTTTGCAGGCACCGGCGTGGGAGTCTGGCGGTCAATCCGCGGCGAGCGCTATCAGACGTGGACTCCGGCTGCCTCGATCCGCAAATGACGCATTCGGCCAAATCCGGAACATCGCCGGGCAAGGACATCCGATGCCTCTGGATCGCGCGCTATATACCCTTTCCGATGAACGGCGGCGCACAGGTCTATTCGGCGGGCCTCGCGCAGGCTTTGGCGAGGGCGGGTGCATGTGTTCGTTTTATCGGCCTCGGCAGCACGGCAGCGGTACCCGATTCTGCCGGCGGCATCGAATGGGTGGCGGTGCCGGGTAGGAAACGCAAGGCGGCCGTCGCCGCTCTGAGCCGCCTGCCCTTTGCCGCGGCCATAGACGCGACGAAGGCCTACCGCCTGATGCTCGAGGTTCAATTGCAAGAGCCATGGGATGCAATTGTGTTGGATGCCTACGGCACAGGATGGGCGCTCGATCGTTGCATGGCTTATTGCAAGGCTCCGCGCGCGCATCGTCCCGTCCTGGTACACGTCTCTCACAACAACGAAGAATTGTTATGGCGGTTCATGGGTCGGGAAGCCCGCGGATCGCCATTCAAGCGACTGGCTCTGCGGCGCAATGCAATCAAAGTCGCGGCTCTCGAGCGGCGAATCGTGCGCGCGGCGGATTTGCTGACGACGATCACCGACGAGGACCGGAACATCTTGGGTGCGGGCATGGCCAAAGATAGCTCGCTATCGATCACGCCAGGCTACGGGGGACAGATCGTGAGCGCACGGCGCATCACCGCTGCGACGCCGCGTCGAGTCCTCATCATGGGTTCGTTCCGCTGGGTCGTTAAGCAAGTCAATCTGACAAGATTTGTGGAAATCGCCGATCCTATTTTCAAGAAACAATGCATCGAATTGGACGTGGTCGGAGATATTCCAAAAGCGCTTCTCGTTGACCTCGAAGCCCGCTGTCAGGCCACGCACTTTCACGGCTTCGTCGCCGACGCGGCGCCGTACCTGGCGCGCGCACGTATTGGGATCGTTCCGGAACCTATCGGCGGCGGCTTCAAGCTTAAATTCCTGGACTACATATTCGGGCGCGTGCCTGTCGCCACGGTCTCGCAGGCCGTCGCCGGTCTGTCCGTGGATCTGCAACTCGCCATGATGAGCAACGACAGTCTCGCGGGACTCGTCGACGACATCGTCTCGCGCATTGACCGCATTGATGACTTAAATCGCATGCAGGAGGACGCCTTCGCGCTCGGCGAAGCTCAATTCGATTGGCAGGTCAGGGGCGAACGATTCCTCGCAGCGATAGCGGCAATTCGCGTACGCGCAGCCGACGGGCACCGGTCGGACATCACTCCGCAAGATGCGCACTTGCCGGGCGCCGACCTGGCGGTGGGCTGAGCGATGCTTGCCAAGGGGCGTGGGGTGATGGGCGCGCTCATTGCGTTTTGCTCATCGGCGCTCGCCGATGCGCCGGACTTTCGCATGACGGCGGACACGCCGATCACCAGAGATTCTCCCGCCGCCGTTGAGTTCTTCATCGCTGATCAATTTATGTATGACGCCAATCTCTACCGATTGCCTTCGAGCTTTGAGGTCACCACAGTGGCAGGTCCTCTGGCGATGCGGGCAGACAGTTACAACTCGGTCTCCCTGGGCGGCAACGGCCGCTGGTTCTCCGACATCCAGGCTGTTTCCTTCAATTTCCGCGCGGATGACAATCGGTTCATCCACAACGATTTCTTGGACAACGTTTCTGGCAAGGGAAACTTGGCATGGGACTGGCGGCTCGGAACCTATTGGTCGGGACAGGCGGGTGTAAGCTACTTTCGCGGGCTCGCTAATTTTGCGAACACGGGCTACTACGCCCGCGACGTGGTGCAGAGGGAGGATTATTTCGGCAGCCTTCGATACCAGGTGGGGCCGCATTGGGCTTTGTACGGCGGATTCATCGGCGCTGATACCTCGCAGACCGCAGTTCCGGAACAACCGTTCAATTTTCGCAGCAAGGCCGGCAACGCCGGCATTGAGTTCGCGACTTCTTCCTCAAATACGCTCGGTTTGGACTACCGATATACGAGTGCTGATTTCCCGCAGGAATTTCTCTTAAACGGCGCGCCGTTCAACCCTGACTACAAAGAGGAGACCGTGCGCTTGTTGGTTAAATACGTGGTGAGCGCAGCCACCGAACTCGATGTGAGCGCGGGTTATCTGAGGCGGGATTACCCGGAATCGAGATTTGCCGCTTTCTCGGGAGACGTCTGGCGTGCAGCGCTTAAGTGGCAGCCGACCGATCAGTTGCAATGGATCTTGACGGGCTGGCGCCAGCTTGCGGCGTACGTGGACGCAGAGTCGGACTACTTCGTGTCAAATGGCGTCAGCCTCATGCCGACTTGGATTGCGACGCAAACACTGAAGTTATCCTTGACCATATCGCGGGAGAATCACGGCTACATCGGCTCGAGTCTTAGCACCATCAACTTCGTCTCGCGCCACGATCAATTGACATCGGGGCAGGGCGGGCTGATCTATGCTCCGAAGGACTCGCTGATATTCAATCTGACCTGCCGCTACGACAAGCGCGACTCGAATCAGGCGAAGTTCCAGTTCAACGACGTGCTCGCGACGGCGAGCGTAACCTACAAGATCAGGCCGTGAGGACGATGATCGAGGAGCCGCGATGAGGGTGCACCTTGCGGCCCAGGTTCGCGGAAACTTTGGGGATGAACTGAATCGATGGCTGTGGCCGGCTTTTCTTGCGGACGTGTTGAGCAAGACCGGCGATGATGTGCTGTTCGTCGGAATCGGCACGGTTCTGGACACGAATCTGCCGGCGGCTCGCGTGACCGTTGTTTTCGGCACAGGCACAGGTTATACAGCCGCTCCGCCGGATATATCGGCCCAATCTTCCCGCTGGCGCGTCTACGGCGTGCGCGGTCCGCTGACCGCGCGCGCGCTGCATCTCGACAAACGCATCGCCATGACCGATCCGGCCATCCTTTTGGCCACGCTGCCGGAATTTACGGGACTCGACCGCCACGGAGTCGTCTTTATTCCGCATTGGAAGAGCGTCCGTTACGGCAATTGGGAGGGCATCTGCAAGACACTCGGGATTGAATTCGTCGATCCGTGCCAGGATTCAAGAGTCGTCGTCGGCAGGATTGCCGCCGCAGAAAAGGTGATCGCTGAATCGATGCATGCGGCCATCATTGCTGACGCCTTCCGTGTTCCCTGGATACCGGTTGCTCTGTCGCGCGAAATCTCGCCCTTCAAGTGGGTGGATTGGGCGTCATCGCTTCAAGTTGCCTACCGCCCGGTCTGCCTTCCCCCCAGCAATCGAATCGAACGCCTCCGCAACGTCATGCTCGTGTGGAGCGTGCACTGCAATGCAACCGACTACCCTTCTTCAGCTCGGGTTGCACGGGGTGCCTGCATGCATTTCGAGGACATGGAGCGGCTCCTCTCTGATTTTCAGCAAATCGGCCGCCGCATCAATCAGCGATGGCGTTGGAACATCAGCATCGGGTTCGAGGCGGCCTTGAAGCGGCTGGCGAGGGTGAGCTTGGGCTCCGACGAGCGAATGCTCAGCGTTGCCACCGAGCGCTTGGGAAAGCTCGTGTCCAGCGACGGGCTTCTGAGTTCCGACCAGGCCCACACCCGCTCTTTGAACGACACGCTCAGCCGGCTCGAAGACTTTAGGGGCGACGTGAAATGCGGAAGATTTTCCTAAGGAATCACGGGGTTCTTCGCCCGGCGTTCGAAAGCAGTTTGTACGAATTCCAAGAAATTTGTGACGAGTTTGCGATCGAGCAGGAAGATCGCACCGGTAAAAATCGCCGCCCCCAGCGGTACCAGTACCGACAGACGCAGAATTGGTCCGAATTCGACGGGGAGCGACATTCCAGCCTGCATCACGACGCCGGCCATCAACAGGGAGGCGAGAAAGGGCTTTGGAACGCCCTCGAACTGTTCCAGAACGCTGTAGCCGGTGGCTTGCCGCAGCACCCAGCCTGAAACCAGAAACAGCACACACTCGCTCGCAGCCCAGATGCCGATTGCCCATGGCAGCGAGGGCAATCCCGACAGCCAAACGGCCGCCAACATAAAAATCAGTTCGGCAAGCAACCCCACCAACGAATCGCGGGGTTTTCCAAGGGCCGTCAGCAAAGGCGTGAAGGCCATGCGCGGCGCCTGCAGCAGCACGAGAAAACCGAGAACGGCAACGTAAGGCGAACTCGGTCGCCAGCGATGCCCGAACAGGAGGTCGACGATATCCGGGGCCACAGAGGCCAGCCCGACGAAGCAGGGGTAGATGGCAAGACAAGCGAACAGCGTGGAAGCTTGGTAGGCCCGCTTGAGCCGCGCCGGATCGGATTGAAGTCCGGCCAACATCGGCAGTGCCACTTGAGCGACGGCGGTGGCGGCGATCGCCCAAAACATGTCGACGACGCGAAAGCTCAAATTAAGATAGCCGGCTGCCTCGACACCAAGAAACGAAGTGGCCAACAATGTAAACACTCGTCTTATCGAAGTCGAAAGAAACAGTCCGCTCACCGAGAGTACGCCAAACCCAAACAGTTGCTTGAATTCGCTATAGCGAAACTGCAGGCGCGGCGTTCTGTCCGCCATGATCCACAACGCGAACGAGCCGATGGCGGCAATCAAAATCTGTTGAAGGACCAGGCTCCAAAGACCTGCGCCCAAGAGCGCCGCTGCAATGCCGATGCCGCCGCCGATCAGGCGGCCGATGAGCGAACGAAGCGCCAGGGTCCGAAATGAAAATTCGCGTCGTTGCCGGGCAACGAGCGTGGCACTCGCGGCCGAACACGGAAAAATCAGGCTCATCCATGCGAGTACGCGAGCCGCATTCGGTTGGTTGATCCATGCGGCGAAAGCCGGCGCCATTACCCAGCAACCGAGTGCCATGACCGCGCTCAATCCCATGGTCGCGGTAAAAGCCGTGTTGAAATGCAGTTCAGTCGCGTCCACGCGCTGCACGAGCGCGTTGTGAAACAGCATGGTCACCAAAATGCCCAGCAACTCGATGAGAGCCAGTGCCGTCGAGAAGATGCCGAAATCCGCAATGGACAAGATGCGCAAATAGACGATCAGCGACACGAATGAAAGGAGTGCCAGACCGCCGTTCTCGAACAGACTCCACACCATGGAATTTGCCGTTGTGCTGCGGCTGACGTGTGCCCCGGAATTGGACATCGGTGCCCTCGGCTGCTCTTTCAGCGAAACTCGCCGCTCACCGGGGATCCCCAGAATTGCCGCCGCACGCTGGCGTCCAGCAAGCGCAGGCGGGAAAATCGCTGCGCCAATTTGAACGGATTCTTGAGAATCTCGCGTTTGCAGAACACTTCTCTGACCAGTCCGGCTGAGCGACTGTGAGCACCCGCATGGCCGATGCGGTAGATCGCACCTGCGAAGGGCAGTGGTTCAAGAGGCTTTCCGCGAGCCTCCAGACAACGGCGTATTGCAAGGTGGCTGCCGAAGATCCTTCGGATGTCGTCAGGATCTGCATCCTCAACGCTCGCGGGCAAGGCGTATAGCGCGGTGCGGATGATGTGCGATGTTCCGCAGAATTTCCAAAAATCGGCGTACTCGTAGATGAGCTTGCCGCCGTCGCCCCATATATAACCCTTTGGCATGTACCAGCCGTTTGCGTCCGGCCGCTCTGCGGCGAAGCCCGTCAGACGGCGACTCACGAAATCATCGTCATCGACGACCATAGAATAGCCGCCGCTATCGGCTCGCAAAATGCCCGCCAGTACACGGCGGCCCTTGTCGAGACGGCAGCTATCTAGAAAAACCTCGCGATCATTGTCTCCTTGTTCGAACATGGGGTTGGGCGGAAAACGCACTTGTTCGAGTTCAAATTTGTTGGGCAGCGCCGGCAGCTCGGAACCCTCATTGGCCACGATAACCGCCCGCCACCGCTGGTCGTCCTGACCGGCGATGGAGCGGATAGTCTGCTTGAGTCTGCGCTCGAGGGCGCGCCAATCGGGCGAGTTCTTCGGGTGCCGCAGTGGAATGATAAAGGTCAATACGCAGTCACTCATAACTTACCCGCTGAGTCGCGGATGGCGTTCGGCGGAAGCGCCGCGGCGGGCCAGCATCCGCATTGCAAGGGCGTGAAGAACGGGACGCAAGCTTTCGCGATAAGCGGCGAATATCGTGAATACGAGCAGAGCGATCCAGCGCGGCGATCTTAGCCCCACGCGTTCGGCATAGCGTGCGTAATATTTGCCGAAAAAATAGCGCGTATAAAATATCGACCAATAGAGCCGCTTGAGCGGCGCAGTTCGCTGGCCTCCGGTGCGTACCTGGGACAACGGCAGGTGAAAGCTATGGCAGTCGTTCGTGACATGGATGTCAAACCCATGCACGAATAAATTCATCTGAAAATCGGTCTCTTCGCGATAGCCGTTGCCTTTCGCGTAGAAATCGTCGAATGGAAATTGCTGCAGCAGGCTCTTTTTCGTCAAGATGATTGCGTTGGTGATCGGAATTACGATGTCGCCCCTGAATTTCGCGCCATTCACATATTCGCAAATGAGCGGGCGAAACGCTTTTGAGGTGCGTACGCCCGGACCGAACCGCCGCAGTGCATTCGCATTGCTTTCGCCGGACTTTAGGTAGATGCGGCGGCCGGAGACTGCGCCGGCATTCGGCGCCTGCAGCTTTTGCAGCAGAATTCGCGCATATCCGGCCTCGAGATATTCGTCGTCGTCGCAAAATAGAATGAGTTCATTGGTACTTGCTGCGACACCGACGTTGCGCGCTTGCGAGGCTCCCAGGCGGGTTTCATTGCGCAACACATGAAACACCTTGCCGGGAAACTGCCGGGCAATCTCTGCGATTACCGCGGGCGTATCGTCATTGCCCGCATCGCTGACGAAGATCAATTCGCTGACACAATCCTGTGCGAAGTAGCTTGGTGCCACCAGACGCAGGGTATGCGCGCGGTTGCGGGTGGGTACGATCAGGGTGATCAAGCTTCGTACGCCGAAGGCGTCAGGCTCATGCGCCTATTGCGTTGCGGGGATGTAAGCACGCGGTAGCTTCCTAGGGTTTAAATTGAGTGTGTCCAAAGCATCACATTGAGTCCGGGCCGAAACAATGCTCAGATGGTCTGAAGCTTGCATAGCGGAGCGGCAAATTGTTTTCATCATATATGCAGGTATTTGACCCATGAATCGACGCAATTTCCTCGCCTACACAGCTTCGAGCGCGGGCATCTTGTTCCCCGCAATGCACAGTCTTGCTGCATCGCCTGATGCTTCAAAGTTGTCTCTTTCCGGAGACGGTCGAAGCGGGGCGGAATCATCTGCCATCATTGAGGATAATTTTCGAGGTGTGGAAATCACGATGCCGGACGGAGGCAGAAAGTTGTATCCGGACTCCAGCAGATGGGCCTTTACATTCTGGCCGGGGACCAAATGGCCGGATAGCTACGGGGATGGCACTAACTGGCTGGCAGGCAATGCCGAGTGCCAAAGCTACGTCACACCCTTTACGGGCAAAATCAAGGGAAGTCCGGTACCCATCGACCTGCGTTACGACCCGTTCTCAATTCAGTCAGACGGCTTGCACATCAAAGCTTCGCTGTTGAACGCGGCGCAACAGGCGGCTTATCAAATCGGCGGCTATCGGCGTTTCGGGTCGGGCATGCTGCGGTCGCGAAAAGCTTTCACCTTCGGCCATATCAATATGGTGGCTCAATTGCCGTCCGCGCGCGGCTCATGGGCAGCTCTGTGGTTATTGGCTGAATCGCATCAGTGGCCGCCCGAGATCGATATATTTGAATCGATGCCATGGGGGAAACATCGACAGCAGCTTCATTTCGGCGCGTTGGTGCCAAAGGGAACTCCGGGCGGCGGCTTCGGCAAGTGGACCGATGTTGGCACCGAGCTTTTTTCCGGCTTCCATCAGTATGACCTCGATTGGACAGCGGAGAGTCTCACGGCATCCTTCGACGGCAAGGTCTACTGGCAACAGCCTACGCCGTCCTCGTTGCACCAGAACATGTACTTGATCATCAATTTCGCAGTCGGTGGTAAATGGCCGTTCAACGAATTAAATGTGCAACCCATCGATAGTGTCTCGCCGCAGCGATTGTCGGCGGGTGCGGATCTGATTCAGTCTGATTACCCTTCCGAGATGGTTGTGAAAAGCGTCAGGGTGAGTGCGCTAAAGAGCTGATACTGCCGATCTTTCCACAAACATCATGGATTTCACCTCATCGATTTATCTCGCGTTCGTTGCCCTCATCATACTGGCCTTCAATGCTTGGAGCAGCCCGCGTTACCGTGCGTGGGTGTTGGTGATCGCGAATCTGGTATTTGTCGCAAGCTTCGTGCAGTCGCCGGAGCAACTGGCGCCTCTGTCCGGCTTCCTCGTACTGGGATACGCAGCTGCACGCTGGGTGGCGCGTTGGCCCAAGCCCTGGATATCGGGACCCACCGTCGCAATGATCGTCGCAGTCTTCGTCGTGCTCAAGCGCTACACGTTCCTGCCGGCTGGGATCGGCCTGCCGTTTCTCTACCTGCAGATAGGGCTCTCCTACATCTTATTCCGTATCCTGCAAATGGTGATCGATAGCGCCGGCGGGGAAAAAGATGCGCGCCTCGGACCGTTGAATTTTTGCAATTTCACCTGCAATTTTTTGAGTTTTGTATCAGGCCCGATTCAACGCTCCGACGAATATTTGGTCCAGCTCGGGCGGCTCGGCCGGAAAGTCGATGAAACACTGGCTTTCAAGGCGTTGCACCGGATCATCAAAGGATTCATCAAGCTCGCCGTGGTGTCCGCCGTGGCCAACTATCTATTTGCGGCTCTCTCCGCTGCGGTGCTGGCTGAAACCACGCCTCTATCCGGCTTGCGCTATACCGTGCAGTACGCGGCCAGTGCCGTCGCCTATACGTTCTACCTCTATTACAACTTCTCTGGATACATGGACATCGTCATCGGTATCGGCTGGCTCTTGGGACAGGATCTGCCCGAGAACTTCGACCGTCCGTTTTCCGCGCGCAACATTTTTGAATTCTGGGCCCGCTGGCATATGACCCTTTCGGAATGGTTCAAGACATACCTGTTCAATCCGCTGATGAAGTTGCTTGCGGATCACGTGCCGGCGCCACCGTTGCTGCCATACCTCGGCGTGGTGGCGTTTTTCGTAACGTTCTTTGTCATGGGTGTGTGGCACGGTTCGACCGGCGTGTTCGTGATTTATGGATTGGTCATGGGCGCAGGCGCCAGCCTCAACAAGCTGTGGCAGGTCTTCATGATCAAGCGTCTCGGCAAGAAGCGCTACAAGTCGGTCGGCGAGTCATTCGCATATGCGAGTTTGGCGCGCGGACTGTTGTTCGCCTTCTTCGCGCTCGCGGTCACCGGTCTTTGGGTCGATATGCATCAGCTGTCGCTGCTGCAGCAGCGGCTGGGCGTCGCAGGCTTTGCCCTGGCGCTCGTCGCGACAGCGCTGAGCGCGGCATTGGGCGGAATGGTGGTGGATCGAGCCGGCCGGGCGCTCGGCGCGTTGGCGCCGCGGCTGCTGGTCGTGAACGCGGCCGGCGTCGCCGCACGCAACGTCGTGCTGGCGGGTGAAGTGCTGCTCATCTTTGCGGTAAGTGCATATTTCCACAAGGCTCCCGAGTTCGTTTACAAGGCCTTTTGAAATGTACGCGATCTTGAAGCAGGCGCTGTATCTTGCGATCGCATTGATCGGCGTGTATGCCTTCCTATTGGCATTGTCGTACGCGCTGGTGCCCGGCCTGAACGAACGCCGGGGCCTGGATTCCAGCCGCTCGGAAGACTCCATTTTCACAACCGATCCCAAATACGTGTTTTTAAATCGCGCCGCCGTCAGACCCGACGCGAGCCGCATCGTCTTCGTCGGCGCTTCGAATACGGCGGTCGGATTCAAGCAGCGGGAAGTACAGAAGCTGGTACCGTCCTCGGAAGTGGACAACCTTTCCGTGGGCGGCTCCAACATGACCCAAGTGGCGCAGGTTGTCGATCTGGTGCAGGACCTGCAAGATCCCGCGGCGCGCCGCCGCACCACGTTTGTGATTGGCATGTGGTACGGCATGTTCGTGCAGGACGGCTTCCGCTGGGCAACGCCGGATCGCCACAAAGGCGATACCGATATTGATATCGAGCGCTATCGCTACGGTTTCTACCGGCGTAGCGACGCCGGCCCCAAGCAACTTCTCCCATCAAATGAGTTGTCGCTGGGCGTGGTGCTCATACACCCTTACTTGGTATTCGACGATCTATCGCGTCTTGCCAGCAAGGGATTACGCGAACGCTTATCGGGAAAACCGCCGCGCCGTACCGACGCGGAGCGCAATGCAGCCATTGTCTCCGAGCCGGATCGAGCGTTCGCCCTGAACTATTGGCGGGAGCAGATGCACAGCGATGGACCGATCGCCGAGGAGCAATTCCTGGTGCTCAATGGCATGATTGCCAGGATTTTGGCGCAAGGAAGCAAAGCGGTGCTTGTCGATCTTCCAATCCCGCGATGGCACGCCGAACGTTCCCCGTTCTACGCCAGCTATTTGAATCGGCGGAAAGCGCTGCTCTCCGAGTTGAAAGGAAAACCGGACTTCAGCTTTTTGGAAATGGCGGACCAAGCCGACGACCTCGATTTCTCGGACGAGGTTCACCCTAAACCTCGAGTCACCCCGCTCTGGGCGGCGCAGGTAGCGGCGCTTCTGCAAAGACCGCGCACATGAATTCCTATGGACTTGAATTCCATCATTTTGGACTGGCGGTGAGATCGCCCGACTCGGCGTTCCGCTATCTGAAGGATCTGGGATATCGCGACGGAAGCAGCTGCTACGATCCATTGCAGAAGGTCAATTTGGCGATGCGCCATCATGACCGCATGCCGGATGTCGAGGTGATCTGGCCAGGGGAGGAGCCTTCGCCGATCGACCGCCTGCTCAAGCAAAGCGACAGCATGATCTATCACCTGTGCTACACCTCGACGGATGTAGAAGCATCGCTCGCTGCGTTGGACCTGGCGGGACTGGAGGTGCTGCCTCTTGGTTTGGCGCAGCCGGCACTGCTCTTCGACGGCATCGGGGTGTCGTTTTACAGCATTACCGGTGTGGGCATCATTGAAATCATTGCCGGCAAGCCGGAGTCGAAAAATTGAGCGGAGAATGTATGCAAGATCCAATTCTCATTGGCATGACTTCAGTGTTTCGCGAGGTGTTCGACGATGACGAACTGGAGCTAAAGCCCGAGATGACGGCCGACGACGTCGATGGCTGGGACAGCCTGGCGCATATTCGATTGATTTTGTCGGTGCAAAGGGCCTTCGGCATTAAATTCTCGCCCGTCGAGATGAATCGCCTGAAAAATGTCGGCGACCTGATTGCGCTTACCAAGGACAAACAGCGGCAAGGCGCCGCGCGCTGAGGATCGTCGCCGACATGAGTGAACAGCTGTACACCGAATTGCAATGGCTGCCCCGGCCGCCTGAGAATTTTTCGATGCGCTGCCGTGCCTTGCGCGAGAGCCGAAGTGAGGCCGGCCGCGAGATTCGCGCTCTTGCATCCTTCGCGCTGGACGAAAACAAGCTTGTAAAGCTGGCCAACTGCATCGAGACGCTGCGCTCGACTCCTAATTGCCTGGAGCCGCTGATTCCGTTTCGGCTCGGCATAGTCTGCAACGCGACTTCGCATTTCATGGTGCCGGCGCTGACCGCAACGGCGGCGCGTTACGGCATTGCACTCGAATGTATCGAGGCGGACTATGGACAAGTGATGCAAGAAGCGCTGGCGCCCGACTCGGTGATCAATCGGGCGCGCGCGGATGCCGTACTGGTGTCAATCGACTACCGCGGGCTGGCGCTGGGCGTCCCCTTCGGAGATTCCGCCGCGGCTGAGACGGTCGTGGCAGCCGCGATCGATGAGTTGCGTGTGCTGCGCAATGGGCTGCGCAAGAACTCCGGCGCAGGCTGTATTTTCCAAACTCTGGCCAGACCCGTGGAAGCCACCTTCGGCAGTCTCGATTTGGCATTACCGGGTACCTCCCGCAACGTCATCGACCTATTCAATCGTTCATTGGCGACGAGCCTTGCCGGAAAACAAGACTTGCTTCTCGACGTGGGCGGACTTGCCGAAACCGTTGGACTGTCGGCCTGGCATGATTCAAGTCTGTGGAACATCGGCAAGATACCCTTCGCCAACCGTTTTCTTCCCGTATATGCGGACCTGACCTGCCGCTTGATCGCGGCGTTGCGCGGCAAGAGCCGGCGCTGCCTCGTTCTGGATTTGGACAACACGCTTTGGGGCGGCGTGATCGGCGATGATGGACTGGAAGGAATCGTGATCGGCCAGGGTGATCCGCAGGGGGAAGCGCACCTAGGAGTTCAGCGCATGGCTTTGGAACTGCGCGAGCGCGGCATCGTCCTTGCCGTATCTTCCAAAAATAATGATGAGATTGCGCGTCTGCCGTTTCAGAAGCATCCGGAGATGCTGTTGCGCGAGCACCATCTCGCCGTGTTTCAAGCCAATTGGAATGATAAGGCCGGCAATATCCGGGCGATTGCGGCAGAGCTCTCTTTGGGGCTCGACTCCTTGGTGTTTCTGGACGATAACCCCGCCGAAAGACGCCTCGTTCGCGACATGCTGCCCGACGTGGCGGTGCCTGAACTGCCGGATGATCCGGCTCTTTACGTACGCACGCTGTTGGCGGCGGGTTATTTCGAAGCGATCACGTATTCGCCCGAAGATCAGAAGCGAGGCGATTTTTATCAGGATAATGCGCGCCGCGCCGCGTTGCAGCGCGCCACCGGCGATCTTGACGCCTATCTGGCAAGCCTCGACATGACGATTACGTTCCAGCCTTTCGATGAAGTGGGACGAGCCCGCATTGCGCAGCTGATCAATAAATCCAATCAATTCAATTTGACCACGCGGCGCTACAGCGAGACTCAAGTCGCGGAAATCGAAGCCGACCCGAATTGCTTTACCCTCCAGGTTCGCCTGATCGACACATTTGGCGACAACGGCATGATCAGCGTGGTCATATGCCGACAAGACCCGGGCGTGTGGCAAATCGACACATGGCTCATGAGCTGCCGGGTTCTTGGGCGTCGTGTCGAACAAGCGGTGCTGCAAGAACTGTTGATCCACGCCCGTTCACTCGGCATCGGCCGCCTGATCGGCACGTATCGGCCTACCGAACGCAACCGGCTGGTCGAAGACCACTACGGCAAGCTCGGATTCACCGAATATGAGCGTATGACGGACGGTTCAACCGTGTGGGGCCTGGACGTCGCGGATTGGACGGACGTAAGTCTGCCGATGAAAGTCGTGCGGAACCGTGACGCTGCCATTCAGCCGGATGCGTGGTCTCAATGCGTAAGCCCGTAGATCTCCAGCTCTCCCGGCGTGCTGGTGGAGTTGTCCGCGCCGCCGGCATTGTTGCCCCGAGTGCCCACATAAACGCGGCCATTTGCCACTGTCGGTACCGAGAACTTGACCGCGTTGCCGGCCATGTCGGCGGCGGTCATGCCGCTGTTCCACAATTCGGTGGACAGATTGGCCGCATCATAGGCGTACAGAACTGCGGGACCGCAAGCGGAAGCCTGGCGCGTGCAATAGCTGTGGGTATCGAGCGCCCACACCAGGCCATTCTGACTCGCGGCGGCGGACACCGATGTGGTGGACCCGGGAAAGTTATAGATGTGGCTGGACGAGGATGCCAAGGTGAATTGCACCGTCGAGGAGTTTAGCTGATAGGCATTCAGCGCTCCGCCTGCAGCTGCAACGAACAAATGGCCATTCCACATCGCTGCCGTCGAAAACACCCCGTGGCCCAGCGGAATGACCTGAACGGCGGCACTGTCGCCGAAACCGCCCAGAAGGTCGCGGTTGAGAACATATAGCGTGCCATCCTTGCCGCCGCAGACGAGCGCGTGCGTGACCGCGTTGCCTGCCGGCAAGTCCGCCAACATGGAGGAGCCGCCGGCACCGAAATCTTTATCGCCCTGATCGTCAGCCAACTCATCCGAGGGCGTGAAATAGGACGAGACCTGCAGTGCTGTATTGAGCTGCAGCAGCGAATCGCCGAAGTCGTTGTTCGGCATGGTCGCACTGTTGGCATCGAATGCGCCGTTGCCGGTCAGGTAATAAAGATGATTGCCGGAATCGACCGAGGGTGCGCCGCCGCCCATCCAGATGCCGCCTTTGCGCGCATTCGGCGTCGTGTTGAATGCTGCGGTCTGCGTCCATGCGCCATTGGCGTACTGATAGCCCATGATCCACCCGTACCAGGGGGCGGTATCTTCATGCGAGCCCCACGCGATGAAAACTGTGCTGTTCACGAGCGCAAGGCCCGCGCGCTGATTCTCCTGCTTCGGGTTGAATGCAACGGTAGTGTTGCCGTCGGCTATGCCGGGAACCGTTGCGGCAATGAGCGCCGGTGATCCGGGTTTCTCATTGCCCGTCGTAATATCGATGGCATGAATCCGTTGATAGAACGTGGTCGGCGTCATGCTGATCGACTTGGAGACTACGTAGAGATTTCCGCTGACCGGATCGATGACCGGCGTTCCATTGACGCCGATTTCCGGTTGAATGTCCCCAGTTCCGGTGCCCACAGCGGTGCTGGGCACCGCCGTCTCGCCGCTTGTGCCGCCGTGCGCGGCATCGATTAAGCTGATCGTCCACAGTTGTGCGCATGGCGCGGAATCGGCGTCGAAGGCGAACAAACTATCGTGCTGAGTAGTGACGATGACCACGTTGTGCTTCTTGCCGCCGACCGTCACATTGGCAACCCACAGCGGCTGCGCGTAGATGGCGCCGTCAACAGCACAGGCTGCGACCTTGCCGAAGCCGCTGGTGTTGACGTTGGCGGGAGTGAGCGCGTACTCATGCGTGTTCGCGCCGTCACGCGCAAGATCATTGTGGTAGGTGTGCACGCCGGCCAAATCCGTGACTGCCGCCACCGCGCTCGCGGTTTGCATCGAATTGGCCACGCTCGTGGCAACGATGGTGTGCGTGCCGGCGACACCGGCGGAGTAAAGACCGGTGACACTGATGACGCCGACGGTGCTGTTGCCGTTGGCAATGCCATCCACGGTCCACGTGGCGTTGCCACCGCCGGGAACGGTCGCGGTAAATTGTTGAGTGCGCGTCAGGGTGATGGCAGCTGTCTGCGGAGATAGGCTCATGACGACGTTGGAAACCGTGAGCGCTGCCGTGGCGGTGTTGCTGGCGCCGCCGGCGCCGTTGCAAACCAGCGAATAGGTCGTCGTTGCGGCGACTGCCCCGGTCGACTGGGTGCCGGCGCTTGGCAAGGTACCGGTCCAACCGTTGGAAGCCGAACAAGAGGTGGCGTTACCGGAACTCCAGGTCAACGTTGCTGTGCCTCCGGGGGCAACGACGGAGGGGCTCACGGCCAACGTTGCGGCAGGAATGAGATTGACGGTCGCCGTTGCCTCGGAACTCGTTCCGGCCGGTCCCGTGCAGACCAACGAATAGGTTGCATTTTGCGTCAGGGCGCCGGTGGCCTGCGTGCCGCTCACAGCGAGCGGACCGCTCCAATCGCCGGAGGCCGCGCACATGGTGGCGTGCGACGAACTCCAAGTCAGCGTCGAGCCGCTGCCCACCGCGACGACCGTTGGAGTTGCCGTCAATTGCGCGGTCGGCGGCGCATTCACCGTGATGCTAACGCTTGCGGTTTGGCTGGTGCCGCCGGGGCCGGTGCAAGTCAGCGAATAATTCGCATTGTCGGTGAGCGGTGCCGTACTCTGCGTGCCGTTGGCCGGCAAGCTGCCGCTCCATGCACCGAAAGCATTACATGCGGTTGCGTTGGCGGAAGTCCAAGTCAGAGTCGCAGAGTTGCCCGCGTCCACGGTTGTCGAAGATGCGTTCAACGATACGGTGGGCGCGCGAACCATGTTCGGCCCTGCGCCACCGCACGCGGATGCGAGCAGAACGGATCCTGCGATCAACAGCCGCGAAATAAAACGCACTGATACCCCAATTTAATTTTTGTCATCAATGACTCGGGCACGCCGACAGGACGCCTATGAGCATTATGCCAGCGACCGCGGCACAAGTATGCGGACTGAATCGCCGCGTCTCCGTTTGTATTTTTTTCAATGCTTCGGCGCATCCAGGCGACATAATGCGCACAGAATTAGCGTTCATCATTTCGAACAACTGGACCGGCTGCGTGCCGGCGCTCTAGGGAGTCAACACCACCTTGCCGATGTTCTTGCGTGCTTCGAGGTAGGCGTGCGCCTCGCCGGCGTGATCGAACGGAAAGGCTTTGTCGACATGAGGCCGCAGCCAGCCATCGGCCACGCCTTGCAGCAGTCTGTTGGTCCATGAGCGGATCTTTTCGGTTTCGTGCCACAGATGCCCCATGTTCACTCCGAACACGGCGCGGTTCTGGTTCATCAGGGACAGGGGATGGAAAAAGGGCATCCCCAACGCGGTACCGAGCAACTTGAGCGAAGCCAGCTTGCCGGAGTCGGAAGCTACGGAAACGCCGAATACGCCCAAACGCCCTGTGGAACGCAGGGCCTTGTAGCTCTTTTTCCAGTGGCTGCCGCCGATCGGATCGATGATGAGCTCCACGCCGCGCCCGTCCGTTAGGCGCGAGAGTTCCGTCGGCCAATCCTTGCTGCGATAGTCGATCGCTTCGTGCAAACCGCGTTCCTTCAGGAATGCATGTTTGCCGCCGCTGGCGGTGCCGAAAATCCTCGAACCGATATGGCGCGCGACATCAATGGCAGCAAGACCTACGCCGCCGCCGGCGTTGTGAATCATGACGGTTTCGTCGGCCGACAGAGATCCCATGACCACGAGCAGTTGCCACACGGTCAGGTAATTCACGGGGATTGCCGCGCATTGTTCATAGCTGAGCGAAGCAGGCTTTTCGAACACTTGGGCTTCCGGCACAACCACCATGTCCGCGTAGCCGCCGAATCGAGTGAGCGCAAATACGTCCCGGCCGATCCAGTCCTGCCGAGCCGCGGGGCCGGCGGCGTCCACGCGGCCCGAGACTTCGTACCCGACTACGCACGGCGCTTTCGGCGCGTCCGGGTACAATCCCTGGCGCGCCAAGATATCGGCGAAGTTAATGCCGCTCGCTCTCACGCGGATCCGCACCGCATTGCTTTGGGGCTGCGGATCGGGCGCCTCGCGCACCTGCAATTTTTCCGCTCCGCCGTACCCTGTTATGTAGATTTGTCTCATTGTTAGCTCCGTTGGAGTGCCGGCATATTGGGTGTCGGCAGGTTAGCCCTAATGCTGGTTTCTGTGTACCGTGTCTCGGCCAAGCGGCGAGGTCGATCCGGTGCTGCTTGTGTCTTTCTCGCATGATGCGCACGATTTGATGGTTGACTGCCTGCCGTGCCGATGGCCTTATATAGCCAGAAGGAACCTGTCCTCGGTGTGAATTGCTCAGGAGTTAGCGGATGACAGAGAGTTCTGATCGCCGCCTCGTAAGCCTGACGATGGCCGCCGGCGCTGCCGCGGCCAAAAGATCGAGCAGTCGGCGGGCGGGCGCGATTCGACGACCACTCGAAAAATTACCACGGACGGCAAGTCGAATACGCTGGAAAGGCGCTGACCAGCAAGGTGCAATCGCCTCGCCCCAAGGCGATGCGGAATTGACCATCGTGTTTGACCGAAAATAGCGCGGATGCCCGCCAACGCGCGGCGCGGCGAAGAACTTCAGGATCGACGCAGCGATTGAGACTCGCGCGTCTGCATCGGGGCGAATTGTGCTCCCTACGCTGTCGATTCCCTGCGAAATCCGATTTGCGATAATCGCCGCTCACACGGGCGCTTACCGGCTGCTCATATCACAGCATGATATGATATATCTCGAATTCACACCCGCGGGAACCATCCTGATTACCAAATCGACGAGTCCAAAAGACTGCGTGGACTTAAGGGCGTGCGCTGATGTTGGATAAGCGCGAATCGAGTCTGGGTCCCGCGCTGGGCGGTGACTTCGCGCGCGATAGCCGGCTCATCAGGCTGTCCGTGTTTGCTGCATTCATCGGTGTGATCAGCAGCCTAACCGCCATCGTTTTGTTGGCGGCGATCCGCTTTTTCACCAATATTTTCTTTTTTCAGTCCGCTTCGCTTGCGCAGCGCTCTCCGGCGGAAAACCATTTGGGCCTTGCGGCCATACTAGTGCCCGCGATCGGCGGCTTGGTGGTCGGCCTCATGGCACGCTACGGCAGCGAGAAGATCCGCGGTCATGGGATTCCGGAGGCCATCGAGGCCATCCTGTTCGGCAAGAGCAAAATGTCGCCGAAGATTGCGGTCCTAAAGCCGCTATCTTCGGGCATTGCGATCGGCAGCGGCGGACCGTTCGGTGCCGAGGGACCGATCATCATGTCCGGGGGGGCCGCGGCCTCGCTCCTTGCCCAAGCCTTTCATCTCACCGCGGTTGAACGCAAGGCACTGCTGGTGGCAGGTGCTTGCGCGGGAATGACGGCAGTGTTCGGGACTCCTTTGGCCGCGGTGCTGCTGGCAGTCGAACTGCTGCTATTCGAACTGCGGCCGAGAAGTCTGCTGCCCGTGGCCATCAGCTGCGCGATCGCAGCATTCTTGCGCCCGTTGTGGGCGGGGGCGGGACCCTTATTCCCCTTGCAGACCGAAATGCCGGGCACCATCGCCCTCGTGGCATGCTGCGTCGCCGGGTTGGCGAGCGGCGCCGTCTCCTCGCTGATGACGCTGCTTCTTTATCGCATCGAAGATTTCTTCGGCAAGCTGCCAATCCATTGGATGTGGTGGCCGGCACTCGGCGGGCTGGTTGTCGGCGTCGGCGGCGTGCTCGAGCCGCGAGCGCTAGGCGTCGGCTACGACGTCATCGGCGATTTATTGCAGCACCATCTTGTTTGGAACATTGCGCTTAGGTTGCTGGTGGTGAAGTTGATCATTTGGGCGGTTGCATTGGGGTCGGGCACATCGGGCGGCGTGCTTGCACCGTTGTTGATGATCGGCGCGGGCCTAGGTTCCATCCTGGGAATATGGTTGCCTGGCGGTAGTCCCGAACTTTGGGCAGTGGTGTGTATGGCGGCGATTCTGGCAGGGACCATGCGTGCACCCTTGACGGCCATCGTGTTCGCGTTCGGATTGACTCACGATGCGAATGCCCTGCTGCCGACCGTTCTCAGTTGCGCGATCGCCTATGGGTTCACCGTCATATTGATGCCGCGTTCCATCTTGACCGAGAAAATCGCGCGCCGCGGGCGACATGTCTATCGCGAATATGGCGTTGATCCGCTGGAGACGCATTTTGTCGATGAGGTCATGACAAGGGAGCCCATCGTGATTGCAGGCTCGCGGCCGGCGGGGGAGGCGTTGGCGTTGTATTTTTCGGCGAATCAGCGCCATCGTGCTTATCCGGTGGTGGACGATGGATGCGTGCTTGGAATCATCGACCGGGAAACGCTCGCGGGTTTGGCGCCGGAAATGCTGGCGCAACCGGTGGCCGAGCTGCTCGACCCGAAAAATAGTCTCCCCGTCGCACTTCCCAGCGACAACTGCCGTGCGGTGGCGTCACGTCTTGCTGCCGGCGGGCTGGAGCGCATGGCGGTGGTGGATGATGAGGTTTCGCGGCGCATCATCGGCATCGTCAGCCGCAGCGACCTGCTCAAGCCTGCGCGCAGGCTGCATGAGGAGGAAGTTCACATGGAGCGGAGCCTCGGATCGGATCTCGCGGACCCGCAATAAGGACTTATGCTGCGGAAGCAGGCGCGCCCTCCGGAGCGCCCCGTGCCATCACATCCGGCAGCGGCTTGCCGCTTTCCGTAAAGGAGAGCGAAACGGAGTTGAGGCAATGCCGTTCGCCGGTTGGGGCGGGTCCGTCGGGGAACACATGTCCCAGATGGCTGCCGCAGCGCGCGCAGACCTCTTCTACCCTGATCATTCCGTAGCTTGTGTCGCGAATGCGCTTGATGTGGGCTTCATCGTAGGGTTTGAAAAAACTCGGCCAGCCGGTACCTGAATCGAATTTGGCCGTAGATCGGAATAAGGGAAGGCCGCAGAAGCGGCACGTGTACGTTCCGTCCTTCTTATTGTCGAGGAACACACCGCAAAATGCCGCCTCGGTGCCATGCTGCAGCAGCACGCGGCGCTCGTCGGTATTCAGCCCGGCGGTGATCTCACGGCGCTGCGGCTCGGTGGGGGGATTCATATCGAATGCCGTCATGATGCCTCCATGGATGTGCGGATCATACCGATCTGTGGCGCCGGACCCGCGTTTCAAGTCTCTATCCTATGCCGCCCGCGATTGCCGATGCTAGGATCTTGACGTGCCGGTACATAAAGACACCGAAAATTCTCAGGAAGGATACGAGAGATTGATTCTCGCGCCGCCGCGCCCCGGCGCAGGCACCGTACCGTGCAGCGGCACGGAAGCGCAAATCCTGCCTAAGCTGAAAGCGGGCACCGTGCTGATGATGGGCGATAATCCGGACTTGCCGCCGATGCCGGCGCGGCCGGGCTTGTTGGACTTCGTCAAATATCGCGCGACCGACAGCACCTTTAGGCACCTGCTCGTGAGCGCCAAGCACGCGTTGGATGCCGGCCATGAAGAGAAGATCGTCTTGGCCTGCTTGGTGCACGATATTTCCAATGGATGTTTCTTGCGTCCCGATCATGGCTATTGGGGTGCGCAAATGATTGCGCCCTATGTCGAGGAGGAGGTTGCCTGGGCGGTGCAATATCATCAGGCGCTGCGGTATTTTGCGGATGAGTCGGTGGGGTACCAATATCCCGAGTCCTATCGGCGTTTTTTTGGTCCGGACTATGTACCGCCGGATTACATTCGGCGCGATGCGCAGATCGCCAAGCAGCATCGCTGGTACATGAGTGCGCGTCTGGTCACGCTCTACGACAAATATTTTTTCGAGCAATCCGATACAGTCGATCCCGAGATTTTCACGGACATCGTGGGGCGGCATTTTCGGCAGCCGCCGGAAGGACTGGGATTCGACGGCTCTCACGTCGCGCACATGTGGCGCACAATCATCTGGCCTGACAACGCGCTCTGACAGGGCCGCGATAAACAGCCGCACCCGAGTCGCCGATCACGCGATGATCATCAACCCGGATTTTGCATGGACCCGGTTTTTTTCAACACGATGTGCGCAGCTTTTGGGCTCGGAATATGCACGCTGCACTGGTAGCCAAGCGTTCTTATATTTAGTCCGCCAAATAGATGTTCGCCGCAACCGAGCAAAACCGGTGCAATCGCCAAGTGAAGCTCATCGATGAGACCGGCGCGGAGATATTCTCGAATCGTGGCGACGCCGCCGCCGAGTCGGACATCTTTGCCTGCGGCGGCTTCCGAAGCTCGCTCGAGCGCGGCCTGAATGCCGTCCGTCACGAAATGAAAAGTCGTCCCACCCTTCATCATGAACGATTTTCGGGCATGGTGAGTAAGCACGAAAACAGGGCAATGGTATGGCGGGTTATCGCCCCACCAGCCTTTCCAGCCGTCGTCGGGCCAAGCGCCCCGGACCGGCCCAAACATGTTGCGCCCAAGAACCCAGGCTCCGACATTCTCGAAACCCCGGGCTGCAAAATCATCGTCGACTCCTGTCTCGCCTCCGTCCCTGCCGAACATCTTCTGAAACGTGCGCGTCGGGAAGAGCCATTCATGGAGGCCGCGCCCCCCCGCACCAAGTGGGTTTTCCAGACTTTGGTTCAGGCCGGCGCCGTAACCATCGACTGAGATAGTGAAGCAGTTGACGCGCAATTTGCTCAAGTTGTCCCCATCCTCACCCCCTAGTCGATCGGCCAGGACATCGACTTCGGTAACCTTACGGACGATTCCCGCGCGGCCGCCGGTGCAATCGTATCAACCGCTCGCCACCAGCTTTCCGGGCGCCGCGCATGCGCAGGCTCGGTCGGCTCGCCGAGCCGCGGCATGATCAGTTGGATGCCGGCTTTCTCGCCGGAGTTCAATAGCTCTTCCGCCGGTTGGAACCTTCACTGAGCAGTTGCGCAAGTCGTGATCATACCGTGCCGGCCTTGAGGGGTGGTCCCGCGCCGTAAATCCGCTTGCGAGGCCGCCATTCGCGCGATTTTCAATCTCAAGCTCTAGATTAGAAATCCTTGAGCAAAGCCTGAGGAAGGCTTTAGGACTTATCGCCGCCCACGCCGTACACCTGCACCTAAGCCACGGCGAGACCGATCTTCGCGGCGAGAACTGAAACTACGCAACAAAACTTAGGAGATGATCATGAACAACACTATCCAAAACTCGGCCCGCGCGGCGACCCTTGTCCTGTGCGGTGCGATTGCCTTGGGCGCGTTGCAGGCGACCGCGCACGCAGCCGACGATGCGCTGCCCTCGCGACGGGTCAGCTTCGCCGATCTGGACATTTCGACGCCGGCCGGCGCCAAGGTGCTCTATAGCCGCATCACGGCGGCTGCGCACCAGGTTTGCGGCGTCGACGGGTACAAGGACCTCTCGACGATGCAGTGGGTGAACACCTGCACCGATCAAGCGATCGACAAGGCCGTGAAAGATGTCGGTTCGACGGCACTGAGCGCGCTGCGACCGCCCAAAGTGCTGATTCACTTCGCCAGCAATTGACCGATGTCGGTTAGGGCGACCGGCACTTGACGGTCGCCCAGCCGATTGCGAGCGGTAAATAGCTTCTGCAGCGCCCGCTCGCACGGCACGCCAACGCGCTCGGCATCGATTTGAGCTAAGCGCTATCTCTTTTGCTCTGCGTAGATCTTGATCAGTCGATACAGGAATTCGCGCCCTTCGAGCAGTGATTTGACACCCACGTACTCGTTGAGGCCGTGAATATTGCCGAGATCGGGGCCGATGAATACCGGCTCAAAGCCAAAGGTCGGAATGCCCACGGCATTGGTGAATTCGCCGTCCGTCGCGCCCGCCTGCAAAACCGGCAGGACGGGAACGCCGGGCCAGAACTCCGCGGTCAGTTTCTCAATCGGCGCCATGATCTCGGGGGTGAGCGCCGGAGGCGCGGCGGTGGGTCCGCGCGTTTCGGGCGAGGAAATCTTGACGGCCGCATCCGCCACCAGCTCCTCGAGTTTCGCGCGCACGCTGTCGGCGCTGACACCGGGGAAGATGCGGCAGTTGACATTGGCCCGCGCCCGCTGCGGCAACGCATTGGTCGCGTGCCCGGCATCGAGCATGGTCGCGACGCAGGTGGTGCGCAGCGTCGCGTTCCAACTTGGATCCTTGGCCGAAACCAGCGCCAGCGCTTGGCGATCGTTCGGGTCTTTCAGGAACGCGTTCATGGCATTCGCGGTTTCGGTATCGCCTTTAGCGGCCAGGATTTTTGCCATGCCGGCAAAGTAGGCCCGATTGCCGTCGGTGAATTGCGCCGGAAATTCATAGGCCCCGATGCGCATCAGCGCGGCCGCGAGGCGGTAAATTGCGTTGTCCTTCACGGGCCGCGAGCTGTGGCCGCCTTTGTTGGTTACTTCCAGGCGGTAATTCTGCGGAAACTTCTCGCCCGCTTCGATCTCGAGGGCGACGCGGTGACCGCTCTGATCAAGCTCGCCGGCCGCGCCTTCGTTCAGCGCGAATGCGGCATCGATGAGATCGCGGCGGTTGCGCGTGAGCCAATCTGCGCCGTTGAATGCGCCTGCGGTTTCTTCGCCGCAGGTGAGGGCGAGTTTGAGCGTGCGCCGCGGCCGGTATTTTTCAGTGCGATATCGGATCAGCGTGTCGACCCAAATCGCGGCTTCGGCCTTGTCATCGCTGGCGCCGCGGGCGTAGAAGGAGCCGTTCTCTTCGACCAACTTGAAGGGATCGCGGGTCCAGTCCTCGCGTTTCGCTTCCACCACGTCGATATGCGCGAGCAGCAAAATCGCCTTCAACTGCGGATCTTTGCCGGGATAGATGGCGACCAGGCCGCCTTCCTTCGGATGATCCGGGGCTGCGAAGGGATGCAAGTCGCCATCGGGGAAGCCCGCGGCCTTGAGCCGCGCAGCCATGCGTTCGGCGGCCAGCGTGCAGCTGCCCGCCGACAAGGTGGTGTTGGTCTCGACCAGTTCCTTATAGAGCTCGCGGAAGTGCTGCTCGCCGGCGGGGGAGTCCTGAGGCGGCACGGCAGAGGCAGAGAAGGCGGCGAAAGCGGCGGCAACGGCAAGAATACGTTTCATTTTATCTCCGTGAAGGGTAGGGTCCCTTTATTTCAACAATTGCGTTTCAAAAGGCTAGGGCGCCGACCGTGAAATACCGGTCTCCAAAACTCTCGCCGTGGCCGATCAGCGTGCCTGATGGGCTTTGACTTTCTCGACATACCGGTCCCGCAATTCGGTTTGGCGGGATCTCATTTCGATTGGCTTGCCGCCAATCCACACCCGTTCAGCGAGTGTCGATACTTCGAGAGGGTCGCCGCTCCACAGTACCAGGTCAGCCGACTGCCCGACAGCGATGCGGCCATGCGTCGCGCCCAGGCCAAAGATTTCGGCCGGCGTTGAGGTAATCGCGGCTAACGCCGATTCCCACGGCAGGCCGTGGGCCACGGCATTGCCGGCGAGCTGCCGCACGAGCCGTGCTTGCGGCGTGTCGCCGCTCGAGAAAGCAATACGCACGCCCGCCCGCTGCAGGCGTGCGGCATTTTCGAGCGATGCGCCAAGGCGATCAAAGTCCTGCGGCAGGTCGTTTAGCGGGTTGAGAATCACCGGCACGTTGGCCTTTGCCAGCTCCTTCGCGACCAGCCAGGCTTCGTCGCCGCCGAGAATCACGGGTTTGATGCCGTTGCGTTCCGCGAATGCCACGACCTCTCGAATGTCGGAGGCGCGGTCGACCTGAAACACAACCCGGCCGCCCATGAGATAGCGGTTCAGCGCTTCTCTGCCGGCCGCGTGCAGCAAGGCGCCTTGGCCGATCGGCCCCTGGGCATGCGCCTCATGAATCGCCTGGTCCAAGAGCATGTATTGAGCCGCGCGCGTGCCGCCCGCAACTTGTGCGCCGGCGGCGCCCATTTGCACGAACAATGAACGGCTGCCGGGGAGCGCCGCATCGTAGCGGCCATCGAGCGAGACCGCCGAACCCTGACCTCCGATGATGCTGTCGCCGGCGTTGGGGGTGAGTACGGTCCAAGTCACGCCTTCGATGCGTGTCACGGGCACGACGAAGGAGCGCGGATTGTATGCCACCGTGACGTCGAGTTCCGGACGCCACTGCTGGTCCCAGTCGGGCGCTTTTTGGTTCAAGGTGGAATCGACGGTTTCCGACTCGCCGCCGATTTCTTCGATGCCGACATCGGTCAGGCCGCCGAACAATCCCGGCGTGAGCTCCATGCCTTTGGCATCGATGATTGTGGCGTTCGAGGCGCTTGGCTCCGCACCGATCGCAATGATGACGCCGCCGCGGACCACGACGTCCGTGTTCTTCAGTGTGCCTTTGGCGGATGCAGTGTGGACGGTTGCGCCGCGGATGACGAATTCCTGGGCCGATGCGCTTTGAGCAACCACGGCGCCCGCGGTCAAGAGCGCGGAAGCGATGGCAAATTGAAAACACTTCATAGTGGCGACTCCGCAATATGCCTGCCCAACAGGAAATCGGAACGTGGTGTGGCCTGCGGATGCGCACGATCGAAGGTCAGCGCACCGTCGATGAACACCTGCTCGGCCAGTGCGTAAACACTGAAAGGATTGCCGTTCCAAATCACCACATCCGCGCCCTTGCCGGCCTCCAGCGTGCCGATGCGATCGTCGAGCCCCAGCGATTTTGCCGGATTGAGAGTCAGCCACTTTATGGCGCGCTCCGGCGGCACCACCAAACCGACGCGCCTGCCGTGGGCCATTGCTTTGCCGGCTTCCTGGTTCAGCCGCTGGATGCCGTCGGCCGAGTCCGAGTGAACGATGGCGCAGCTGTGCTCGGGGTAATCCACGATGGCGAGATTTTCCTGGATCCCGTCATAGGCTTCCATTTTGAAGCCCCACCAATCGGCCCACATTGCCGCGCACACGCCTTTTTCGGCGAGCCGATCGGCGATCTTATAGGCCTCCACCGCATGATGGAACGCGGTGATCTTGAAGCCGAATTCATCGGCGACGTCGAGCATCGTCGCCATCTCATCGGAACGGTAGCAATGCATGTGCACGCGAATGTTGCCCTTCAATACCTCGGCGAGCGTTTCGAGCTTTAGGTCGCGCTTCGGTGGCGTGGGCGGCGTGAGTTCCTTTTCCGGCGCGGCGTCCTTGTCCTTGGATTTTTTAGCGGCGCCATCGGCGCGCTCGGCCTTCTTCTTGTTGTACTCTCCGAGTTCGCGATTGTACTTGTCCCATTGCTGCTGATAGTCCTGCGCATCGGCAAAGGCTTGGCGATATCCGGCGACGTTGCCCATGCGCGTTGACGGCGCTTGGTGCCGACTGCCGTACACGCGTTTCGGATTCTCGCCGCAGGCCATCTTGAGTCCATAAGCCGCGCCGGGAAATTTCATGGCTTGGTAGGTCGTCGCTTGCACGTTCTTAAGTATCATCGAGCGGCCGCCGATGAGATTCGCGGAGCCCGGAAGGATCTGCATGGTTGTTACGCCGCCTTCGAGTGCCGTCTCGAATCCGGGATCCTGCGGCCATACTGAATGTTCGGCCCAGACATTCGAGGTCACCGGGTTGGTGGCCTCGTTGCCATCATCGAGGCCCTTCACCGCGGGGCTGGCGTACACGCCGAGGTGTGAATGGATGTCGATGATGCCCGGGGTGACCCATTTGCCATGGGCATCGATCACATGCGAATCGGGAGGCGCTGTCAGTCCCTTGCCGACTGCTTGAATGCGGCCGTTGCTGATCAGCACGTCGGCGCCATCGAGGCGTTCACCGGTCCCGGTGAGCACTGTGGCTCCTTGTATGAGCACCGGTGCGTTGACCGGTACTTGATAAGTCGATGGAAACGGCTCTGCGGCCAAAGCCGCAGACACGGCGAAAGCCACTGAAAAAAGCAGCACTAGGCGCGACGTTACGTTCATTGTGCAATCCACCCCCGATGTCAGGACGCCGCGCTTCACGACGCTTCGAAAGCGACTCTTTGAAAGCGCGGGTGCGCGATTATAGTGCGTTAGCCCGGAAGAGGCATGACCTTCGACGGACACAGCATCGGATCGGCAAACTCGATGCGATCCCCGGCTTGTTTGCCGGGCACTGCGAACAGCCGCGCCGAGAGCGGCTTTTTCAGGCGAACCGCGAGCGTCGCCACATCGCCGATCACTCGCGCGAGTTGCGCCGGGGTCGCATCACCCGGTATCGGCACGACATGACGGCAGCCGTGACGGCGGCTCAGGCCTGTAGTGTGGAAGCTGAACCGAAAGGCTCGCCTGTGAGGGATTCCAACGCGGAGCCGATGCTGCTGCCGGCAGCGGCCCGCCGCTGGTGCCGATGGCCGCCGCCGCGAGCATCGACAGCGCGTCGCGCCGCGATACCCTGGCCGCGCTCGGATCGGTTCGGCCGCCCACTAATCGGCCAGCTTGCTCAGATCCGAGGCTTGCAGCAGGATCTCCGCCGCGGTCGCAAGTCCGGCTCGATCTTGCTGATCAAATCGCGCCAAGCGAGGGCTGTCGAGATCGAGCACGCCCAGAAGACGCCCCTCTTTGACCAAGGGCACGACAATCTCGGAACGCGACGCGGCGTCGCAGGCGATGTGTCCGGGGAATTCATTCACGTCGGGCACCACCAAGATTTCCTTGCGCGCGGCGGCGGTGCCGCAGACTCCTCGGCCGAGCGCTATGCGAACGCAAGCCACCTTGCCTTGGAACGGGCCCAGCACCAGTTCGCCGTCCTGCACGAAATAGAGGCCGACCCAATTGACGTCCGGCAGCATCTGATACAGCAGGGCGCAGAGGTTTGAGGCGTTGGCCAAGCCATTGCGCTCGCCGCGGAATAGCGCGGTCAATTGAACGCTGATTTCGCGATAGGTGTCGCCTTTGGAAAGACTGGGATCGGATTTTACGACGTGCATGGTGATCTAGATTTTCAGACGGTAGGCGCGTTGAGCCGTGCCGCTGAACAGTGCGGTTCGCTCATCCGCGGAATATTGCTTCGACAACAGCTTGAAGGCGTTCCACAGTACAGGATAGCTGCAGCTTCCCATATCCACGGGATAGTTGCTCTCGAACATGCAGCGATCCGCGCCGAATGCCTCGATGCAGGTTTCAATGTAGGGGCGCCATTCGCCGGCAAGTTGGCTCGAGGGGGCGGCAGGGGACTGCAGGAAGGACGGAAAATTGCAGAATGCCATGCCCAGTCCGCCGAGTTTGACGGATAGGTTGGGCAGCGCCGCGAGCTTTCGAATGTTGTCGCGCCAGAACGGAAAGCGTTCTTCACGCTTGCCTTGGTAGCCGGCGATTCCTAACGGCGTGCCGACATGGTCGAGCACGACCGGGATGTGAGGAAATGCCCGCGCCAGATCGATCAACTCGGGGAGCTGCGGCTCCAAGAGCCAAGCGTCGAATGACATCGAGTATTTGCCCAATTGCGCAAAGCCCTCCCGGAAGTTCTTCTGGGAGAACAATCCCGCGCCGGCTCGGACCAGCGGCCCCAGAACGTTGGCGTCCGCATCGTACGAAGCGGCGTGCCGGATCCCGCGGAAGCGATCACCCGCTGCTCTCAAGTGCGCTTCCAGGACCTCGCTCACCGCTGCACCGGCGGTGAAATCCACATGGCCCACGATGCCGGCACAGGCGCGCACCGCACCGTAGGTTCCGCTGGCGCACATCGCTGCCACACCGTTCACGAACTCCGTTTCGCCGACGGGCTTGAGAGCGTCCGGGCCGTCGGCACGGTACATGGCCCCGCATTGGACGAACACCGTGGCGCGCACGTTATGACCGGAGTGGAGGTCCGACAAAAATTCCGGCAGCAGGTAGCGCATCGCGCGGCGGACGACGGTGAGGAAGCCGTGTTCCGGCACCGGCGCGCCCGCGAGCATCGCCGCCGGCCAATCCCATAGGTGGTGATGCGGATCGATGATCGGCAGCTCCGGCTCCAGGATGGCCTCGGTCGATGCGGTGCTCGTCATGCTGGTCTCCGGTACGGGTCACCCTATTTTTGCACGAATCTACCCGCCGTCATGTAGAAAATATGTACGAAGTCCGGGCGGGCAGGCGAGCAACGTCCGGCGCGCAGCCGCCGGCAGGCCGCCCGCGAAAACACAAAAAACTACAAGAAATTTATATCGCCGCCACTAGCATTGCCCCCGCAGATTTATGGGGGAGTGCTGATTGGACGCCATGTATCTAGTGATTCTCGCTGGCCTGTATTTGGCCACGCACGGCCTCGTGCGGGCATTTGGCCGCCTGGGAAAGACACCATGACTACGATGTATTGGCTCGCGGCGCTGCTAGCGCTGTTTCTGTTCGGCTACCTACTGTACGCACTGCTGCGCGCGGAGCGGTTCTGATGGACGCCAACACGATGTTCGACGTGCTGTTGACGGTATTCGTCGGCATCGTCGTGCTGTGCGTCAAGCCGCTGGGCAGTTACATCGCCGCCGTCATGCGTATCGCAGGCGACAAGCGAGCTGGAGACCAGCAGGGCCGGACGAATTTCTTCCTGCGCGCCGGGGTTCGATTCGAGACGCCCTTGTATCGCCTCTCCGGAATCGATCCTGCGGAGGAAATGCCTTGGACGCAGTATGCGATTGCGTTGCTCTTATTCAATGTGCTGGGCGCAATTGTCGTATATGGATTGCAGCGATTGCAGCTGTTCCTGCCGCTCAATCCGCAAAAGTTCGCGGCCGTGAGCCCCGATTCCTCGTTCAATACGGCCGTCAGCTTCGTTACCAACACCAACTGGCAGGGGTACTCGGGCGAGTCGACCATGGGTTATCTCGTGCAGATGGCTGCACTCGCTGTGCAGAACTTCCTGTCCGCGGCAACCGGCATTGCCGTGGCGATCGCTCTGATCCGAGGTTTTGCGCGACATACGGCGGCGAGCATCGGCAACTTTTGGGTCGATGTCACGCGCGCGACTCTTTATATTCTGTTGCCGCTCGCCGCGGTGCTTGCGCTCGTGCTCGCGAGCCAGGGTGTCATCCAGAATTTCGACGGCTACAGGGACGCGACGACCGTCGAGAAGCTTACCTATCAGAATCCGAAGACCGACGCGGCCGGCAATCCCATCAAGGATGCGGCGGGCAACGCCGTGACCCAAACGGCGATGACGCAGACACAGACGCTGCCAATGGGACCGATCGCCTCGCAAGAGGCCATCAAGGAATTTGGCACCAACGGCGGAGGCTTTTACAACGCGAATTCGGCTCATCCGTACGAGAATCCCACTGCGCTGACGAACTTGCTGGAGATGCTGGCGATATTCGTCATTCCATTCGCTCTCACGTACACCTTTGGAAAAATGGTCGGCGACACCCGTCAGGGCTGGGTGATCCTCACCGCCATGCTGATTCTGTTCGTGCCGCTGGTGATCATGGCGTTCCACAACGAACAACTCGGCAATCCCCTGATAGCGAAGCAGGGCATTGACCAGATGGCGGGCAGCCTGCAGGCGGGCGGTAACATGGAGGGCAAGGAAACCCGCTTCGGCATTGCCGCCTCGGCGCTCTTCGCGGCCGTCACCACCGCGACCTCCTGTGGTGCGGTCAATAGCATGCACGACTCGATGACTCCACTCGGCGGTTTTGCGCCGTTGCTGCTGATCGAGCTCGGCGAGGTTGCACCGGGCGGCGTCGGCACCGGCGTGTACTCGATACTGATGTTCGCCATTCTCGGCGTGTTCATTGCCGGATTGATGATTGGCAGGACGCCTGAGTATCTAGGCAAGAAGATCGAGGCGTTCGAGATGAAGATGGCCTCGATCTTCATTCTGACGACCCCGTTTGTCGTGCTGATCGGCACTGCCGTTGCGGTGATGACCCTTGCCGGCAAGGCGGGCGTCGCGAATCCGGGTCCCCACGGTTTCACCGAAATTTTGTATGCCTTCTCTTCCGTCGCCAATAACAACGGCAGCGCCTTCACTGGACTGTCCGTCAACACGGTCTTCTATAATGTGTCCACGGGCCTGGCGATGTTCATCGGGCGCTTCTGGCCGATCATGGCCGCGCTTGCCATCGCTGGATCGCTCGCCGCGAAGAAGAGAGTCCCCGTCACGGACGGCACCATGCCGACGCATGGGCCCTTGTTCGTGACGCTGCTCATCGGTTCGATCCTGTTGATCGGTGTCCTAACCTACGTTCCGGCCCTGGCGCTGGGACCGGTGGTCGAGCACTTCATGCTTGCCGCCGTCAAGTAACGAGTTCCTTATGTCCCGCCAACCGCTCCCGCTGTTTGATCGCAAGCTCATCGGCCCCGCCTTCCTCGAGTCTCTCAAAAAGCTCGATCCGCGCATTCAGTGGCGCAACCCCGTGATGTTCGTGGTCTATCTCGGCACGATAGTGACGGCCATCCTCTACGGCCAGGCGCTTGCCGCACACGGCGAGGCGGCGGCGGGTTTCATTTTGGCCATCACGGTCTGGCTGCTGTTCACCGTAATTTTCGCCAACTTTGCCGAAGCGCTCGCCGAAGGCCGCAGCCGCGCACAGGCTTCGGCACTTCGCAACATGCGTCAAACCGTCATGGCCAAGCGCCTGGTCCAAAATTGCCCCGGCGCAAGACAGACATCGCCGGTCAAGGCGGAGGATCTAAGAAAGGGTGACGTGGTGCTGGTGGCTACCCATGACACCATTCCGGCCGACGGCGAAGTCATCGAAGGTGTCGCCTCGGTCGATGAAAGTGCCATCACCGGCGAATCGGCGCCCGTCATTCGCGAATCCGGCGGCGATTTCGCATCCGTCACGGGAGGCACACGCCTGCTATCGGACTGGCTGGTGGTGCGAGTGACTGTCAACCCCGGTGAAACCTTTCTCGATCGGATGATCTCGATGGTCGAGGCGGCGAAGCGGCAGAAAACTCCCAATGAGATTGCACTCACCATTTTGCTGGTGGCGTTGACGCTGGTCTTTCTAATCGTAATCGTTACCCTCCTGCCGTTCTCCCTGTTCGCCGTTGAGGTCAGCAAGGTCGGGAGCCCGATCACCATGACCGCACTGGTGGCGCTGCTGGTTTGCCTCATTCCGACGACGATCGGCGGCCTTTTGTCCGCGATCGGTGTGGCCGGCATGAGCCGCATGATGCAGGCGAACGTGATCGCCACCTCCGGCCGTGCCGTCGAAGCCGCCGGAGATGTCGACGTTTTGCTGCTCGATAAAACCGGCACCATCACGCTCGGGAATCGACAGGCAACCGTGTTTCTCCCGGCGCCCGGCGTGACGGAGCAGGAGTTGGCCGATGCCGCGCAACTTGCATCGCTCGCCGACGAGACTCCGGAAGGTCGCAGCATCGTCATTCTCGCCAAACAGCGTTTCAATCTGCGTGAGCGAGATCTGGGTACTCTCGGCGCGATCTTCGTGCCGTTTTCGGCACACACTCGAATGAGCGGCGTCGACATCGGAGAGCGCAAGATCCGCAAGGGCGCGCCGAACACCATCGTCAAGTATATCGAGGCGCTCGGCAAAAAATGTGCAGCTGAAGTCGAAGATGCCGTGCAGCGCATCGCGCGCCAAGGCAGTACTCCGCTCGTGGTCGCCGACGGCGGACGAGTGCTCGGGGTCATCGAGCTGAAGGACATCGTCAAGGGCGGTATCAAGGAGCGCTTCGCTGACCTGCGGCACATGGGCATTAAGACCATCATGATCACCGGCGACAATCGCCTCACGGCTGCGGCGATTGCTGCCGAGTCGGGGGTTGACGATTTTCTCGCCGAGGCGACGCCGGAGGCGAAACTCAAACTGATTCGCGAGCATCAAGCCCAAGGACGCCTCGTGGCGATGACCGGGGACGGCACGAATGACGCGCCCGCGCTCGCCCAGTCGGACGTTGCAGTGGCGATGAATACCGGTACGCAGGCCGCCAAGGAAGCCGGCAACATGGTCGACCTCGATTCGAATCCGACCAAGCTCATCGAGATTGTCGAGACCGGCAAGCAGATGCTGATGACCCGCGGCGCCTTGACGACATTTTCGATTGCCAATGACGTGGCCAAGTACTTCGCCATCATCCCGGCCGCCTTCGCAATGACCTACCCCGAGCTAGGCGCACTCAATATCATGCATCTGGCGACGCCCAATTCCGCGGTTCTGTCAGCGGTGATTTTCAATGCACTGATCATCGTCGCTCTCATTCCGCTCGCCATCAAGGGTGTGAAGTATCGGCCGCTCGGCGCCGGTCCTCTCCTGCGGCGCAATCTGCTGCTCTACGGGCTGGGCGGCATCGTCGTGCCTTTCCCCGGGATCAAACTCATCGACATGATTCTGTCGGCAGCCGGCTGGGCTTGAGGAGAAGACAAATGTTCATGAGACTTATTCGACCTGCGGTTAGCCTCCTTGCGCTGATGACCCTTTTGCTTGGGATCGCGTATCCGATGGTTATCGCCGGCGCTGCGAAAGTGGCGTTCCCGCGTCAAGCGGAAGGTAGCTTGATCTATGCGGACGGCAAGCTGATCGGATCGACATTGATCGGCCAGAGCTTTGCTGATCCGAAGTACTTCTGGGGGCGTCCATCCGCCACCACCCCTCAGCCTTACAATGGTTTGGGCTCGACCGGCTCGAGCCTCGGGCCGCTGAATCCCGCGCTCATTGATGCCGTGAAAGCAAACGCCAAGGTTCTGCACGATGCAGATCCGGACAACCAGCGGCCGATCCCCGTCGATCTCGTGACAGCGTCCGCCAGCGGTCTCGATCCTGACGTGAGTCCAGCGGCCGCGGAATATCAAGCGGCGCGGGTTGCTCGCGCGCGGCATTTCGACCTCGCGCGGGTTGAAACACTGATCAAAACGCACGTGCGCGAGCGTCTTTTCGGCATCATCGGTGAGCGTCGAATCAACGTGCTCGAACTCAATCTCGCGCTCGATCGGCTGCAATGATTGCTCGATTGATCGCGCTGATCGCCGATCGACTGCGCTGATTTCTCGATCTGAAGAATTTTTTTGAGCATAAATAGATGAAGACCCGCTCCGGTTGGAAAAAGCTTCCAATATTCGTCGCTGCCATCGGGTTTACGATGCACGTGCGCGCCGATGCAACCTCGGCTCCCGGGCATGCTCCCGGAGCGATCGTCGGCATCGTCAGAAACCCGGATAAGGTGCCTGTGTCCGGCGCGACCGTGACGGCAGTGAGATCAGACGGCGGAGCCATTCGCGCGACGCTGTCCGGCAGCGATGGCATCTACTCGTTCGCTGATCTTCCGCCTGGCACCTGGTCCCTGACGCTGCAGCTGGACCGCTATCCGGAAGTCCAGGTGCCCGCTCTGCAGGTCGTGACTAGCAAGGCCACCCGTTACGATGTTCAGATGTCTGCGCCGTCACTTGCCGTGGCGCCAAAGCCTGCGGCAACTCCCGCGACGGCAACTCCCGCCACGGCAACTCCCGCGACGGCAACTCCCGCGACGGCGGCGACCATATCCGAGGCGCTGCAGGCGCCGGATGCCGGCCCCGAAGTCGACACAAAGACCCCGTGGGCCCAGGTTGGCTACGTCGGCTGGATGAACGGTACCTCGCGTGAAAAGGCGCCCGTGTTCGATACGAAGTTCTTCACGCCCGAAATCCGCTTGGACGTGAATTACCTGCAAAGCCTGAATCATCCGCAGGATCACACGATCGTGGGATCGACCGAGGAGTTCCGCTCTGGGGAATTCCAGATCGAACAAGTAAGCTTGGGCGGCGACTTCCATTGGGACAATGTCAGAGCCCGATTTCTGTCGATGTTCGGCATGTTCGCCACGACCACGCCGCGCAATGACGCGAGCTCCTCGGTAGGTCAATGGGACCTGCAGGATGCTTACCGATACTTTTCCGAAGCGAATGCCGGATATCACTTCGATGTCAATCATGGCCTGAACGTCGACGCGGGCGTGTTCGTCTCTTACATCGGCCTATTCAGCTACTACAATTATGATAACTGGACCTATCAACCCTCGTTCGTGTCGTCCAACACCCCCTGGTTTTTCAATGGTCTGCGGGTGCAGTGGTGGCCAACGCAGAATTTAAAAATAGAACCCTGGCTCATCAACGGCTGGCAATCCTATGCCAAGTTCAACAGCAAACCGGGATTCGGCGGCCAAATATTGTGGATTCCCAACGACTCGTTGAAGCTGGTCTTCAACAGCTACTCCATCGGACAAGACAATTTGAACTGCCAAACGGGGGGCAATGGCATCCGCGGGACCACCGACACGCTTTGTCAGCCGCAGAATGGCGGTGGTGCCCATGCCCCGGCCGGGTCCTTCGTGGGAGCAGGGCCGCCGATCGACTATTCGCGGGTAAAGCGCATTCACGAAGACGACAGCGTTTTGGTGAAGTTTTACGATGCGCACGGCGGCGGCGGTGCCGGCGTATCGAAAATGGCGTTCAGCTACACCGTCGATATCGGTTGTCAGTACGGAGGTGGCATCAACTGTATGCACGGACCGAACAAGGACAATTTCTTCGGCATGATGCTCTACGACCGTACGTGGTTCAACAACGACCTGTATGCGGTGACAATCGGCGGGGGCTTCATGAACAATCCGGGCCGCTATCTTGCGCTCACGCCACCCATCAATGGCGCAACGGCCGCAAGCGGTTCGCCATACTTCACGCAACAGCCCGGACAAACGCTCTATCAATGGGACACACAGCTCAACCTGCAGTACATGCCCAAGGATTGGATTACGTGGTGGACTGAAGCGACGTTTCGGCATTCGAGCGTGCCCTATTGGTCGGGTTCGGGCGGGGTGACACCCCCGGGGGGCAATACCGGTACGCCGGGAAGCTGTGTCGGTGGCGGAGCGGATCCCGCCACGGGCAACTGCGGTGCGAATGATTGGTTCCCGGACCTGCGTACGCGGGAAGTGGTCGTCGGCGCCGGCGTCCTGGTGAAATTTTAAACGGCCAGACCCAACCGACCGTAAATCGGACGGTAAATCGCTCAGAATAGCGTTCGATGGCAATACCGACCGACCAACGCTCCGATCCGGACCTGCTGCTCGCGAAAGTCAACCGCCAGGAACTTGAGGCGCGGCGCGGCAAGCTCCGGATTTATTTCGGCTCATCGGCCGGTGTCGGCAAAACCTACTCCATGCTGCTCGCGGCGCGCAAGATGGCGAGCGAGGGGCGCAGCGTGCTGGTGGGCGTTGTCGAAACCCACGGACGTGCGGAGACTGCCACCATGCTCGAGGGGTTGGATGTTTTGCCGCCCAAGTCCATCGAGTATCGCGGGAAAACGCTACTCGAATTCGACCTGGACGCAGCGCTTGCGCTGCATCCGCAGTTGATCTTGATCGACGAGCTGGCGCACTCCAATGTGACCGGAACACGTCATCCCAAGCGCTGGCAGGATGTCGATGAACTGCTGGCGGCGGGCATCGACGTATTCAGCACGCTGAACGTGCAGCACCTGGAAAGCCTCAACGACGTGGTCGGCGGAATCATTAACGTACGCGTCTGGGAAACCGTTCCTGACAAGGTGTTCGACGCCGCCGATGAGGTCGTGCTGGTCGATATCCCGGCGGATGAGCTGCTGGCGCGACTGAAGGCCGGAAAGGTCTATTTTTCTCAGCAAGCCGACCATGCCGCACAGCATTTCTTCCGCAAAGGCAATTTGATGGCTTTGCGGGAACTCGCCCTACGACGCACCGCGGATCGGATCGAGGGCGACGTCCAGGCCTATCGGGTAGATCGATCGATCGAACCGGTTTGGAAGACCGGAACCGCGCTGTTGACCTGCATCGGACCGGATGCGGCTGCGGAGCGGGTGGTTCGCGCTGCGGCACGTTTGGCGGGGCAGCTGAATGCCGAGTGGCATGCCATCTATGTTGAAACGCCGAGTCTGCAGCGTTTGGCGCCGGCAAAGCGCGAGAAAATCCTCGCGAACTTGAATTTGGCGCAGCAACTGGGTGCGGCCACGGCCGTCATTGCGAGTGCGGAAATTGCCGAGAGCATCGTTGCCTACGCGCGCAAGAATAATTTGTCCAAACTCGTGATCGGTCGAGATCCCATCAGGCGCCTGTGGCCTTGGCAGCGCTCCAGCGGCCAGAAATTGGCCGTGCTGGCGCCGGACATCGACTTGATTGAAATCGGCCGGACGGACAATTCCGTCCACGATAACGGCCGCGAGAGTGCGCTTTTGCCGCGCGCGGCCGACCCGGAGGCCAGCGACCGGCGCAAGGTCAAACGGGTGCGCTATGTATGGGCCGCGATCACCTGTATAGGTGCGACGCTGATCTCGGTGCCGCTCGCGCCGCATTTTGACCGCTCCAACATCGTGGCGATATTCATTTTGGCCGTGGTCCTGGTGGGAATGCGGCTTGGGAGAGGACCGGCGGCGCTGGCTGCCGTCCTGAACGTATGCGCCTTCGACTTTTTCTTCGTGCCGCCGCGTTTTTCGTTCGCGGTGAGCGACGTACAGTACTTGCTGACGTTTTGCATCATGCTGGCGGTGGGGCTGATCACCGGCCAGCTCACCGCGGGGCTGCGCTTCCAAGCGCGCGTGGCATCGCACCGCGAGGAGCGCGCCGGTTCGCTCTATGAGTTCGCGCGCGATTTGTCCGGCGCCATTCTCGTCGAACAAGTCGTGAAAATCAGCGATGATTCCATTCGGCGGACGTTTCGGGCAAACGCTGCGCTGCTGCTGCCGGATGCCAGCGGCAGATTGATCGCGCCCCTGTCGACTACCGATGCAGGATTGGCGGTCGAAATCGGCACCGCCCAGTGGGCCTTCGATCGGAGCCAGCCGGCAGGATTCGGCACCGACACCTTGCCGGGCAGCGAGGTGCTGTACATTCCGCTGCGCGCGCCCACGAAGGCGCGCGGCGTGTTGGCGGTGAAGGCGCGCAACCGGCGCCTGCTGCGAATTCCGGAGCAACGGCAATTGCTCGACACTTTTGCCGCGCTGATTGCGATTGCCCTGGAACGTGTTCACTACGTTGGCGTTGCACAAGATGCGCTGCTCAAAATGGAATCCGAGCGGCTCCGCAATTCGCTGCTGGCCGCGCTGTCGCACGATCTACGCACGCCTTTGACGGTGCTGGTGGGTTTGGCGGAATCCTTGGCGCTCACGGTGCCTGAATTATCGGGCGAGCAAATGGACATCGCGCAGGCGATCCAGGACGAGGCGCGCCGCATGAGCACCATGGTCGGCAATCTGCTCGACATGGCGCGCATCGAGAGCGGTGAGGTCAAGTTGAATCTGCAGTGGCAGCCACTGGAGGAAGTGGTGGGTGCTGCGCTCGAGGCGACGAGCGCCATGCTACAGCGCCATTCTGTGGCGGTGCAACTGCTGCGGGATTTGCCCCTGATCAAATTCGACGCGGTGTTGATCGAACGCGTACTGGTGAACCTGCTGGAAAATGTATCGAAGTACACACCGCCCGGCAGCACCGTGACTTTATCCGCGCAGGTGATCGGCGATCAACTCAGCGTGTCGGTCGCGGATGACGGTCCGGGACTGCCCGTCGGACGCGAGGAGGCGGTATTCCAAAAATTCACTCGCGGCGAGCGCGAATCATCCACCCCGGGCGTGGGATTGGGCCTGTCCATTTGCCGCGCGATTGTTGAGTCGCACCAAGGCCAGATTACAGCCTCTTCGCGTCCGGGCGGCGGCGCAACTTTCACCTTTACGCTGCCGCTGGGGCTTCCGCCGCCCGCGCTCGAGGCTGAAACGCAGGCCGCTCATGACTGAGCCTCTGCCGGTAGCGATTCTCATCGAGGATGAACGGCAAATTCGGCGCTTTGTGCGGACTGCGTTGGAGGCGAAGGGCTGGAGCGTGCATGAAGCTGAGACGATGCAGCAAGGATTGAGCGATGCCCGCGCGCGCAGACCGGACCTCATCATTCTCGACCTGGGATTGCCGGATGGCGACGGAGTCGAATTTCTGCGCGAGCTTCGCGATTGGTCGAAGGTACCCGTCATTGTCCTATCGGCACGGGGCGATGAGCGGGACAAGATCGCAGCCTTGGATGCCGGCGCGGACGACTACCTTACCAAGCCTTTTGGCGTCGGGGAATTGCTTGCACGGGTTCGCGCAACCTCGCGGCGGCACCTCGAGGCAGGTGCTGATACCAATGGGGCATTTACCTTTGGAGACGTCACCATCGATCTGAGCCTGCGAACCGCTCACAAAGGCGTCACGGCGATTCATCTAACGCCAATCGAATATCGTCTGGTGGGGCTTTTGATCGCAAATGTGGGCAAAGTGCTGACGCATCGACAGATTCTGCGAGAGGTATGGGGCCCCGCGCATTCCGAGGACGGCCACTACGTGCGCGTGTACATGGCGCATCTGCGCCAGAAGTTCGAGGATGATCCGGCCCAGCCCAGACATATCTTGACCGTGACTGCGGTGGGGTATCGATTGGTGCAGGAGAAGCGCAGCTGACGGGCAAGTTGCCGCGGCCAGCAAAGTCCTACAAGCTGAGCCGCCCGGCGACGACAGTATTAGGTTATATGAACGCCTAGGCTGCATTCGTGCGATTTTACCGGGTTACACGGACCCGATGGGTTTGCGCGGCGCCTTGATCAGCGTGGCGACACTGAGGTGAATATGCTGCATCGAGCGAGCCGGCATCCGTGCTGACCGATCAGGATATCTATTTATTCCGCGAAGGCACCCACAGCCGGCTGTACGAACGGCTGGGAGCCAGTCCAGCCGCAGATGGCGGCGCCACGCACTTCGCGGTGTGGGCGCCGAATGCAGCGGAAGTCTCCGTCATCGGCGACTGGAACGGCTGGAACCCGGGCGCCAATCGGCTGGCACCGCGCAGCGATCATTCCGGAATCTGGGAGGGCGAGCTTGCCGGCGTACGACACGGCCACGCCTACAAGTACCGGATCAAATCCCGTGTCGGCGGCTACCAGGTGGAAAAAGCCGATCCCTTCGGCGTATACAGCGAGCATCCGCCCGCGACGGCATCGCGTGTATGGAACTTGGATTACGCCTGGCACGACAGTGATTGGATGGGTTCGCGCGCCGCGCGCAACGGTCTTGCTGCACCCATGTCCATCTATGAGCTGCACCTAGGCTCATGGCGGCGCAATCACGGCAACTTCCTCAATTATCGAGAAGCGGCGCACGCCTTGGCCGACTACTTGAGCGCCTTGAGTTTCACGCACGTCGAATTGATGCCGATCACGGAGCATCCTTTCTATGGCTCTTGGGGCTATCAAACCACGGGCTACTTCGCGCCGACAGCGCGCTACGGCACCCCGCAGGATTTGATGTATTTCGTCGATCACCTGCACCAGCGCGGCATCGGCGTGATTCTCGACTGGGTGCCATCGCATTTCCCCTCCGATCAACATGGACTGGTGTATTTCGACGGCACACATCTTTATGAGCATGCCGATCCGCGGCAGGGATTTCATCCCGAATGGAATTCCGCGATATTCAATTTTGGCCGCAACGAAGTGCGCAGCTTCCTGGTTTCCTCGGCGTTGTTCTGGTTCGACAAATACCATATCGATGGACTGCGCGTCGACGCAGTGGCTTCGATGCTGTATTTGGATTATGCGCGCCGGGACGGCGAATGGATTCCCAACCGGCATGGGGGCCGAGAAAATCTCGAAGCCATCGATTTTCTGCGCATCTTGAATCAGGCGGTATATCGCGACCACCCGGACGCGACCATGATTGCGGAGGAATCCACCGCCTGGCCGATGGTGTCGCGGCCGACCGATATGGGCGGCTTAGGGTTCGGCTTGAAATGGAACATGGGCTGGATGCACGACACGCTCGCGTACATGAAGCAGGATCCCATCTACCGCAAATATCATCATGGCGAGTTGACCTTCTCCTTGATTTACGCCTTCAACGAGAATTTCGTGCTGCCGCTCTCGCACGACGAGGTCGTCTATGGGAAAGGATCGCTGATCGGCAAGATGCCGGGAGACGATTGGCAGATGTTTGCCAATTTGCGTGCGTTGTTCGGCTACATGTGGGCCCATCCCGGCAAGAAGTTGCTGTTCATGGGAGGCGAGTTCGGACAGCGGCGCGAGTGGACGCATGAGGGTGAGCTGGAGTGGTGGGTGTCCGACCTGCCGGGACATGCCGGCATCAAACGCCTGATCGGCGACTTGAATCGCCTCTACCGCCGGGAACCTGCGCTGCATCAGGTCGATTTCTCTGCACAAGGATTTGAGTGGGTGGATGTCGGCAACGCCGAAATGAGCATGATCGCGTTTTTGCGCAAGTCCGCAGAGGGCGCGCCGCTCTTGGTGGTGTGCAACTTCACTCCGCAGCCGCGCGAAAACTTTCTGGTCGGCGTGCCCGCGCGCGGCTTGTGGCGCGAAATTATCAATACCGATGCCCGTGACTACGGCGGTGCCGGCTGGGGCAACCTCGGCGGGGTCAATTCCGTGCCGGTCGGCGCGCATGGCCGGCTTGAATCGGTCAATCTCACCTTGCCGCCGCTTTCGACCATCGTGCTGCGCTGGGAAGATCGTGGCTAGCGTCGCGGACGGCACAGCGGCCATTGCGGAAGGCAGGGCGCGCGCGGTCATTGATGCGGTTTTGCCCTGTGTCGATGGCGGGCGCTTTCCGGTAAAACGCGTTGCGGGCGAGCCGGTCGGCATCGAAGCGCATTGCTTCACCGACGGCCACGACAGTGTGCGGGTGCTGCTGCGCTGGAAGCTCCAGGGCTCCGCCGCGGTCGATCATGAGATCGACATGCAGGCGCAGCCCAATGATGTGTGGTCGGCGGAATTCACGCCGCCGCAACCGGGCCGCTACCAATACACGGTGTTCGCCTGGGTGGATCACTTCGAATCCTGGCGGCGCGAGTTCGAACGACGCGAGGACAAAGCCGATATTCGCGCGGCGCTCGAGGTGGGCGCAGTGCTCATCGAAGAGTCTGCGGCTCGGGCGGCGGGCAGCGACGCTGCCATTCTGGCCGACTGGTCCGGACAGATGCGAGGTCTCTTGCAGGACGCAGCCGCGGAGATCACGGCCTTGAGGGCGGTCGCGCTGGATCCGGCGCGGGCAAACGTCGTTGCGCGCCATTCGGACCGGAGCCTGGCCGCATCCGCAACGCTGGAGCTGATCGTCGATCGCAAGCGCGCCGCCTTCAGCAGCTGGTATGAATTATTTCCCCGCTCGGCGGCTGCGGCGTTGGGGACTCACGGCACATTCAAGGATGTCGAAGCACGGCTGCCGTATCTCTCCGAGATGGGATTCGACGTGCTGTACTTTCCGCCCGTTCACCCCATCGGCCGGATCAATCGCAAGGGCGCCAACAACAGCTTGCTTGCCCGGGCCGGCGATGTCGGCAGCCCATGGGCCATCGGATCGGCCGAGGGCGGACACAAGGACATCCTGCCGCAACTCGGCACGTTCGAGGATTTTGACCGGCTATTGAATGCGGCGCGGGCGCTGGACATTGAAATCGCCCTGGACTTGGCATTCCAGTGCGCCCCGGATCATCCGTACGTGAAGCAACATCCGGAGTGGTTCAAGCATCGGCCGGACGGCAGCGTGCAGTACGCGGAGAATCCTCCTAAAAAGTATCAGGACATCTATCCGTTCGACTTCGAAACCTCAGATTGGCGCGGATTATGGAACGAGCTCAAGAGCGTCGTGGATTTTTGGATCGCTCGCGGGGTGAGAATATTCCGGGTCGACAATCCGCACACCAAGGCGTTCGCCTTCTGGGAATGGCTGATCGGCACCACCAAGCAGGCGCATCCCGACCTCATCTATCTGGCGGAGGCCTTCACACGCCCAAGGGTCATGCACCGTTTGGCGAAACTCGGCTTCTCCCAGTCGTACACGTACTTCACATGGCGCAACAGCAAGCAAGCATTGACCGACTATTTCACGGAACTGAGCTTGGGTCCCGGCCGCCAGTATTACCGGCCCAATGTATGGCCCAATACGCCGGACATTCTCCCGGAGACCCTGCAGTCGGGACTGCGGCCGATGTATGCGGCGCGGCTGATTCTCGCCGCGACATTGTCGGGTAACTACGGCATCTATGGGCCAACCTACGAGCTGATGGAAAGCACGCCGCGCGAGCCCGGCAGCGAGGAATACCGCGACTCGGAGAAATACCAACTGCGGCATTGGACCTTGGAGCGCCCCGACAGCTTGTGGTCGTTGATTGCCCGCATGAACCGCATTCGACGCGAGAATGTCGCACTGCAGTCCGATGCCGGGCTGCATTTCTGCAAGGTCGACAACGATCAGCTGATCGCCTACCTGAAGGTGGACGCAGCTTCCGGCAATGTCGTTCTCACGGTCGTGAACCTAGATCCGCATCAGCCCCAATCGGGATGGGTCGACTTGGACATCGGCAGTCTAAGGCTCGATCCCGCGCAACCGTACCAGGTGCATGATTTGCTGAGCAATCAGCGCTATCTATGGCGCGGCCGGTATAACTATGTTTTGCTGGAGCCGCAGCGCTCACCGGCGCATGTGTTTAGACTACGCAAACGGGTGCGCAGCGAGCGGGACTTCGACTATTACCTATGAAGCGCGCCTAAGATGAACGATGTGCAAGTTCCCGTTCTGGACACTGCACCGGCGACCGGTATCAGCGCCGACGACGCGCTTTGGTACAAAGATGCCGTCATCTACCAAGTCAACGTCAAATCGTTTTTCGATTCGAACGACGATGGCATCGGGGATTTCAAGGGCCTGACCTCCAAGCTGCAATACATCCGCGACCTGGGCGTCAACACCATCTGGCTGATGCCGTTCTATCCGTCGCCGCTCAAGGATGACGGTTACGACATCGCCGATTATCAAAATGTGCACCCGCAATTCGGTACTCTGAATGATTTCCGCGCCATGCTGCGCGAGGCGCATCGTCTCGAACTGAAGGTGGTGACCGAGCTGATCATCAACCACACTTCCGATCAGCATCCTTGGTTTCAGGCGGCGCGAAATTCGCCCCCCGGCTCGCCGCAACGCGATTTCTTCGTGTGGAGCGATACGGACCAGAAGTATCTGGGCACGCGCATCATCTTTACGGACACGGAGAGCTCCAATTGGACCTGGGACCCGGTCGCCAAGGCCTATTACTGGCATCGCTTCTTCAGCCATCAGCCGGACTTGAATTTCGACAATCCGCAGGTCATGAAAGCCGTGCTGCAGGTGATGCGCTTCTGGCTCGAGATGGGCGTCGATGGCTTTCGCCTGGATGCCATCCCCTATCTGGTCGAGCGCGAGGGCACCAGCAACGAAAATTTGCGCGAGACGCACGCGGTAATCAAGGAACTGCGCGCGGCCATCGATGCATCCTATCGAAACCGTTTCCTGCTGGCGGAGGCCAATCAGTGGCCGGAGGACGTGCGCGAATATTTCGGCGATGGCGACGAATGCCACATGGCCTATCATTTTCCGCTGATGCCGCGGATATACATGGCGATCGCTCAGGAGGATCGCTATCCGATCATCGAGATCATGCAGCAGACGCCGGACATTCCCGAAACCTGCCAGTGGGCCATTTTCCTGCGCAATCACGATGAGCTGACTCTCGAAATGGTGACCAGCAAGGAACGCGACTACATGTACACGACGTACGCGGCGGACTTGCAGGCGCGAATCAACCTAGGCATCCGCCGCCGGCTGGCGCCGCTGATGGAAAATGATTTGGAGCGCATCAAGCTGATGAACAGCCTGCTGTTGTCCATGCCCGGATCGCCGATCCTCTACTATGGCGATGAAATCGGCATGGGAGATAATTTCTTCATCGGCGATCGCAACGGCGTGCGTACCCCGATGCAATGGAGTCCGGACCGCAATGCCGGCTTCTCGCGGGCAGACCCGCAGCGTCTCTACCTGCCCCCCATCATGGACGCGATATATGGATACCAGTCGACGAACGTGGAAGCGCAGTCGCGCGATCCCAGCTCGCTCCTGAGCTGGACCAAGCGCATGTTGGCGGTGCGCAAAACCAGCCAGGCGTTCGGGCGCGGTGCGCGCCGCTTCTTGCGGCCGGGCAACCGCAAGATACTGGCGTACCTGCGCGAATTCGGCGACGACACCATCCTGTGTGTTGCAAATCTCTCGCGCTCCGCGCAGCCGGTCGAGCTCAATCTCGCGTCTTTCAAGGGACGTGTGCCCGTGGAAATGCTCGGCCGCACCGCCTTCCCGCCGATCGGCGAGCTGCCGTACTTGCTGACCATATCGGCCTACGGCTTTTATTGGTTCAGATTGGCCACGGACGCGGCGGTGCCTTCTTGGCACGAGCAAATCGTTTCCGTGGACGAAAGGCCGGTGGTGGTGCTGTTCGACGGTTGGACCAGCTTGTTCCGCGAGCGCGTCGTTCCGTGGCGAATCGGCATGGCGGAGAAGACCCGCACGCAATTCGAAACCGACACACTGCCTCGCTACATCGAGACGCAGCGCTGGTATGCGGCGAAAGGCACGCCTATCGAACGGGCGCGCATCACCGAGAACGTGCTGTGGCAGGAGGGCAAGGTGACGTGGCTCATGGCGCTGGTGGAACTCGACGGCGCCGAACCGCACGGCGAATATTTCTTGCCGCTGGCGATAGCCTGGGAGGAACGCGACGACGAGCGTGCCCGGAATCTGTCGACTTCCGCCGTCGCCAAGATCCGCCAGCAGGCCGCCGTCGGGGTGATGGGCGATGCCTTTGCGGACGAGATGTTTTGCCGCGCCGTGGTTGCCGCCATGGCATCGCACCGCGAGATCGCCATGTCCTCCGGCAAGCTGCAATTCCGGCGTACCGCCGCGTTCGCGGAAGTTGCCGGGCCCGATTTCGCCGCCTTGCCGGTGGAGCGGCCGCGCGGATCGAGCTCCAATACCGTGGTCAACATGCGGGAACGTTTGATGCTCAAGGGTTACCGGCGGTTGCGCGTCGGGTTGAATCCGGAGCTGGAGATGGGCCTTTACCTGACGGAAGTCGCGCACTTCGCCAACTGCGCCCCCTTGGCCGGCGTGCTCGAATTCATCGCCAACGATGGCCAGACGCGGCTGCTGGCGATGCTGCAAGGCTTCATAGCCAATCAAGGCGACGGCTGGAGCTATTCGCTCGAATATTTGCGCCGCCACCTGGAGCAATACCGCACGACGCCGGCGGGCGATGCCGTGCCGCTGAATGCGCACGAAGCGTATCTGAACTTGATCCGCGTTCTCGCGCAGCGCACCGCTGAGCTGCATCAGGCGCTCGCCCGGCCCACAAAGGATGCGGCGTTTTCGCCCGTGCCGCTGGTTCGTGCCGACATCGATACTTACCGGCAGCGCGCCCTGGATGAGGCGCGCGGCGCGCTCGATCTGTTGGCGGCCAATCTGGAGATGGTACCCGCCGCCGATCGCGAGCGCGCCGCTGCCGTGCTCGCGCAGCGCGAGATGCTGATGACGCGCATGGATGCCTGCGCAGCGGCGACGCCGCAGGGCAAGAAGATCCGCATTCACGGCGACTATCATCTCGGGCAGGTGCTCGTGACCCGCAATGATTTCGTGATCATCGACTTCGAAGGCGAGCCGGGCCACACCCTGGAGCAGCGTCGAGCCAAGCATTCACCGCTGCGCGATGCCGCCGGCATGCTGCGATCTTTCAGTTACGTGCAGCAAAGCGCGGTACGCAGCGTCGCGCATAACGAGGCCGAGGCGCTGAAGCTCGCGCCGCTGGCGAGGGCCTGGGAGAGCGAGGCACGCGCGGCATTTTTGTCGGCCTACGAGGCGTCAGCGCGCAAGGCCGGCCTCTACGAGACTCTGCAGCCGGGCCACGGCTTGCTGGGATTGTTCGAAATCGAGAAAGCGCTATATGAGTTGCGCTACGAGATTGGTAATCGGCCGCCCTGGGTCGGCATCCCGCTGCAGGGGATCGTGGATTGGGGCAGTGGATAATGGGGGGCACTCATGCAAAGCATTGATATGGTGGTGGATGCAACTCGAGAGTTCTTGCACCAGACCGCTGCATTCCTGCCGAAACTGCTGTTGGCGCTGCTTGTGGTCGCGGTCGGATGGCTGATTGCCAAGGCGGTGCGCTTCGCGGTTGAGCGCGCCTTGCGCGCGGTCAATTTCAACGTGTTGACCGAACGTGCGGGCACCGACAATTTCTTGAGACAGGCCGGCATGGGCGGCGACACCACGACCTTGTTCGGCTTGTTGGCCTTTTGGGCGGTGCTTCTGGCGGCGCTCATCATTGCCTTCAACGGCATGGGCTTGACCTACATCACCGACCTTTTGGGACGCGTCGTGCTGTTCACGCCCAAATTGCTCATCGCCATGCTGATCATGGTGTTCGGCTCTTATTTCGCGAGCTTCGTGGGCAACGCGGTGCAGAATTACTGCTTGGATGCGCGAATCCCGGATGCGGAAATGCTGGGCCGTCTGGTGCGCTACGCCATCATGCTGTTCGTGATAATGATTGCGCTCAGCCAGATTGAAGTCGGCGGCGACATCGTGCAGCGGACTTTTCTCATCATCCTCGCCGGTCTCATGCTGGCGATTGCACTGGCGTTCGGTCTCGGCGGCAAGGAATGGGCTGCCGCGCTGCTGCAGCGTTGGTGGCCGCAGCAGCGCAAGGATCAGGACACCTGACGCCGAGGCTATTTGCAGCGTCAGGCGGCGGCGCGCTCCGCGGGAGTGAGCGAGGGTGCGGCCCTATTGGGCGCGCGGCCGGTCCGCCACGCGAACGGTGTAACCACCGGATTTCTCATCCGCCCGCAGGCTGAGCAATCCGCGCTTCTGTGCATCGCTCAGCATGTCGTTGAAGGATCTGAAGCCGTAGAAGCGTTCATTGAAGCCGGGCTGGCGCCGCTTGATCGCCTGCTTGATCATCGAACCCCAAATCGGCTCGCTGCCGCCGCGTTCTTCGATCAACGCCTCGAGCGTTTCGACGATGAGTTCAAAGGCTTGACTCAAATCCGGACCCTTGCCCTTGGTGTCCGGCGGCTCATTCTCGGATGCAGCAGGAGCCTTGACTGTTGCCGCGGCACGGCGCGCCTTGGAGGCCTGCTTGCGAACCAGGTCATCGTAGTAGATGAACTCATCGCAATTGTTGATGAACAAATCCGATGTGGAATTCTTGACGCCGACCCCGATGACGGTCTTGGCATTCTCGCGCAGCTTGCTGACCAGCGGTGAGAAGTCCGAGTCGCCGCTCAAGATGACGAAGGTGTCGACATGGCTTTTGGTGTAGCACAGGTCCAGCGCATCGACCACCATGCGAATGTCCGCCGAATTCTTGCCCGACTGCCGCACGTGCGGAATCTCGATGAGCTCGAACGCGGCTTCGTGCAAGCCGCGCTTGAAATCCTTGTAGCGCTCGAAATCGCAATAGGCCTTCTTCACCACGATGTGGCCTTTGAGCAAGAGACGCTCCAGTACCTTTTCGATGTCGAAACTCGGATACTTGGCGTCGCGCGCGCCGAGGGCGATGTTCTCCAAATCCAGGAAGACCGCCATGGTGGCATCCGACGCGGTGCTCGACATTTATCGTTTCCTCGCTCAAAACCAGTTGTAGTTGAAGCTTACGCTGATTCGCTCGGCGCTGACGCCGTTGGGCGCGACCTCATGACGCAGCCAGCTCTCGAACAACACGACGTGTCCTGCGGCCGCGGGGAAGGTCACCCAGGGACACGCCTCGCGTTTGGCGTCGGCCTTGCGGGGCGGAGCGGCCATGAATCGATCGAGACGCGGATCCTCGAACTTCGTGCCCGGCGAGCCTTTGGGCACCTGGACATAGTAGGTGCCGCTCACGGTCGAATGGGGATGAAGATGCAGGCCATGCACCGTATGCCGCGGCATGATATTGACCCAGCAGTCGGTCATTTCAAGCTCGCGATCCTCCAAGTTCCATTCGGCGGCGGCCGCGAAAGCGGCAACGTGGCGGTTCAGCTTTCGCCGCAACGATTCGAACGTGGGCGAGATGGCTTGCAGGCGGTGCGCGGAGCCATAGGAGGTGTAGCCGCCCGGATAGTTCCGGGCGGACCAGCGGCGGCCGGCATCATCGTCCAGGCGAAGCTGCCGGCATTCCTTCAATAGCCGGCGATTGAGCGCGCTCGAGCCGCCGCGTTGCAGAGCCGCCTCGTACACCAGCGTCGGAAACAAAGCGTGAATGGCCATCGCCGCAGCCAACAGCTATACGGACGGCTTGACTTCGTTGAATTGGATCAGCGGCGCAACATCGGTGTAGCGCGGAATGTCGGCCTGCAGTTCGGCCGCCGCGGGTCCCCACACTTCCAAAAACGCCGCGATGCTGTCGAAATAAAACTGGCATCCGCCGTGAAACGCGGGCGGCTCCCCGGGCGCCGTGCCTTGCAGGCCTGCGTCAACTTCGGTCTTGCGCAGATTCTTTTTTAACATGCGAATAGCCATCGGCATGTGCGTGGCAACGTAATAGTCGATATCAAAGCGCGAACCCGGCTTGTTGGGGTAGAGAATCGAAAGTTTGATCATGGGGATACCTGGTGATTGAACAGAAATCATGGCGCCGCCGCCGAGCCTGCCGGTGCCGCCTCAAGAATATCGCACTGGCCGGGACGGCGGCAGCACTTGTTCATGAGGAGTGCTAACCCAGGTTGGTGAAGGCGCAAAGCGATGCGCGGATAGTCGGATAGTCGAACCAGAAATGCGGCCCGGACCAGTTAGGGAAGCCCATAGATGAACGCCAAGGAGCTTGCCGACACCGCGGAACTCAGACACCGGATCCGCAGGCTTCTTGCGGTATTCAGATCGATCACGGTTCACATGCAAGGCCCAGGCGACGGGCAGGAAATGGCGCAGCATCTGGCGGGGCGGGTCGGCGCTCTTGGCCGCGCGGCGATCGCGTCAATCGCCGGTATGGATCTCGAGTGCTTGGTGCTGGATGAGCTGTTGGCCCACGGCGTGCACCGCGCGCAAACCGTGGTCGAAGGACCTCAGGTTCGCCTCAACGCCAAGGCTGCCGAACTGATGAGCCTGGTCATCCATGAATTGGCCACCAATGCCGTCAAATTCGGTGCGCTATCGCAGCCGCGGTCGCGGCTGCGCGTGGTATGGTGGTTTATCGGCGAGGGGCTCTCGCGATTGCATTTCGAATGGGCGGAGAATGGCGTTCGGATGGACACGGCCGCGCGCTCCACCCCGGGCTTCGGTTCGCAGGTCGTCAAGCGATTGGTCGCAAGCGAGCTGCACGGGGATGGTGAGCTGGTATTTTTGGAGGACGGGATACTCTGCAGCATAGAATTCCCATCCGACGAGACGGTATCAAGAAATGAATAATCCGCTGCTGCGCAAGTTATCCAACTTTACCCGGTTGTCCGACGAGGAGTGCAACGCCGTCAACGACAGCACCCAGGACGTTCGCGAATTTGCCGCCCGCGAAGATGTTATTTCGCAGGGCGATCGCACCGGCGGCGTCAAGTTGCTGCTGGAGGGCTTCGCCTGCCGCTACAAGATGCTCGAGGACGGTCGCCGGCAGATCGTTGCCTACTTTGTACCGGGCGATCTTTGCGACCTGCGCGTCTTCATCTTGAAGCGCATGGATCATTCCATCGGCGCCGTGGCCGCCTCGAAAGTGGCCTCGATATCTCCGGAGAATATCCTCAAATTGACCCATGACTATCCCACGCTGACGCGGGCCTTGTGGTGGTCGACGCTGGTGGAGGAGGCGATCGCCCGGGAATGGATCGTCAATGTGGGTCAGCGCAATGCCCTCGAACGCATGGCGCATTTGTTTTGCGAGCTGCTGTACCGCTTTCGCGCCGTGGGTTTAAATCAGGGTAATTCGTGCACCTTGCCCCTGACCCAGGTCGAACTGGCCGAAACATTGGGGTTGTCGTCGGTGCACGTCAATCGAACACTGCAGGAATTGCGGCGCCAAAAGCTGATCACCCTGGAAAGCGGCACCCTCACGATTCAGGACTTGGACGCCTTGAAAGAGCTGTCGTTTTTCAACCCCGATTATCTGCACTTGGACTACAGCGACGGCCAGCCTCGCGGCGATGAGCGCGAAGGCAATTAATTGCCTCATGCCGGGCGTGCGGGTGTGGTAGCCGATGAGCGAGCCTGGGCGGGAAGGTCGCGGTACCGATCACGATCTCATTTCCGGGAACGCCGGACTGATCGTGGCGCTCCATGATGTTGCGTGCGGGTTGAAAAGAATGACGGCATCTGCTGACGATGCGCAAGTCTGCATGGAGACCGCTGAACTCAGTGCGCGTAGGAGATGCGGAATATTACATTGTTGCCGTCCTCGCTCATCAGCAAGGATCCATCCGGTAGCTGCACGGTGGCAACCGGTCGTCCCCAGACATGGGCGTCATCGACCACAAAACCGGTCAGAAAGTCTTCGTAGTCCCCCATCGGTTCGCCATTTTTCATGTGGACGTGCACGAGCTTGTAGCCGGTGCGCAGACTGCGGTTCCAGGAGCCATGGAAGCCGACGAAGGCATCGCCGACGTACGCAGCGGGAAAGGCGGATTTCCCTTTGCTGGCCGTATAAAAAGTCATGCTGAGCGCCGCGGAGTGCGCTTGATAGAGGACATCGGGCACGGACACCTTGCCGCTCAAATCCGGCCGCTCGCCCTGCAAGCGCGGATCCTGGTTCGAGCCAACGTAATACCACGGCCAACCAAAGAATGCGCCGCGTGTCACGCGCGTCGAATAATCGGGCACCAGGTCATCGCCCAACGCGTCGCGCTCATTCGTCGTGCACCACAGCGCGCCGTTGGCCGGCTGCACGGTCAGGCTCACGCAATTGCGAATGCCGTTGGCGTAGTTGGTGGGTGTCCCCGCCGCACCGGCATCGAATTCCAGCACCGCCGCGCGATCGGTCTCCACACCCCAGGCGGCCCCGAGCCCGTGTTGGGCTTCCCAAGACTTGATTTCCGAGGGCGCTTTCTTCGGCATGGTCTCGGCGACATTCGACCCGGAGCCCACCGACACGAACAGCCGCTTGCCGTCCGGCGAAAACGCAATATCGCGGGTCGAGTGGCCGACGCCGCTCGGTAATTCCGCGACCACAACTTGCGCCGCGCCGCGCGCCTTCACATCGCCGGCCTGGTAAGGATAGCGCGTGACGCGATTGGTTTCGGCGACATACAGCCACTGTGGATTCCGCGCGTTGGGATAGAACGCCAGGCCGAAGGGTTGCCGCAATCCTTGCAGCAGCACATCGCTGTGGGCTGCGCGGCTGCCGTCGGCGGACGGATGCAAAACCGTCACCCGTCCGCCGCGCATTTCCGTGACGAGAATGTCGCCGTTGGGCGCGGCCAGCATTTTTCGAGGGCCGCTCAAACCCTCGGCGAAGACATCGATGTGAAAGCCCGGCGGCAGCGACAACGCCGCGGAAGCCGGCTTCGCAACGACCGAGGAGGAGTTGCGAGACGAGGTTGTGGCGAATGGCGGAGGGAGCGAATTGGCCGCGATCCTGTGTGTCTGACCGGGCGCGTCCAAGCGCCAGTTCGCCGACGTCACGCTGCTCGCCGGCACGGCGAGTGCATTCTCGGGCGCCGCCGGCGCTTGGTTCGCCACGCTTTGAAAATAGGCGATCAGGTTGTCGCGCTCGGTTTGATCGGGTACGGCGATGACCATCGAGGTGCCCGGCACCACCGTGGTCGGAGACGCCAGAAAGCGCTTCAGCGAGGCCGCATCCCAGCTGAGTTTCGAGTCGCGCAGCGCGGCCGTGTACGAAAACTGCGGTGCGCCGGCCGCCGCTCGCCCCAGGATCCCGACCAGCGAAGGACCCTGCGCGCCGCCGTTATCGCCCGCTTCCGCGGTATGACAGACGCTGCAGCGCTCCCGGAATAGTGATTTGCCGGCAGTTGCGTCTGCGCTCAGCGCAGGTCCTGCCGCGAGCGCCCCTAAAGCCGCGCACCAGAACATCATCGTTTGCCGTGTCATGGCCATGATCTCCGGGTTTCCTCTTCGCCAGTATGGAAATATACCGCGTCCGCATACTATCTTCGCAGCCATGCAGCTATTTGAAATCACGTTGATTCTGCTCGGCCTCGCGGTGGTGTTCCTGCAGGTCGCACGGCGCTTGCGCGTGCCGTATCCCTCGCTCCTGGCCCTCGCGGGCGGGTGCGTGGCCGTCCTACCCTTTGCGCCGCATTTGGGCATCCAACCGCAGCTCGCCCTGGCCCTGTTCGTGGCGCCTGCGGTTTTGGATACCGCCTTCGACATGCCGCCGCGTGAACTGGTGCGTATTTGGGTGCCGCTGGTGTCGCTCGCCGTGGTGCTGGTGTTGCTCACCACCGCCGCGGTGGCATGGGCCGCCGTGGCTTGGGCCGGGATACCGGTGGCCGCCGCCATTGCGTTGGGCGCGATCGTGGCGCCGCCCGATGCCGCCGCGGCTTCGGCCGTGCTGCGCGAATTCAACCTGCCGCGCCGAACGCTCGCGGTACTGCAGGGCGAGAGCCTGCTCAACGATGCGGTGGCGCTCCTGCTATTCGGACTCGCAGTGAGCGCCGCGGCGGCGCCTGACGGCGCCTGGCATTCCTTGGCGCCACGCCTGCTGATCGCCGTTCCCGGCGGGGCGGTCGTGGGCGTGCTGACGGCGCACCTGGGCATGCGCCTTTTCGTCAGGCTCGCCGGGACCCTGTCGCTCATCATCGTGCAATTTTTGATCACCTACGGCACCTGGATTCTGGCGGAGCGGCTGCGGCTATCGCCGATCGTCGCGGTCGTGGCCCTCGCCGCAGTGATCGCTCGCTACATGCCCTCGCGCACCAGTGCGCGCGATCGGGTCAACTCCTACGCCATATGGGCGACGGTGGTATTCGTGCTCAACGTGCTCGCGTTCCTGTTGATGGGCCTGCAAGCGCGCGACATCTTGAATCAATTGCACAGCGATGCACTGTGGCATGCCCTGGCGTTTGCCGGCATCGTGCTCGGAATTGTGATCGGCGTGCGCTTTGCTTACGTCATGCTGTACGGATTCGTGCTGCGCAGATTCCAAGCGTTTTTCGAGCAGCGCGTCCTGAATTCCAAGGTGCCCAAGCTGTCGATCGGCATATTGGTGTCCTGGTGCGGCATGCGCGGCCTGGTCACGCTGGCGACCGCGCTGGCATTGCCGGAAGGATTTCCCAGCCGCGATGTGATCGTACTAAGCGCCTTCATCGTCGTGCTCGGCACGCTCATTCTGCAGGGGTTTACCATCCGGCCGCTGATTGCCCTATTGCGCATCGCCCCGGATTCCTCGCTGGATGAGGACGTCAGCCGCGCACGCAGCGCCATGCTGGATGCCGCTCTGCATGAGATCACGCACGGTTCCAGCCCTGCCGCCGCGGCGCTTTTCGCCGAGTACAGCGCAGCTCGCGCAGGGAGCGTGGATCGATCGCAGCCGAACACCGAGTACGATGGCATGCGCCGGCGGGCGATCGCGGCCGAGCGGCGTCTGCTGGCGGATTGGCGCCGGGAGGGCCGCATTCAGGACGATGCCTATCATTTGCTCGAGGACGAATTGGACCGCGCCGAATTGCATGTGGCGCCGATGGCCAGCACTTGGCTGGACGGCTGACGGCCCGCTGTGCGGGACCGCTATGTCGCTATGCCGCTGGGCCCTATGCGGCTGGCCCGTTTGTGCGGCCTGGCCCCGCTGCGCGCCGGCCTGCTGCGAAGCTGGGCCCGCTGTGATCCTGGGAGCTGTTTGCCTGTCGGCCGTCGCGATATAACGACTCTTCAGCCGGAGTCATGCGCTACTGCTACCATGGGAGGCAAACTTTTAACCGGCGGGGATGTCCTAACGCCGGACCATAATCGTGGCAACAAAGGGAGACCACGGAATGTCTTCACGTTTCTTAGCAATCGGAGCTTTGGGCGTGCTCAGCACTCTCACGGCCGTATCCGCCGTCGGTCCCTTGCCGGTGCGTCTGCATTTCTCCGCACCGGGTAAAGCTATTCTTCACATTGCCGGCACCCGCAGCGCGGAGCAAGGCAAGAGTGCGGCGGCCTCGAAGTTCGACGGGTCGCTCGCTGAAATATCGCGCCGTGCGACTGGCCTTCGTCCCGGCCATGAGCTCGAGGACTTGCATGCGTTGAATCCCGCGGCGAGGTTTAGTCAACCCGCGAACAGCTCGACACCGCTGGTGCTAATCGACGCCGTCGCCCAGGGTGATCCTCAGAAACTAAAGGCTGCGCTGATCGGGCTGGGTCTGCAACGCGCCGCGCAGTTTTCCAACGACGTGGGCGGCTGGTTGCCCGTCGATCAACTGGACGCCGCAACAGCTCTGGCAGAGGTTCATGCAATCCGGGCTGCCATGATGCGCACCCGCACGGGCGCCATCACGTCGCAGGGCGATTTTGCGCAGAACAGCGATTTGGTGCGAACCGACAATTCACTTACGGGTGCGGGGATCACCGTTGGCGTGATCTCCGACAGCTACGATTGCTACCAGCAATATCACGATGCCGGCAATCCCCCTGCGGGAGGAAACCAGGGGTATGCCAACAATGGATTTACCGCAACGGCCGCAAACGACGTATCCACCCAGGATTTACCGTCCGGGGTCGTCGTGCTCGAAGAGGCTACCTGCCAGAATTACGGAGCGCCCGTGCAATTGCCTTTTGGCGATGAAGGGCGCGCGATGATGCAAATCGTGCACGATGTCGCGCCGGGCGCCGGGCTCGCGTTTTACACCGCGGAGAATAGCGAAGCCGACTTCGCAAGCGGCATCGTGAAGCTGGCCAGCCCGGTTTCCAGCGGCGGCGCCGGCGCCAAAATTGTCGTCGACGACGTTGGTTACTTCGACGAACCGTTTTTTCAAGACGGCCTCGTGGCGCAAGCTATCACTCAGGTGGTGGGGCAGGGCGTCGCCTATTTTTCTTCTGCAGGCAACAACGGCACGCTCGCATTTAACAGCGCCACACCCGCGGATTTCACTTTCGTTTCCACCACGGCGCCAAACTCGGGCGAAAAGTTGCTGAGTTTCGCCCAGTCAGGAACGGCAACGGCAACCACGACCAAATTGCCGATCACCATACCCCCGATGATTCCAGGCCAGTTCGTCGCAATCGTGGTCGAGTGGGATCAACCCTATCTCACCGGTGCACCGGCGAGCGGCGGTTCAACCAGCAGCGTTGACATCTGCGTTACCGGTACGGCGGGCGGCGATATCATTGCCGACGGCGACCTTAAAGCCAAAACATGCAGCGGCGGCAGCACACTGGGCCACGATCCGGTGCAGGTCATGATTGTCGACAATCCTGCGAATTCTGCCGGCAACAGTTCAACGGCAATGTTGAACATTCAGGTCGGCCTGGCAAGCGGCACGACTCCGGGACGCGTCAAAGTCGTCGTCGAGGACGATGGCGCCGGTAGCCAGATCATGCAATTCGCCACCAACAGCGGCACTCTGCAAGGTCATCCGGGTTCGGCGGATGCTGCGGCAGTCGGTGCGGCATTCTTTCCCAATACGATTTCCTGCGGTGTCTCAACACCGGTGCTGGAGGAATTCTCATCGGCAGGCGGTGATCCGATTCTGTTCGATGTCACGGGGGCTCGGCTCGCGACGCCGGTGATGCGGCAGAAGCCCGATTTCGTCGGGCCCGACGGCGGCAACAATACGTTTCTCGGATTCACGATTGCGGGCACCTCGTTCATCGACAATAGCGGTGTGACCGAGTGCGCTAACAACGCTAACTTCCCCAATTTCTTTGGCACCTCGGCCGCGGCGCCGCATGTGGCAAGTATTGCCGCGCTGTTTTTGCAGGCAAACCCTGCGTTGACGCCCGTGGAACTTTATTCAGCATTGCGACAGGGCGCCGTGCCCATAGGCGCTGCGCCCAACTTCGCAGCGGGCTACGGTCTGGTGGAGGCCAATCTCGCAGCCAAATTCATAACGGCCGCCGCTCCCGCTGCCCCAACGCTTACCTTGGCCGCAACCAGCATTGCGTTAGGAGCGTCCACGACGCTCACCTGGTCATCGGCGAATACCGCCCTCGGCTGCACCGCGTCGGGAAGTTGGTCGGGTCCCCTGGCCAGCAACGGCGTCCAGACGATAACTCCGTCTGCGGTAGGAACGGACACCTACATGCTTGCGTGCTCAAATAATACCGGGACTTCGCCTGCGACATCGGTGACCCTTACGGTCACTGCGACCCCGCCACCTAGTTCAGGCGGCGGAGGCGGCGGATCGCTCGAGCTGGCAACTTTGCTGGGATTGTTAGGCGTTTGGATGGCTGGAGCCGCGAAGGCGCGGCGTTCGCGCTGAGTACAGCGCTGCCGCTGGGCGCGAGGCTGCCGCTGGGCGCGAGGCTGCCGCTGGGCACGAAGCTTCGGCTACGCCGTGCAGCTTGAATCGGCGCGCACGTGAACGGCGGAAGCATCGCTGACCCCCAAGGAATCAGCATGGCCGCACAGGGTTGAGTTTGCGTCCGTGCTGGTTGCCGTCCACGACAAGTTCGCGCGGCCGGTGGCGTCCGCGACGGCGGAGATCGGCACCGAGGTAAACCCATTGATTCGTGCATTTTGCAGCAAGATTTTCTGAGGATTCGCGTTCATGTCGTACACTGTGACGACGATGTCCTGCGTTCCGTCATTGGTGATCTTGACTTGGACACCTTCGCCGCCCAGCGCGGTGCTTACTATCAAAAACGGCAGCGCCAAAAACAATAATGTGTTGATGTTGCGACGCATGTTGCAGCCCTCCGATAGCACCACAGGAAACGTGTTGATGGTAAGGGCGGCCCGGCCGGCGCAGCAGCGGCGCGCATCTATTATTGATGTGGGATAGCCCTTACCCAGCTAATCCCAAAAAATTGCAAAGGAATCACAAGGCATGGCGAGCGCCACGACGGTCAGCGAGCATCGCATGAATCGCCCACGATGGGCCGCGTTCGGCGCCCTGGGAGTCGTTTTCGGCGATCTGGGCACCAGTCCGCTATACACCCTGCAAACGGTCGTTCAGGCGATGGGCGGTCAATTTACACCGCAAAGCGCGCTCGGCGTGCTGTCGTTGATCTTCTGGACATTGATCGCGACCATCTCGATCAAGTACTGTTTATTGGTATTGCGCGCCGACAATCGCGGCGAAGGCGGTATCCTCGCGCTGATGTCCTTGGTGGGCGCCAACGGCTTTGCGCCCGGCCTTCGGCTGCTGACTTGCATGGGCCTGTTGGGTGCTGCGCTCATTTACGGCGACGGTGTGATCACGCCCGCGATATCCGTATTGAGCGCGCTCGAGGGCGTCAATGTCGTCACCCGGGACCTCAGACCGTTCGTCATGCCGGTGGCGGTGATCATTCTTCTGCTTCTTTTCGCGGCACAACGGTTCGGCACTGAAAAAATCGGCCGCGCATTCGGGCCGGTAATGCTGCTGTGGTTTCTCGTCATTGCGTTGCTGGGAATCGTTTCGATATTGAAGCATCCGCAGGTCATTGCAGCGGCAGATCCGCGTCATGCGGTACGTTTCATGATGGCTTCCGGCGGCACGGGGTTCTTGGTATTGGGCGGCGTGTTTCTGTGCATCACCGGCGGCGAAGCGCTGTACGCCGACATGGGTCATTTCGGCAAAGGCCCGATTCGGCGCTCGTGGTACGGCATTGTGTTGCCCTCGCTGTTGCTGAGCTATGCGGGCCAGACTGCTTTTTTGCTCGACCAGGGAACGGTGAGCGGCAACCCATTCTTCCAGATAGCGCCTGCGTGGTCGGTCTATCCGCTGGTGGCGCTCGCCACGGTGGCAACCATCATAGCCAGCCAGGCCATCATTACCGGCTCTTTTTCCATGACGCGCCAGGCCATGCAGCTCGGATGGCTTCCGGGAGTCGCCATCCGGCAGACATCGGATCGCATCTACGGCCAGATTTATATTCCGGCGGTGAACTGGCTGTTAATGGCCGCGACCATTGCGACGACCATCGGTTTCGGGTCCTCGGATCGGCTGGCCGGTGCCTACGGCACCGCGGTGTCGACCACCATGCTGCTGACGACATTTCTCCTGTACCGCGCCATGCGCGTTCTGTGGAAGTGGCCGCTGCCCGTTGCGCTCGGGGTCGCGGGTATCTTCATCATCATCGACACGAGTTTCTTTACGGCGAACCTCTTGAAGATTGCCGAAGGAGGCTGGTTACCGCTCAGCTTTGCGGCCATCTTGTTCGTGATCATGATCACTTGGCGCGGCGGTATCGAAGCCATTCGGGCGGCTCTCGTGCAAGCGCCGCAGTCGGCGGAACGGTTTTTGGAAGATTTGCGCAGTGGGCTGATTCCGCGCGTCGAGGGAACGACGGTATTTCTGACGCGCAGCACGCGAAAGGTTTCCCGGGTCATTATGGATCACGTGCACTTCGTCGGCGTACTGCCTTGCAATACGATCGCTCTGAGCGTGGTGTTCGAGACTACGCCGCGTATCGCGGGCCCCAGCTGCACGGTGATCGACACTGTGGGGGAGGGGCTGTGGCACCTGGTGGCGCGCTTCGGCTTCGTCGAAATTCCGGACCTGCGCCAGGTATTGCTCAAGACCCATGGCCTGCCCGCAAGCGTGAACTTCGACGAGGCTTTGTTCGTCGGCACGCGTGATTTGGTGGTGTCGAAAAAGGAGAAGGCGGGACTGCGGGGCTGGCGCTTGGTGCTGTTTGCCTTTCTTTACCGCAATTCAGTCAAGCTCGTAGATCGGTTCAATCTGGAGCCTTCGAATGTGATCGAGATTGCCAGGCAAATTGAGATCTAGCTCCCTGCAGCTCGACGCTGTGGTCGTGGAAAATCGGACCGGGTCCGCGAAACGCTGGACCATCATGGACGTTCTTTTCCGTAAGACTTTGGAAAATGCTGAACAGTCCCCACGCCAACATGAGGCAGAGGCACGAAAGCAGCAGCAACGCGATGGCGGTAGTCATGGCACCTCACCGGGAATTCAATATTCAACGGAAAAACCAACCCGGCCGCGAGTGTAAGATTCGCGCTTTTTTTGGGCTGTAGGAACAACTCTGATAATGGTGTCAGAGCGGCGTTGGCCTGCGTCTAGCTGCGTGCCGGCGACACCGTACCGCAGACCTCGCCAAATCCGAGGCTGACCGCTCCAGGCCGCTCGCACCAGGCGCGAAAAATGACGCTGTCCCCATCTTCCAGGAAGGTGCGGCGTTCATCCTCGCCGATGCAAAGCGCTGCGCTACCCCCTTTGCTGAGTTCCAACAAGGAGCCGCCCTCCGCCGGTGACGGCCCGGACTGCGTGCCGCTGCCGAACAGGTCTCCTGGACGCAGGTTGCAACCATTGACGGTGTGATGCGCCACGAGCTGCGCGATCGTCCAATACGCGTATCGAAAACTGGTTTGCGAGACCCGTTGCGGCGCCGCGCCACGGGCGCGCATTTTTGCCGTTTGAATAAATGCATCGAGCCGGATATCGATGGCGCCTGCGTCACGATTGCCTTGAGAATCAAGATACGGCAAGGGCTGGGGGTCGGTTTCGGGTCGCGTGAACGGAACGCGAAAAGGCGCAAGTGCCTGCAAGGTCACCACCCAGGGCGAAATGGTGGTTGCGAAATTTTTCGCCAGAAACGGTCCCAACGGCTGATATTCCCAAGCCTGTAAGTCCCGCGCCGACCAGTCATTGAGCAGGCACAAGCCAAAAATGTGATTTTCCGCTTCTGTCAGCGGAATCGGTTCGCCCGGCTCATTTCCGGGGCCGATGAAAATTCCCATCTCGAGTTCATAGTCCAATCGGCTGCTCGGGCCCACCGTTGGTGCGGCGCCGCCCACCGGTCTCTGGCCGCGCGGGCGCGGGAAACTCTGCCCCGACACCCCGACCGAGGAGCTGCGGCCGTGATAGCCGATCGGAATCCATTTGTAATTCGGCAGCAGCGGATTGTCGGGCCGAAACTGCCGGCCGATCGCCGTCGCATGATGAATGGAGATATAGAAGTCGGTGTAGTCGCCGATTTGCGCAGGCAGGGAGAATTCCGCCGCGCTTTGCGGCACCAGGCACCGGTTGAGCACGCTCTGGAGCGTGGATCCTTGCCGCATGGCAGCGAACAGCGCCCGGCGCAGCGCACCCAAGACCCTAGGTCCGAGCTGCATCAGCGCGTTGAGCGCGGGGAGGCAACCGGCACGGGCTCCCTGTGCGGCCTCGGCCGACAAGAGCCCCGCATCCGCAAGCGCACGCAGATCGATGATCTGATCACCGACCGCCACGCCGCCGCGAAACGGCTCGCTTGATCCGGCACGCCGGAATATTCCGAAGGGCAGGTTCTGAATCGGAAACGCGCCGCCGTTCAGATTCGCGGAGGGCAGCCAGCTGCGCGCCTTGGCATCGTGCGTTTCATCCAGGTTCACGCTGTTCACCGCTTGCTGGGATTGAAGCGCTTTTTGAGCCCCGCCCAGTGGCTTAAGTAGTCGCTTTGCAAGGGCGGCATCCCCTGCAGCGCGTTGCGCGTCGGCTTAAGCACGCTTCGAGACTCGAACATGAACGCCATGGTGTCGGTGATGTGCACCGGGATGGATGTGTCGGTGGCGCTGGCTTTTTCGAAGGTCGCGGCATCGGGTCCGTGACCGCTCATGCAGTTGTGCAATGAGGATCCGCCCGGCACGAACCCGGTGCTCTTTGCGTCATAGACTCCGCATATCAGGCCCATGAATTCATTGGCGACGTTGCGGTGAAACCAGGGCGGGCGAAAGGTATTCTCCATCACCAGCCAGCGCGGCGGAAAGACCACGAAGTCGATATTGCTCGTGCCTGCCGTCTCGCTGGGAGAGTGCAGCACGAGAAAGATGGATGGGTCAGGGTGATCGTACGAAGTCGATCCTAAAGTATTGAAATGCCGCAGATCGTATTTATAGGGCACGTGGTTGCCATGCCAGGCGACCACGTCGAGCGGCGAGTGATCCATCCGCGCAGCCCATAGGCGGCGGTCGAATTTTCCGATGAGCTCGCAGGGCTCCTCGATCTCCTCATAACGGGCACGCGGCGTGAGAAAGTCACGCGCATTCGCCAGTCCATTGGAGCCGATCGGGCCGAGATCGGGCAATTTGAACGGTGCTCCGAAATTCTCGCAGACGTAGCCGCGTGCGGTGTCCCCGGAAAGATCGACGCGAAAGCGCAGGCCGCGCGGGATGACGGCAATTTCCTGAGGCTGAAGCTGTATGCGGCCGAGTTCCGTGTCGAGCAGCAGCGCGCCCTCCTGAGGCAGGATCAACAGCTCGCCGTCGGCGTCGTAGAAAAAGCGCCGCCGGGTCTGCATCGAGCGATTCGCGGCATACAGATAGATTGCGCAACCTGCGTGAGCTTCGGGTGAACCGTTGCCGGCAACCGGCACCAGGCCTTCGATGAAATCCAACGGCGCCGCAGGATTGGGTAAGGGGTCCCAGCGCAGCTGATTGGGAGGCGTCGCCTCAGCGCTCGGCGCTTCATCGAGCAGCCGCTGCGCGAAGCGCTCGAAGGGCTGATGGGTCACCGCCGGACGTATCCGGTACAACCAGGAACGCCGGTTGGCGGCGCGCGGTGCCGTGAAGGCCGTGCCGGAGAATTGCTCCGCATACAATCCGTATGGGCAACGTTGCGGAGAGTTGCGGCCGTGGGGCAGGGCGCCCGGCAACGCCTCGGTGGCGAATTCGTTGCCGAAGCCGCTCATATAATCATCGGATTCGGGAACAGTTGCGCTCACCGGGTCATTCTAGACACTGCACGCGGCAATTTCACGCTGAAGGCTCGAGCGCCTCGCTTATAGGACGGGCGGCAGGCGGCCCCGCCGGCGAAGCGCAACCAACGGCGCGCCGGTGTTCACGCTGCGATCTTCGTCTGCGTGGGGGCTTAAAAAGTCCAGCAACTGCTTGCCCCCCGCGGAATTGGTGGCGATGACCTTGAGCGTTGCCAACGTCGGGGTTGCCAGGATGATGCCGGCTATCCCCCAGAAGAAGCCGCCGAACCACAACGCCAGAAACACCAGCATCGGGTTCAGCTGCAGGCGTCGTCCGACCAAGAGCGGCTGCACGAACTGCCCCTCCGTGGTGGCCAGCGCCAAATAGCATCCCGCCACCGCGGCGGCATGACCCAAGCCGTCGAAGGAAATGATGGCCACCACGGTCAGCACGAGCAGCGTGACGGTCGGGCCCGCGTAAGGAATGAAATTGAGAATGGCCGCCATCGTGCCCCACAGGAACGGGTTGGGCATACCGCACAACATCATGGCGAGGGAGGTGGCTACTCCTAACCCGATGTTGATCAGCGCCGTGGTGACATAGAATCGCCCGACTTCGTGGCGCACTTTGTCGATGACTTTCAGTATGTGCGCGGATTTTAAGTCGCTCGCAAATGCAGCGGTCATTCGCGCCAGCATCGGTGGTCCGCCGGACAACAGGAACAGTGTGAGAATAACCACGCCTACGCAGGACAGCGCAAATGTGCGCGCCCCATCGAAGAGCAGCGCCGGCGCGCTCTCCTGCGGCGCGGCGGCGGGCGCCGGAGCCGGGGCAGCGCCTTGCTGCGCAGGCTGCGGACCCGAGCCGATGTTGCCGGCGGAAACTCGCAGCTCGCCGATGCGCTGCATGATCAATTCGAAAGGCCGGATTTTCCGCTCGATGAGCCGCGCGGTGTGTGGCGCCGCAGCGAACCACTTCTGGGCCGGCTGCGACATGACGTTCACGAGTGCAACCAAGATGCCAAGGATGATCGACATGATCATCGCGGCGCTCAAGCTACGAGGCACATGTCTCCCATGCAGCGCTTCCACCGGGCCGGATAAGATCAAGGAGATCAACAAGGCCAGCGCCACAGGGATAAACGCGAGATAGCCGAAATAGAGCAGCAACCCGATGCCCCCTGCCACCAGGAGCCTTACGGATGTCACGCGCGCCCTTGTTTTTTTTAATTCCAACGGCGTCCTTGAAGCTGAAGTATGCCGGCGTAGGCATACTCTGAAATTGAAACGCGTGCCTCTGGACAGAGCGGGCTGACGCCGTCGCCAGCTCGCCTGCGGTAGTTGTTCTTAGATTTCTTTGCGCTTCTGTTGATCGCCGCCGCCTTGGCCGGGGGTCTTGTTGCGATCCTGGTTGCCGCCGGTCTGCTGGCCGCCCCCCGTCTCGCGTTGTCCTTGTTGCTGACCCTGACCCTGACCCTGACCCTGACCTTGGCCTTGGCCTTGCCCTTGACCTTGCCCTTGACCTTGCCGGTTACCTTGATCCTGCTGCCCGCCTTCCGCGGGATTCTTCCCGGGTTGACTTTGTGTTTTGTCCGAACCTTGATTCGACATTTTAAACTCCTGCATTAATTGATCACTCGCCACACATTAGAACGCGAGTTTCAACAGCAATGTAGGTCAACGGCGAGCAGCTTCGGCAGCCGGAGAGTTTGCCAATGTAGGACCTTGCCGACAGGTACGGCGCTGCGACGCGCGAGCCGCCCACATCGGCCGGAAATTTGTCAAATACCGGTTGGGCGTGCCGAGCCGCGCGGAGTGTGCGATCCTGCGCGGGGATCAAAAAAGCAGGACCGCAAGGCATGGCACGCGAACAGTTTCATTGGGATGATCCGCTATTGCTCGATACGCAATTGACGGATGAAGAGAGAATGATCCGGGACGCCGCGCGCGACTATGCGCAGGGCCGGCTGGCGCCGCGCGTACTCGAAGCGTTCCGCCGCGAGCACACCGATCCCGCAATATTCAAGGAAATGGGCGGCGTCGGTCTGCTGGGTTCGACCCTATCCGAAAACTACGGCGGCGGCGGCCTCAACTATGTGAGCTACGGATTGATTGCGCGCGAAGTCGAACGCGTGGATTCCGGATTCCGCTCCATGATGAGCGTGCAGTCGTCGCTCGTGATGCTGCCGATATATCAGTTCGGCACTGAAGCGCAGAAGCAGAAATATCTGCCGCCGCTGGCGCGCGGCGATTCAATCGGCTGTTTCGGCTTGACCGAACCGGATCACGGATCGGACCCGGCGAGCATGGTCACGCGTGCGCGCAAGGCCGCCGGAGGTTTTCGGATGTCGGGTGCGAAAACCTGGATTACCAACAGTCCGATCGCGGACGTCTTCGTGGTTTGGGCAAAGACCGACGACGATGTGATCCGCGGCTTCATTCTCGAGAAGGGTTGGAAGGGGCTCAGCACACCGGTGCTGCACGGCAAGGTGGGTCTGCGCGCCTCGACCACCGGACAGATTCTGATGGACGAGGTATTCGTGCCGGAAGAGAATCTGCTGCCGGATGTCACGGGACTCAAAGGACCCTTCACCTGTCTCGACTCCGCGCGCTACGGCATCGCCTGGGGCGCGCTCGGCGCGGCCGAGAGTTGCTGGCATACGGCGCGGAACTACGTGCTGGACCGCAAGCAATTCGGCCGTCCGCTGGCGGCGAATCAGCTCGTTCAGAAAAAATTGGTGGAGATGCAGGTGGAAATAACCCTCGGGCTGCAGGGATGCCTGCGTCTCGGCCGCATGAAGGACGACGGCACGGCCTCGGTCGAAATCACTTCCATCATGAAGCGCAATTCCTGCGGCAAAGCCTTGGATATCGCGCGCGTGGCGCGCGATATGTTGGGCGGCAACGGCATTTCCGACGAATATGGCGTGATCCGCCACGTCGTGAATCTGGAGGTCGTAAATACCTACGAAGGCACGCACGACATCCACGCCTTGATTCTCGGCAGGGCGCAGACCGGTATCCAGGCGTTCTCTTAAGTTCGGGCCTCCAGAAAATTTACGGGTAAGACGGCGATGCCGCGCCGGATACCCGCGGCACGCGGATGCTCTGCTTGAGACCGACTTGCCACTCGGCACTCGTCGGCGCCTCGGCCGCGACGGTGACGTGCCGGCTCGTCGTCTCTTCGGCGCGATCCATGCTTGGATGCCATATTCTCAGCGTGTATTCGCCCGGCGGCAGCTCGCTGATCGAGGCAGTCCCTTGCGGCCCGGTTTTGGCGAAGAAGGGCGTCTCCGACACGTAAATGTAGCCGATCATCCAGTCATGGATATTGCAGCCCAAAACCACGACGCCGGGCTTGTCGAAGACCACGGGCGGCGCGTCGGTTCCGCCGTACAGCGGCAACTCGAATTTCTTGACCGGAGAGAAGGAGTACACCTGGTGGCGGATGTGATCGCTGTTCGGGAAGCGCACGGTTGAGCCGACGAATATCGGCTTGACGTACGGCACGAATTCTTTGTCGACCTGATCCACGGCATCCAGCTGAAGCCGGGCACGCTGAGCGTTGCGCGGATCCGCGGGAACGGCGACCACCACGGCATCGGCAACCCCCTTGCCTTTGTGATCTTTGACGACGACATGCAGTTCCGCGGCGTGAGCGGCGGCTGCGAGCAGAATCAATCCAAGGCCGGCTGTGAATTTGATAGGCATTTAAAATCGATAGCTCCAAGTGAGTTGAGGGATGGAGTTGCCGTAGTCGTTGCCGCCCATGGCGTGCGTCTCAAAGCGCTGAAATGCGCAGCCGATCAAATTGTGAGTGCTCAACGCATATTCCGCAGCCAACCGAGCCCCGTACGTCGTGCCATTGAGCCTGTACGCGTACGCCTGCGCTCCAAAGGTCGGATCCGGGGCGACCGCTCTGGAGTTCGCATAGATATAGGCGTCCGCGGTGGTTGTGGAAATCACGTCTCCGCGGCGCCACAGCGACCCGAGACTCAAGGAGATCCGAGAGGTCAGCAGGTACTCCAGCCCGGCCTTGAGGCTGCGTCCGTTTTGGCTGAAGACATCGCCGGACACGCCATACAATTCAGCTTCCGCCGGCCTCGCGCGCCGGCGCTCGAAGCCGTAATTTGCCCACAGTCCAAGTCGATCATCGAAGCGCTTGCCGACCTCGAATGACGCGCGATAGATGGTCGCGCTGCGGTAGCCGTCAGCATAGTCCGCACGGCCCAAGGAGATCGCGGCCCGGGCCCACGGCGCGAAGGCGCCCAAACCCCACTTCTTCCTCAACGACAGTGCGCCCTCGAGCGATGCGTCGTTCAAGCCGCTGAGCCGATCGTACACTTGGCCGGACAGATTCCCGCCGGCGGCCAAGCTGTAGTCTTCACCGAGCTGGAGCAGCTGCAGCAGCGACAGCGTCGCTGCCGCAAAGGAGTCCTCCGCCATGTTCCCGTCGTTGCGTGCATTACCGACATTGTCGTCGTGGCTGATCGCGGCGGAGCTGGCCAAGGTCCAGTCGGCGTGCGCAGTGTGAGATAGCGCACAGGTGGCGAAAAATGCCGGCAGCCAGGCGCGGTTCGCCCTGCTGAACGTCCTTGGCACCTGGCAGCGCATTTATGCATTATGCAATGCCGCGGCGCCCGGGGAGCGCGACACAGGTCGCATCATGCAGCGCTGATTGATAAAGCTGGCCTCTAGGCCACTCTATGGACGTTCACGAGCCTTGCGCGGGCTCTCGTCGCTCGATGTTGGGCAGGAATGCCGCGACCATGCCGAGCAGCGGCAAATAGGCGCAGATCCGGTACACAAATTCGATGCCGTGCTGGTCGGCCAAGCCGCCTAGAACGGCGGCACCGATGCCGCCGATGCCGAAGGCGAAGCCGAAAAACAATCCCGACACGGCGCCGACGTTGCCGGGCATCAGCTCCTGGGCGAACACCACGATCGCCGAAAACGCCGATGACAGTATCAAGCCGATGATGAAGGTGAGAATGCCGACCCACATCAAATCGACGTAGGGAAGCATCAAGCTGAACGGTGCAATGCCCAGGATGGAGACCCAGATGACCCGCTTACGCCCGATGCGATCGCCCAAAGGTCCGCCGAACAGCGTGCCCAGGGCCATGGCGAGCAGAAAAACAGACAGATGAATCTGCGCGGAGCGCACCGAGACGTGAAATTTCTCGATCAAATAGAAGCTGAAGTAACTGGTGATGCTCGCCACGTAAAAGTATTTGGAAAAGATCAGCAGCACGAGCACTGCGATCGATATGCGCACGCGCGCCGCCGGCACCGGCGAGCGCGCGGCCGGCGCCTGCTGAGCCGCGGGACGATCGAGATGCCGCCGCTTGTACCAGGCGCCCACCCTCGCCAGCACCGCGATGGCCAGCAGGGCGGCGATCGCGAACCAGGCGAGACTCTGCTGCCCTCGAGGGATGATGATCCACGCGGCCAGCAAGGGTCCCATCGCCGAGCCGGCATTGCCGCCGACCTGGAATATCGACTGCGCCAGTCCATGGCGGCCTCCGGACGCGAGGCGCGCAATGCGCGAGGATTCGGGGTGAAAGATCGCGGACCCCGCGCCGATCAGCGCTGCCGCCGCGAGCACGCCGGCGTAATTCGGCGCGAATGCCAAGGTCACCATGCCGATGAGCGTGAAGCACATGCCGGTGCTGAGCGAATACGGCTGCGGGTGCTTGTCCGTATAGATGCCGATGAGGGGCTGCAGCAGGGAGGCGCACGCCTGGTAGGTCAACGTGATGGTGCCGATTTGCACGAAGCTCAAATGAAACTCGCCTTTGAGCAACGGGTAAATGGCGACGATCAGCGACTGCATCATGTCGTTGAGGAAGTGCGAGAAGCTCAACGCGCCCAGCAGATTGAAGCGCGTCTCCAGCGCGGGAACGGCCGGCGCATCCGCCGTCATAGTTTTTTCCATCGGCTTACCCTACTAGCTGTTTCGCTGTCTGTCCTGAGAGAATGGGCCGATGAAACGCTTCGAGCCCTTCGTATTCTTGCGCGATCTCGCGACGCGATGGGACGTGCTGGCGTTCATCGTCGTGATCGGGCTCATCGTGTTCTTGGGCGAAACCTCGCGCGGTCTGTTCGCGCCGTTGACGGCGCTCGAGACCACGCCCATGTCCTTGAGTCCCTCGCATTTGCCTGAATATGCTGCGCGCACCACCTTTCGCATGTTCGCCGCGCTGGCCCTCTCGCTGCTGTTCACGCTTACCTACGCCACCTGGGCGGCCAAGAGCGAGCGCGCCGGAAAACTTCTGGTACCGCTTCTGGACATCCTGCAATCGGTGCCTATTCTAGGTTTCATTTCCGTGACAGTCGTGTTTTTCATGTCGCTGGCGCCGGGCCGGGTGCTGGGCGCGGAATTCGCGGCCATTTTCGCCATATTCACCAGTCAGGCCTGGAATATGGCCTTCAGCTTCTATCAATCCTTGCGCACGGTACCGACCGAACTCATCGAAGCCGCGGAATCCTTTCGCCTCTCCCCCTGGATGCGTTTCTGGCAGCTCGAGGTGCCCTTCGGCATGCCGGCGCTGATTTGGAACATGATGATGTCGATGTCGGGCGGCTGGTTCTTCGTCGTGGCCTCCGAGTCGATCAGCGTCGGACACACCACCGTCGCGCTGCCGGGCGTGGGTTCGTATATCGCGCTCGCGATTGCGCAGAAGAATCTCGCGGCCATCGGCTGGGCGATCGCGACCATGTTGATCGTGATCCTGGCCTATGATCAGTTGATCTTCCGGCCCTTGGTGGCATGGGTCGACCGCTTCCGTGTCGAGCAGGAGCCGGGCGCGCGGGTGCCGCACTCCTGGGCGCTGACCATGATGCGCCGCTCGCGCATCATTCAGGCCGCCACGCTGGCATTCCACGCCGCCGTCATGTTCACCAGCCGCGCCGTGAAGCGCAAAGACCAACCGGACGTGGAACTGTCGCACCGCCCGAAGCGATCGCTCGACTGGCTGTGGGTTGCTCTGATCGTTGCCGCGGCGGTCGCAGGACTCTGGCACATCGTGGTGGTTCTCATCCAAAACACACCACTGCGCGAAGCGCTGCAGGTGTGCGGCTTGGCGACCCTCACCATGCTGCGGGTGTTCGTCTTGATCGCCTTGGCCAGCTTGATCTGGGTGCCGATCGGCGTATGGGTGGGCATGCGGCCGCGTGCCGCGCAGTTCGTTCAGCCCGTCGCGCAATTCATGGCGGCCTTTCCCGCCAATTTGCTGTTTCCCATCGCGGTGTATGGGATTGTCAGATGGAAACTGAATCCCGATATCTACCTGAGCCCCTTGATGATTCTGGGCACGCAGTGGTACATCCTGTTCAATGTGATTGCCGGCGCCTCGTCGATTCCCGCGGAGATGCGCTACGTGGCGGCAAACTTCCGCGTCACCGGCTGGCTGTGGTGGCGCAAGGTCGCGCTGCCGGCCGTTTTGCCGTTCTATGTAACGGGCGCCATCACCGCGTCGGGCGGGTCGTGGAACGCGGCCATTGTGGCGGAGCTTGCTAGCTGGGGCGATAGCCAGGTGCAGGCGCGGGGCCTCGGCAGCTATATTGCGGAGGCGACCAGCGCCGGCGACTTTCACCGCATCGTGCTGGGGATCGGCACCATGAGCTTGTTCGTGGTGGTCATCAATCGATTTTTTTGGCGCCCGCTGTACTACTACGCCGAGCGCAAGTATCGGCTCACTTGAAAAGGCCTTCGGCATGAATACTAGCTCCCCGCTGCTGCAATGCACCGATGTACGCAAGGCGTTTCCGAAACCGGACGGCGCGGAACTGTTGGTGCTGCAGGGCATGAACCTGGAGCTGCGTGAGGGGCAAATCGTCGGCCTGTTGGGCAGATCCGGTTCGGGCAAGTCCACCTTGCTGCGGTTGATTGCGGGACTGTCGGAACCCAGCGCCGGCGATCTGCAATACCTCGGCAAACCGATTGCAGGACCTGCGCCCGGCATTGCCATGGTGTTCCAAAGCTTTGCGCTGTTTCCATGGCTCACCGTGTTTGAAAACGTGGCGCTGGGGCTGGAGGCGCAGCGCATGTCGCGCACGGAAATTCGCCAGCGTTCGCTCGCGGCCATCGACCTCATCGGCTTGGACGGTTTCGAGTCCGCCTATCCGCGCGAGTTGTCCGGCGGCATGCGCCAGCGCGTGGGCTTCGCGCGGGCGTTGGTGGTGCACCCGAACATCTTGCTCATGGATGAGCCGTTTTCCGCATTGGACGTGCTCACCGCGGAAACGCTGCGCACCGACTTCCTGGATCTGTGGGCGGAAGGACGCATGCCCATCAAGGGCGTCATTTTGGTGACGCACAACATCGAAGAGGCGGTGCTGATGTGCGATCGGGTGCTCGTGTTCGGCAGCAATCCGGGCCGGATCTTGAGTGAAATCAAGGTGAGCCTGCCGCAGCCGCGCAACCGCTTGGATCCGAGTTTTCGCGAACTGGTGGAGCGCATCTATGTGGAAATGACGGCACGGCCGACCGCCGGGGCTCCGGGGCGCAAGGAGAATTTCCCGGGACTCGGCATCGGCAGCGTGCTGCCGCACGTTTCTTCCAACCTGCTCGCCGGCTTGATGGAAGCGGTGGCAGCCCCGCCGTTCAACGGCAAGGCGGACCTGCCGGAGATCGCCTCGGACCTGACCATGGAGATCGACGAGCTGTTTCCGGTGGCGGAAACCCTGCAGATGCTGCGCTTCGCGGAACTGGAGGGCGGCGATTTGAAGCTGACCGAGGACGGCAAGGCGTTCGCTCACAGTGCGCTCGATGAGCGAAAACGCATCTTCATGCGCCATCTATTGACCTATGTACCGCTGGCCGCGCACGTGCGAAGGGTTCTGGATGAGCGGGCCTCTCATTCGGCGCGAAAGAGCCGCTTTATCGACGAATTGGAGGACTTTATGGACGAGGATGCGGCGGAGCGGAGCCTGCGGGCGGTCGTGAGCTGGGGCAGATACGCCGAGGCCTTTGCCTATGATGACGAGAATGCCATGTTCAGCCTGGAGAATCCGACTTAAAATGCAGCGATGAACGATATGGCGCCCTATCTGACCCTGAACGTTCCGCCCGACGAAATGGTGAAGTACATTCAGGATCTGATGACTTTGCCGCATGACGAGATCGCGGCCGGCTCGGCGATGGCGCTGGCGCAGCGGCACTGGGGTGGAGATACTCCCTTGGCGCGCGCCGCGTTGTTGCGCTGGGGCGCGCTCAATCTGGCGTTTCAGGATAAGCGTTTGGAAACTTGGACCGTCACCCGCGATCACGATCGCATCCAGGTTCCGGCCGCCTTGGTGGCCGCCGCCGGGATTGCTCCCCTGGTCATAGACAATGAGCGCGCGGTTTTCGACATTCCCGCGCTCCTGGATGCGACGCTGGATTTTCAGCCGCCAGCGGGTCAGGCCTAAAACTACATGACACTACCGGCCGAGCGAGCGCGCAAGCCGCGCTTTGGCGTACTGCGCACTATCGCCGTTTACGAACTGGTCAAGGTGGTGCTGTTGCTCGCCGTCGCCTATGGAGAGCTGCGCCTGCGCGATGCGTCGCTGGCGGCGAAGCTCTTGTCCTGGGCGCAGACGCGCCCCTATGGATTGGAGCATCGCATCGTGGCGCAATTGCTGGAGTGGTTCAGCGGCTTGAGCGAATCGCGGATTAACGCACTGCGGATGGTGACGCTGGCCTATGCGGCTGTTTTCGCGGTCGAAGGCATCGGCTTGTGGATGGAAAAACGCTGGGCTGAGTGGCTGACCACCATCATTACCGCCTCTCTCATACCGTTCGAGGCTTGGGAAATACTCTTCCGGCCGACCATCGGGAAGGTGCTGATCTTGCTGGCCAATATCGCGGTGGTGGGGTATCTGGTCTGGCATGTGCGAAAGACCCAGGCGCAACGGCGGCCGCCATTGTGAAATGATCTTCATCTGGCTCCAAACGCCTGATTCCGTCGTATTCTTCGCAGCGCTGAAAGCCCACACCACCGTTTGGAGATCTCATGAACAAGTCTGCGACCCTGATTAGCACCGCCTTGTTGGCCTTAGGTCTTGCCGCCGCTTCCATGGCCGCGGATGCGCCGAAGACCGGTACCCCGGCCGCCGCCGATAGCTCCGCTCCGGCGACCTCGGCCAAGTCCCACAAGCACAGCGCCAAGAAGCACAAGAAGGCTTCCACCGCTGCTCCTGCGGCAAGCAAGTAATATTATTGGTATAACGCCCCGACCGCTTCACCGCGGCCGGGGCTTTTTTTTGGCGGATTGAAAAGTCGGTCACATGGGCGGGTGCATGGATCTCATCGTTGCAGTCAAGGCTTTGATACTGGGAGTGGTGGAAGGGTTGACCGAGTTCTTGCCGGTCTCGAGCACCGGGCATTTGATCGTGGTCGGGAGCCTGCTCAATTTCAACGATGAGAAGGGTGAGGTGTTTGAGATCGTGATCCAATTCGCCGCCATCCTGGCGATTTGCTGGCTGTACCGCCGGAAGCTCTGGACGGTGATTGCGACGCTGCCGCGCGAACGCCGGTCGCAGTTGTTTACATTGAACCTGGTGCTCGCGTTTCTGCCGGCCGCCCTCATCGGCGTCGTCTTCATCGGCACGATCAAGAAGTACCTGTTCGCGCCGGTGCCGGTCGCGACGGCGTTCATCGTCGGCGGCATCATCATTCTGATGATCGAAAGCCGCAAGCGCGCCGCGCGGGTCGACGATGTCGATGCCATCAAGCCGCCGGATGCGTTGTGGATCGGCGTCGCGCAGACTTTCTCGATGATTCCCGGCACCTCGCGCTCGGGCGCCACCATCATGGGGGGATTGCTGCGCGGTCTGTCGCGCCCCGCTGCCACGGAGTTCTCGTTTTTTCTCGCCATTCCCACCATCTTCGGCGCGACCGTGCTCGAACTCTACAAGTCGCGCCATCTGCTCAACGTCAATGATCTGGCGGTGATCGGCGTGGGCTCCATTGCCTCCTTCATCAGCGCGATGATCGCGGTGCGGGCGCTGCTGCGCTATGTCAGCGCCCACAACTTCAAGGTGTTCGCCTGGTACCGCATCGCCTTCGGCTTCGTGATCTTGGGGACGTGGTACTTCGGCGCGGTGAAGTGGTGAACGCGTTATTTCCGCAGGCGAACGATGTGGCGCACCTGATTCAGGTGGCGCTGACGCCGATTTTCCTGATTTCCGCCATCGGCGTGACGCTCAATGTCCTGACCAGCCGCCTGGCGCGCATCGTCGACCGGGCGCGCACCATGGAGAATGAACTGTGCCGCCCGGACTATCAGGCGGGAGCGCGCGATTTGCACGCGGCGCTCGGCGTGCTGGCGCGGCGCGCCCGCTTCATCAACGCGGCCATCACTTTGATCACGCTCTCGGCGCTTCTAATCGCCCTGGTCGTGGTGATGCTGTTCGTGAATGCGTTCATTCACTGGGAGCTGTCGGCCTTCATCGCCATCATGTTCATCCTATCCATGCTCGCGTTCGCCGCGGCGTTGACGACGTTCCTCATCGAAGTGCGCATCGCCACCACCACCCTGGCGATAGGCATCGAGGCGGCATCGCGCAACAACTCGCTCGAGCGTTAAGGCGCTATTTGCCGCTCGCGCCCTGCGCGGGACGCTCGCGCACCGGGATCGGCACATTGCACAGATCGATCCGTCCGGCCTGTACCTTGAAGAAATCCTCCGGGCGATTGCGGCGCGATTCGACCAGGGCCGCAAACGTCGTCGTATCGGTGCGGATCACCTCGAGATTCGAGCGCTCCGCGGCCGGAACGTCCGCGGCCACGCGAATCGATTTGATCGGCAGCGGCTTTTCGGTCTTCGTGTAGAAGCCCATCTCGGCACTGCCGCGCGGCAGGGCAGAGAGCAGCTCGACGCCTTTGACCACGCGGCCGACCAGTGCCACGTTGCGGTCCAGGTGCCGCGGCGCGTGGCCGATGACCACATACATTTCAGCGCCGCTGCCGCTCATCGCATCCAAATCACGCCCGACGCCCACCATGCCGTAGCAATGCGCCAGCCAGACCTTGCGCAGCGCGGCCGAGCGGGCCACCGGCAAACCGTTGCTGAAGCCGACCTCAGACGCATACACATCGCCATCCGGCAATTTGGTGAAGTCCATGGGCACCGGCATCTTAGAATCGAATTCCGGCGCCACCTTGCCGATTCCTGCAGGCAGGGGATGGCGATTCTCAGGATCGCCCCATTGCGCGACGTAGTTGTCTTGCTCGCGGATGACGGCAAGGCCATTGAAGTATCCGGCGCGGGCCAGGGTCTTGATGTTGGCCACATGCAAGGGCGCGAATGCGGGCGCCAATTCGATCACCACGCGCCCTGAAGGCAACTCCACGTACAAGGTGTTGTTCGGATCCAGGGGACGCCAATCGGCGGGGCTGGAGGCCTTCAGAATCTCCGGCATGCTCAAGGGTTTAGCGGACCAGGCGGGCTGGGATAAAATCATCAGCGCGCAGGGGATTAAGACTCTGATATTGTTGTTCATATGCCTTAGTATTGCATGGATCCGTTACCGGCCAGGGGGCGAAATGCGCCGTATTTTCTTGAGTTGCCTGATCTTGCTGATCGCCGAGTTGCCGGTCGGGTGGTCCCTGGCGCAGGGCTATCCGGGCGGCGGCATCCCGCCCATCACGGGCAGCGGCGGCCGCATGCAGCAGGAGAGCGAGATCCCATCCGCGCCGGCCGAGGTCAAGCCGGACAAGGCGGCGGCGAAAGCCTATGCCGCCGGCATGAAAAGCATGCTGAAGGCGCACGAGCTGGAGGACACGATCGCCAAGGCCACCGACCCCGGCAAAAAGGCCAAGGCGCAATCGAAACTCGAGGATACCTATGGCCGAGCGCTGGAGGAATTCACGGAAGTGCTGCGCAACAAGAACGACATGTACGATGCATGGAACAAGATCGGCTTCATCCATCTGCACTTCGGCGCATTCCGCGAGTCCGTCGACGATTACAATCACGCGCTGGCGCTCAAACCCGATCTCGAAGAAGCGCTTGCAAACCGCGGCGAGGCGTACATGGGCATCGATCACCTGGACGACGCCAAGGCCACTTACATGGACCTGTTCTTCCACGCCCGGCCGTTGGCCGACAAAATGATGGTGACCATGCAGGCCTGGCTCGAGAGCCACCGAACTTCCGCGAACGGCATGCGGGCCGCGGACATCGATGCCTTCGACAAGTGGCTGCAGGAGCGTGAGGGCATCGCGAAAACCGCGGCGGCGAACTAAAGAGAGCCGCGGCGGCGGGCTCGCCCCGGCCCTTCGTATCTAGGGCGAGCGGCTCAGCGCATCGACCTTTTCGCGCAACTGCTCCACCAGCGCCTCGAGCGCGCCGACGCGCTGAGCCAAGGTGGGCGCGCCCGTTGTGCCTGCGGCGTCCGCCGCGCCGGCAGGCTCCGGCTCGGGCGCCGATTCCACCGGTCCGGAAAACAAATGCGCATAGCGGGATTCACGCGCGCCCGGCGCGCGGGGCAGGCGTGCGATGAAGGGGCCATCCTCGCGGCTCATCAAATTGCGCAAGGTGGCCTCCACCACCTCGGCATCCGCAAAATCGCACAGCCGATTGGTGCGCGAGCGCAGCTCCCCGGGCGTTTGCGGACCGCGCAGCAGCATCACGCAAATGACGCCGAGCTCCTGTTTCGTGAACTTCAAGGAACCGAACTCGGTGTTGCAGAAACGGTGCTTGTACTTCGTGACGCGGCCGCCGTAGCCGGCGGACTTGTCGCTGACCATGTATTTCTTCATGAGCGAGTCGACAGATTGCTGCACCTCGGCCTCGCTCAAGTCGAGCACCGGATCGCGGTTGGTCTTTTGATTGCAGGCGTTGCTCAGGGCATTGAGCGACAGCGGATACTGGTCGGGAGTGGTGATTTCCTTTTCGATCAGGCAACCGATGACGCGCGCCTCATTCGGCGTAAATTCGATATTCATGGCAAAATCCGCAAATGAAAACCAAAGCCGCTGTCGCAACCGAAAGCCGCAAGCCTCTCGAGATTCTCACCGTGGATTTGGACGGCCCGAGGGCCGGCGGCGTGTGTCATACGCGCGAGTTTACCCGCTCGGGAGCGGACCCTGAGGGCTTATTTCCAGCCATTTTGGACTCATGAGTTCCTCACCGACGCTGATTTCCGAACATGCCTGCTACGGCGGCGTGCAGCGATTCTATCGGCACGAGTCGCGCGAGACCCGCGGCCCGATGAAATTCGCGGCCTATCTGCCGCCGCAGGCCAAGGCGGGCACGGTGCCTGTCCTGTACTTTCTATCGGGCCTGACCTGCACCGAGGAAACGTTCTGCATCAAGTCCCATGCGCAGAAATCCGCCGCGGAATTGGGGCTGATGCTGATCTCGCCGGACACGAGCCCGCGTGAGCCGCGCATCCCGGGCGATGCCGACAACTGGGATTTTGGGCTTTCGGCCGGCTTTTATCTGGACGCAACCCAGGCCCCTTGGTCACAAAACTATCGCATGGAAAGCTATGTCACGCGGGAACTGCCGCAGATCGTCGCGGCCCATCTACCCGCGCGTCCGGGTGCGATGGGAATATTCGGCCATTCCATGGGCGGCCACGGCGCACTCACTCTGGGGCTGCGCAATCCGGAACTGTATCGATCGGTGTCGGCGTTTTCGCCCATTGCGGCGCCCATGCAAGCACCCTGGGGCAAAAAGGCATTCGCAAATTATCTGGGGCCGGATATCGAGGCGTGGCGCGGGCACGATGCCACCGAGTTGGTGGCGCGGCGGCCGTATCCCGGACCCATTCTCATCGACCAGGGCGACGCGGATCAGTTTTTGGCATTGCAACTCATGCCGGAAAAGTTCGCCGCGGCGGCGGCGCTGTCCGGCCAACAGCTGACCTTGCGCATGCAGCCTGGCTACGATCACGGCTACTACTTCATCCAAACCTTCATGGCGGATCACTTGCGTCATCACGCGGTTGAGCTCGCCAAACCGCGTTGACCGGCCCGCAATTACCGGTATGATTCGCCCACGCGCAAGGTTCCCGCAAGGGACTTAAATCGGAACGCGGTGTAATACCGCGGCTGCCCCCGCAACTGTGACCGGATAGCGAACGTCCACGAGTCCACTGAAGCTCAAGAGGCTTTGGGAAGGAGGACGAGAGCAACGACCCGGGAGCCAGGAAACCCGCCTCGCGCCGTCGTCCTGTTACCGGCCGGGGTGCGCTGATAACTGCGGGGGAAACCGTCGCGACGACAGTGGAGTCGTCGTCGCGGGAGCCTCGGTTGAAGAATTCAAGAACAGATGCTTTCGCGCGCCGGCTCTTGGCCCCAAACCAGGAGAACCTTGTGCGCATACCCTTATTTCGATTGCCGCTGTTGATCGTTTCTCTATCCGGCTTCGCCGCCGCGGCGCACGCCGATTTGGAAGATCGGCCGGACACCATCGTCGTCACCGCCACCCGCATTCCGACGCCGGAAGAGCAGCTCGCGAGCAGCGTCACGGTCGTAACGGCCGGCGACATCGCCGCCCGGCAACTGCAAACATTGCCTGACGTGCTGAAGGACGTGCCGGGCTTGAGCCTGGTCCAAACAGGGGGCCCGGGAGGGCAAACCTCGGTGTTCATGCGCGGCACGAACTCCAACCACACCAAGGTGCTGATCGACGGCATCGACGTCAGCGATCCCAGCAATTCAGGCGGTGCCTTCGATTTCGCGCATTCGCTCACCCAAGATGTTCAGAAGGTCGAGATCTTGCGCGGGCCGCAAAGCGGCCTGTACGGCTCCGATGCGATCGGCGGCGTGATCAACATCATCACCAAGAGCGGGTCGGGCCCGGCGCAGTTCAATGCCGCGGTGGAAGGCGGATCGTTCGGTACCTTCAATCAATCCGCGGGAGTGAGCGGCTCGGACGGGCAATTCCACTATGCCGCGAACCTCGATCATCTGCACTCGGGCAAGACGCCGGTGACGCCGTTGGATCTGTTGGCGCCCGGCGAGCGGCGCGTCGATGACTACTACGACAATTTCACGGCCTCGACCAAGCTCGGCTTCGATGTCGCCGAGAATTTCGACTTGGGACTCGTCGCGCGCTACACCGACACGCACCTGCGTCTCACCGGCGAGAATGAAGATGACTTTCCCGCCGACTTTCCGGATGCTGCGCAGACCGGCAACGACACGCTGCAAACCTACGCCCGTGCCACAGCGCATCTTCTGTTCTTCGACGGCAAGCTGGAACAGACTCTCGGCGCCGCGTTCAGCGATATCAAATCCTCGGACTTGGCGCCGGAATTTCCGCGCAGCGATGCCTTTGGCGAGCGCGTCAAATTCGACTGGCAGGGAATCATCAGGCTGGCGGCAGAGCAGAAACTGGTGCTCGGAGCCGAACACCAGCGCGATGAGATTACGGCGCCTATTTCGGCCGGTACCAGCATCGATTCCGGCTACGCCGAGCTGCAATCGGCCTTCGGGGATAGGCTGTTCGACACGATCAGCATGCGCTACGACGACAACGATCGCTTCGGCGGCAAGGTGACCTATCGATTTGCGCCGACCTATCTCATCAAAGAGAGCGGCACCAAACTCAAGGCCAGCATCGGCACCGGCTTCAAAGCGCCGACGTTGAATCAGTTGTTTCAGAGTTTTCCGGATTTTTTCTTCTTCGCAAATCCCAACTTGAAGCCGGAAAGCAGCGTCGGCTGGGATTTGGGCTTTGAACAGGCGTTGGCCGGCGATGCGTTGCGATTCGGCGCAACCTATTTCCACAACGACATCAAAAATTTAATCGCCGACAGCGCGGACTTCACCACGGATATCAATGTGGGCCGAGCCGTGACCGAAGGTGTCGAAAGCTTCGTTGCCTATCAACCTTTGAAGGCGTTCAGCCTGCGGCTGGACTACACCTACACGCAGGCGACCGACGACATAGCGCACGAAGAGTTGCTGCGCCGCCCCAAGCACAAGGGCAGCTTGAGCGCGGCGTGGCAGGTGAACAGCCGCTTGTCCTTGAATGCAACGCTGCTGTCGGTAGGTTCCTGGATCGATGGGAACCGGGATTTTTCGATTCAGCGGCTGAATGCGCCGCCCTACACGACGCTGGATGCGTCGGCCGCGTACGATCTAAACAGCCGCTGGACGCTGTACGGCCGCATCAACAATCTGTTGAATCGGCACTACGAAGTGCCGGTCGGATTCCTGGCGCCGAGCATCGGCGCATTCGCGGGAATCAAGGCGCGGTTCTAGCGGCGCGCGTTTAACGACGCGTGCTTGGCGGCGAGCGTTAGCGCACTAAAACTTGCGGCTCGGAGGTGATGCGGCCGTCGAAGTCGGTCCACACATGCTGCGCGAAATCGTAGAGTTTGCAGCGCCGCACCGTGTTCCAGTAGTAGCGCCATGTGAACACTTCGGAGTTCAGCCGCTCGTCGAGGGTTGCGGCGAGCTTCGCCTGAGCTTCTTTCAGGCGATAAAGCGGGATTCCCATGTTCACGTGATGCGCGCCGTGCTCGAGGATGTAATGGATCAAGCCGTCGAGCGGACGCATGAGCTTGATGTGCACGGTGGTGGTCGCATACCCGGCGTTGGCGGTCCATTGATCGCGCCGTTCATACCAGGCCACGCGCGGATGCGTGTGCTGCACGTAGATCACGAATCCCATGAGGCAGTTCCAGATGAAGAACGGGATGACGAAACCGAATATCAGCAGCGACCAGATCGACCTGCCGCTATAGATGCCCCATACCACCAAACCGCCGACCCAAACTGCGCCGAATCCCGCCACCAACAGGCTGTCCCAGGTGTAGCTGATGCGCCGCGTGGAAACGTGCTTGCGGCCCGGGAAGAACAATTTCTTCCACCACATTTCGATCATGTAGTAGATGCCCTGGCCAAAGCCGCTGCGATAGATGCGTTCCAGCAGCCGGCGTATTCCGGGCAGATTGGCAAATTCCGCGGGCGAGTAGGGCGTCCAGACATAGTCGCGCCCCTTTAAATTGGTGAAGCCGTGATGGGCGAGATTGTGGCCGATTTCCCAGAGGCTAAACGGCGTCAGCGAGGGCAGGAAGGCGATCCGCCCGATCCATTTGTTCAAGGTCTTGTTCGGGGTGTAGGAGCCGTGGCAGGCATCGTGACCGATGACGAACAAGCGGGCGATCCACAGTGCCGCGACCAAGGAGGCAAACACCTTGACCCACCAGGATTCCACCACCAGCAAGCTGGCGATTGCCGCACCGAGAACCAGCCAATCGAGAAAGAACCAAACTACCGGCGTCGCAACCCCGGGCTTCACGGCAAACGGCTGCAATAATTTTTGAAATCGAAAACGCGATTTATCCGGCGGCAGAGGCGCCGCCGCTTCCGGCTTGGACTCGGAAACTTCCGCTTTATGAACCGACGATGTCTGCACTCATGCCCCGCCAAACGTAAAAGGATCAACCTATTATTATACGCGGAGTATGCCGCTACGCACGGACTTAGCTCAGGCGGTCTCCGCATCCGGCCAGAGCAAAACCCCTAAATGCTCGCATGCCTCGATCAGGGCCGTGGCGGCTTCCCGGGTGCTGGCGTCCAGGCGCCTATCATGGGTTAGGAGCCACGTCAGCCTGGCTCTGCGCGACCGCGCCGAAGGATCACTGTCGAAAAGAGCCGGAAACAGGCCGAGTGCATCCACAAATTCGCGCATTGCCGCCGTGGAAGGGGCATTTGGCGCCGGGGTAAGCAGCAATTTCAGCCAGGTGACGCAGCGCTTCGCCAGACCCGCGCGCGTCAACCCTAGGCTGGTGCGGCGCCGCGATTCGCCGTCGGCCAGCGAATCGGCGAGATTGCGATAGCGCTCGATGGCCGATTCGTCGGCGGCCACCGATGGGCTGGCGTCCGACAAAATGGCGCGCAGCACATCGCCCAAGAGCAGGGAAAGCGACTCGGCCAAAAATCGCTGGCATTGTTCGGCGTCCGGACGCGAAAGCTGATCCCAGGAGAGAGGTCCTCCTATTCGTCGGGCATTCGGCGACTTAGACATGGCCCCAGTGTAGCGGCTCTATTGCCCATCGCAACTGTCTCGAAGTGCGACGAGCATCACCGACACCTCCATTCCCCAAGAAAATACGCGCAGCTTGGTTGCTCGTCGACGGCGCGCCGGAAAAATTAATCTTGCCGTGCGATGTATCATGTGCAGCTTGCACGCCAGACCTCAACTCGCTCCCGGACAGTGCCGCTCCTTGGGCAGAGGAGTACGGCGCATCGTGGCCGGCAATGCCGGCATGATGACCGGCCCCGGAACGAACACCTACCTGCTGGGGGAGCGCGAGATCGCGGTTGTCGACCCGGGGCCCGATGATGTCCGGCACTTGGACGCCATTCTCGCCGCCGCCGGCGCACCCATTCGCTGGGTGGTGGCGACGCACACGCATCGCGATCACTCGCCGCTGGCAGCGGAACTCGCCCGGCGCACGCATGCAACCCTGATCGGATTGCCGCCGCCGCGCGACGGCCGGCAAGACGAAAGCTTTGCGCCGCAGATGCAGCCGGCCGATGGCGAACTCTTGAAGCTGGGCGACATCGAGCTGATCGCGATCCGCACGCCCGGCCATGCATCGAACTGCGTGTGCTATTTCTTGGCGCAGGAGCGGCTGTTGATTACCGGCGATCATGTTCTGGAGGGCGTCTCGCCGGTCATCTTGCCGCCGGACGGCAACATGGCCGACTACTTGAGCTCCATCGACAAATTGTTCGCCTACGATTTCGAGAAAATCGCACCCGGGCACGGCGACATCATGGACGACGGTAAAAAAGTACTCGCGGCGCTGCGCGCGCATCGGCTCGCGCGCGAGGACAAGGTGTTGCGCAAACTCGAGGAGTTGCGCGAGGCGAGCCTCGACGGGCTGATTCCGATGGTTTACGACGACGTGCCGGCCGATCGGCACCCATGGGCGCGCTTGACCCTGCAGGCGCACCTGATCAAGTTGCTCCAGGAGGGCAGGGTCTCCGAGCTGAACGGAATCTGGCGCCGCCGGCCATGAAGGCGCGCCTTGACGCGACGCTGCGCAAGGTAAGCGTGCGGCGCGCACTGATTGCGCGGCATGACGCACGCGCTGCATTTACATAAGCGGCCGGCGCGTTGCGAAGATTCCGATTTTGCGACGCATGCGAGGGCGTGACGAGCTTGGCCGCGCGAGACTGCATGCCCTTGAAGCCCGGCATGGAAGAAGGATTATGTTGCGTCTCGCTCCCGCGGTCTTTTTTGCAGTCGCGATAGTTCTCGCCGCGTGCAGTGGTTCCGGCTATGCCGTGCGTCCGGTGCCGCGCATCGCCGCCGACACGGTGGGAAAACCGGTGAGCGTTTTGCAGGAGGCTTTCGGCGAGCCGCGCAAGATCGACAAGACTTCGACCAAGCTGGTCTATGTATGGTTCCTGCCGCAAAAGCCCAAGGAGGGCGCGCCATCCGGATTCCAGGGATGCGAGATGGAAGTCACCGTCGATGCGCGCTCTCAGCGTGTATTGGGATATTCCCTGTCGAACATCGGATTCTCGGCCTGCCGCGATGTGCAGCGGCGCATCCGCGTGGCGCAGCGCTAGCCGGCGAAAAGTCCCAAGCACCCAAGCGGGGCAAAAAAACGGCGACAGCGGTTTCTCGCTACAATAGTGGGCTTCGCCTGAATGGCGGATTGCGCCCGGGGTCCAAAGCCGTTGATACCGTTTTCAATCCTTTCGCTGCTGATCCAAGCCGCACTCATCGTGCACGTGATCAGAACCGGCAGGAACACCCTGTGGATCCTTGCCATCGGCTTGCTTCCGGGCATCGGTTCTCTGGCCTATTTGATTGCCGAGGTTCTGCCGGAATTGTTCGGCGGCCGCACGGCACGCCGCGCCCGATCGGGTGTGCAGCGCATGATGGACCCGAACCGTGATTTGCGACGCGCTGCCGCGGAAGTGGAAATCTCCGGGAACGTCGATGCGCGGCGCCGCCTGGGTGAGGAACTGTTCGAAAGAGATCAGCTCGATGAGGCCATCGAGGTGTATCGCGGCGGCCTCAAGGGTGTGTTCGAATCCGATCCGACGCTGCTCGCCGGACTCGCCAAGGCGCAATTCGGCAAGCAGGATTTTGCCGCTGCGCGCTCCTCGCTGGAGGCGTTGGCGCAGCACAATCCGGATTTCAAATCGGCGGATGCGCAGCTCCTGTATGCGCGAACGCTGGAAGCGCAGGGCGCGCTGGATGAGGCTGAGCATCAATACGCGCTCATTGCGCCTGGATTTCCCGGCGCCGAAGCCCGCTTGCGTTATGGTTTGCTGCTCAAGCGCCGCGGCAAGCTGCAAGAAGCGCAACGCGTCCTGAAAGACCTGCTGGACGGCGCCAAACTCGGCCCCGCGCACTACCGCCGGGCGCAGGCCGAGTGGCTGGATCGCGCGCGGCGCGAATTGAGCTAAAATTAGCGGCGCCGTTATTTATGAAAATCGGAGTGTCACATGCAACTGAGCAAGCGCATCGGTCGGCTCGTCCTCGCATCGGTGGCGGCCATTGCACTGGCGGCTTGCGCCGGGCAAAAGGTGCCCGCGGAGAGGCTGATAGCCGCTATTCAGTCGACAGTGACGGCTGCCTCCGATGAGGCGAAGAAATACATTCCTGATCGGCTCATGGCCGTGCAATTCAAATTGAACCAGCTGAAGGCGACGTTCGACAAGAAGGATTACGCCGCCGTGGTGGCCGCGGCTCCGGCCGTGTTGGATGCCGCGCAGTCGCTGGCCACGGATGCCGCCTCAAAAAAGGACGCAGTGCTGAAGGCGCTGAACGACAAATGGACGGCGCTCGCCGGCAGCGTGCCGGGCTACATGACCTCGATCCAGAACCGCATCGACGCCTTGAGCAAGAGATCCAACAAGAAGGCCGCCGCGGGTATCGATCTTGACGCGGCCCGATCGGCCGCGAGCGATGCGGGGGCGCTGTGGTCCAAGGCCCAGGCTGCTTTCGCCGGCGGCAACTTGGAGGAGGCCGTGAACACGGCGCAGAGCGTCAGGGCAAAGGTCGAGGCGCTGGCGGCGACATTGAAGCTCGATCTTTCCGCGCCGGTTGCCAAGTCATAGCCGCGGCGTATCAGGCTATAGCGCCAGAGTGCCTTCGCTGACGATGATTGCCGTGCCGGCAATGTGGGCGGCGATCATGCTGCCCTTGTCGATTTCAAGGCGCACCCTGACCTGACCGGGACGCTTCATCTGATAGCCCTGCCGGCCGATGAAGGTGGTGGATTTTTTTCCGAACTGCCCGAGGTCCCAGAGATATGCTGCAAGCATGGCGTGCGCGTTGCCGCTGACCGGGTCTTCGGCAAGCCCTAGCGCGGGGCAGAACATGCGCGATTCCGTCCAAATCTCATCGGAATCGCGATTGACGGCGAACAAAAAGAAACCTTCCGTTCCAAGTTCGCTGCCCAACGACAACAGAGTTTCGAAATTCGGCGCAAGATCCTCCAGGATGCGATGGTCGGCGATCGGCACGAGAAGACGGCTGCTGCCCTTGCGCGCGATTCGCGCCGGCATGACTTCGTGCAATTGGGTGGCCGGCAGTTTGAGCGCCTCGGCGACCCGCAGAGTGGTCTTGAAGGGCAGCGGTGCGTCCAATTCCGGCATCGTTTGGCGAAATTCGATCACGGATTCCGTTCCCGTCGCGCGCGGCACCGCCTGGACGTCGACCTCGACGATGCCGGTGCCGCATTGTTGGCGGCAAACGCCTGTTCCACGCCGCCCTAACGCCAACAGCACGGCGTGGGCGGCCACGGTGGCGTGTCCTACAAAAGGCGACTCCTTGCGCGCATTGAAAAAACGCAGCCGCACATCGTGGTCCGCGGCATCGGCCGCAAGCACGAACGCCACCTCGGCGTGCGCGAATTCGCGCGCGACCGCCTGCAAGGTGACGTCATTTTGTCCGTCCGCGTCGAGCACGACGGTCGCCGGATTGCCGGTGAAGCGGGTCGCGGTGAACGCGTCTACTTGAAAAATGCGCAAGACAGCCTCCTTGAGCTGCGCCTAAGTTTTGCACGCATCGGCCCGCCAGGCTACACTTCTATGAACCTTGGGGTGGCTTGAAAAGGCCTGAGACGCGAAACATCGAATCCTCGGTGCGGCTGCGAACCCGTTGAACCTGACCCGGTTAATACCGGCGTAGGGAGCAGGTGATTCAAATGCGCGTAGCCGTCGAAATCAGCATGTATCCGTTGACGCCGGATTTTCGCCCGCCCATCCAGGCTTTCATCGATCGCTTGAACACGCATGCGGGCCTCATCGTTAAGACCAACGCCCTCGCGACTCAAATTTGGGGTCCGCTCGATCAGGTGATGGGTATTCTGACCGAGGAAATGAGCCGCTCGGCGGCGAATCCGGCGCAGCTCGTGTTCGTGATGAAGGTACTTCCGGGCCTCGCGCCGCCGGATTCGGGCAGAACGTGATTCAAAGCTTCTCGGCCCAGCTCGTCAGCGCCTGGCACGCTACGAGCTGGGTCGAACTCTTGGCGGCGGGGCTGGCACTGGCGTATGTGCCGCTCGCGATCGGACAACGACTGAGCTGCTGGATCGCTGCGTTTGCCGGTTCGGTACTGTATGTGTGGGTGTTTTTCTCGGCACGCCTGTACATGGAGTCGGCGTTGCAGGCCTTTTTTGCGGCTATGGCGGTCTATGGCTTCTGGCAGTGGCAGCATGGCAAGGAAGGCCGTGCACTCGCGGTGTCGCGATGGCCCCTGCTCCGGCATGCGCTGGCACTGCTCGGAATAACCGCCATGGCCGCCGTCAACGCGTTTTTCCTGGCGCGATACACGGCGGCCGCCAATCCCTTCATCGACTCCATGCTCACCTGGTCCAGCGTCTTCACGACTTTCTTGGTGGCGCGCAAGATCTACGAGAACTGGTATTGGTGGCTGTTGATCGATTCGATCAGCCTATGCCTGTATTTCACCCGGCATCTGTACCTGACGATGCTGCTTTACGGCGTGTATGTCGCCTTGTGCGTGATCGGCATGCGCGAATGGCGCCGCAGTCTGCCATCGCAAGTGTATGCAGCCGCCTGATGTCGAGCGCCTTTGCCGCGCAGCCGTACCCGGCGCAGGCAGCGTGCACGTTCAGCCGCTGGCTGCGGGGTTACTGAGCGAAACCTACAAAGTCACGCGCGACGGCGCCGCATACGCGCTCAAGCTCGCGGCCGAACATCGTCCGCAGCTAGGCATGGATCGAGCTTGGGAGCTGCGGGTACTCGAAGCCGCGGGCAGCTCCGGGCTTGCGCCGGCCGTGGTGTACTCGGATGAGGGCGGTGCCGTGCTTGCGCGCTGGGTCGCGGGGCGTGCTTGGGTCTGCGGCGAGAGCAAACTCGCCGCGAATATCCGCAGCATCGCCGCGCTGCTGCGCCGAGTCCACGCACTCTCGGTTTCCGCGCCGCCGCGCGTGGTCAGCCCGCTCGAGTGGATCGCCATCTACGGCACGGCCCTTTCGAAACGGGCAGCGTTTTCCGGCGATCCGGCGCTGCGCACGGCGGCGGTCAACCGCGCGCAGGAGATCGCCAAGCCGCCGCTCGTTCAAGGTGTCGTCTGTCATAGCGATCTGCACGCGATGAATGTGATACACGGCACCCAATCCTTGATGCTGCTCGATTGGGAATACGCCCATGTCGCGGATCCGCTATGGGATCTCGCGGGCTGGAGCGCGAACAACGATCTCGAGGCCGACACACAGTTGCGCCTGCTGACCGACTACTTGCAAGACGTTCCTGCGCAGGCCCAGTGGCAGCGCTTCAGGCTGTTTCTCTGGCTGTACGACTACGTATGTCTGCTGTGGAGCGAACTTTACTTAAACGTGCTGGGCCGGCAGGGCGCGGCCGGCAAGGGCGTCGCCGAGCGCGCGAGATTGCTCGACTCGCGGCTGCACCTTCCGGCACACTACGCCGCCTAGCAGCCGCGAGGCAGGAACGGAGGTTTTGATGGCGCGGATGATTGTGGTGGATCGCGATGGCAAAGAACACGAGATCGAAGCAAAGACCGGTTTGAAGATCATGGAAATCCTGCGGGAGCTCGACTACGGGGTCGCAGCGATTTGCGGCGGCCTATGCTCCTGCGCGACCTGCCACGTCTACGTCGATGAGAAGTGGCTGCCGTTGCTGCCGAAGCGGCAAAGCGATGAGCTCGAGCTGCTGAATGAGCTGCCGGACTTTCGCCCGGAGACCTCGCGGCTCTCCTGCCAAGTGGACTTCACCGAAGCGCTGTCCGGCATCAAGGTGACCGTGGCCGCCGACTCTTGAAGATTGCCGCCGCTCACCGCTTTTTCTCCGCCTGGCGCTTGACGGCCTCTTGCGCCGCGGCCACCGCGTTCGGATCACCGAGAAACCGCCGCGAGACCGGCTGCAGCTGTTCGTCGAGCTCGTAAAGGAGGGGAATGCCCGTGGGGATGTTGAATTCCACGATGTCGGCCTCCGACATCATGTCCAGCATCTTCACCAGCGCGCGCAGCGAATTGCCGTGCGCGACGATCAGCACGTTCTTATTGGCCCGCAGTTCGGGCACGATGCTTTTTTCCCAATAAGGCAGCACCCGCGACAGGGTGTCCTTGAGCGATTCGGCCGCCGGCAACCAGGTCGGATCGACATCGGCGTAGCGCGGATCGAAGCGCGGATGGCGCGGATCATCCAGGCTCAAGGACGGCGGCGGAACATCATAGCTGCGGCGCCAGAGTTTGACCTGCGCCTCGCCGTGCTGCTCGACCGTCTGGGCCTTGTTGAGGCCCTGCAAGGCGCCGTAGTGGCGCTCGTTCAGGCGCCAGCTATCCTCGATCGGTATCCACATGCGATCGGTGGTATCGAGGATCATCCACAAGGTGCGAATCGCACGCTTCAGCACCGAGGTAAAGGCAATGTCCGGTTCGAGCTTTTCGGCCAGCAGCTCGCGCCCGGCCTGCACTGCCTCCAAACGCCCCTGATCGCTCAGATCGACGTCGTGCCAGCCCGTGAATAGGTTCTCGACGTTCCAGGTGCTCTGGCCATGACGGACCAAGATTAATTTTCCGGGCATGTCTTCTCCTAACGACGCATCGCTGCCGCGAACAGGCCGTCAAACACCGTGGCCAGGGTCGCGCCTTGGTGCACATTGACCTGCAGGCGGATTCGGCCGCGCGCGGCGCGCATCAGCATTTTTTGAAATTTATCGATCTCGGCGCCGCCGGGTATCTCGATACTGGCGCGCATCTCGCCGTGCACCGGCACGAGAAAGCGCATGCTCGACTCCTGGATTACCGCTTCGGCGTCGAGCTCGCGCGTGGCGAGAAAACGCGTGATCCAGGCCCAGCCGGTCAGCACCGCCAGCGAGTACAAGCTGCCGCCGAACGCCGTTCCCTTGTGATTCGCGTTCGGCGCCAGCGGCGCACGCAGGACGAGTTCGGTTTCGTCCGCCGATTCGACAATGATTCCCATCGGTTTCGCCAGCATGATTTCCCGATCGATGCGCTGCTGAAGATAGTCCGTGCCGAATCCGCTTGGCTGCTGCATTTTCAGCATCAATCCTGCGCGAGCCGTCTGACGGCCTGCAATGCCACGGAAATGGTCGCGAAATCCGGCGGCGAACCGGTGCGCAGATCGGCGACCAGCCGCTTCAACGAGTCGACGCTCAAGCCATGGCGGGACAGCCATTGATCGACCCGCGCGGCGGGTTCGCGGCCCTTGCACTTCAGCACCGACAGCGTGATTTGACCCTGCAATGCGTACAGGTTCTCGCGCAACGTGCCGCGCGCGACCCCCTGCCAATGCCCGTCCGCCGCCAATGATTCGATCTGTTCCTTGATCCAGGTAAGGCCGATGCGCTCGCCCAGATCGAAATAGGCCCGGGCGGCATAGCCGATGCGCACCCGGGCGGTTCTCGCGACTTCGGCCAGGTCGAACGCGCTATGCAGCTCCTCGAGCGATGCAATCCGCGCCGCGAGGTGCTCCGGCACGCGCTGCTCGACCAGCTGCGAGCGCAGCGCGCTCATGCGTGCCTTTTGCGTGACGCCGAGAACGGCGTGCAATTCATGGAACAGCTCGCTCACCTTGCCGGCGTAGCGCGAGACCGCGCGCTTGATGTCCAGATCATAGCGCCGGTTCTCGAGCAGCCAGTAGCTCATATGGCGCAGCAGGCGGGTGGTTTGAAACATCGCCGCATGCTGTACGGCGGCGGGAATGTGATTGTCCAACGCTTCGATTTGCACCCAGATGTTGCGCACCGCAAATACCTCGCGTGCGATGCTGTAGGCGCGCGCGATGGCCGCCGGATCGGCGCCGGTATCGTCCTGCGCGCGGACCGGGAACACCGGACCCATGCGATTGATCAAGCTGTTGGTGATGGCGGTCGCGATGATTTCACGGCGCAGACGATGGCGTTTGATCCGCCGCGCAAAGCGCTTTTGCACGGGCGACGGAAAATAGCGGTTGAGTTCGGCGGATAGATACGGGTCCTCGGGTACATCGGAATGAATGAGCGCCCGATAGAACCAGATTTTCCCGTAGCTCAGGACGATCGCGAGTTCCGGGCGCGTCAGGCCTTCGCCTGCCTGGCGCCGTTCGGCAATGTCCTCATCGCTCGGCAGGTATTCCAGGCTGCGGTTCAGGTCGCCGGAACGCTCCAGCGCGCGGATGACATAGGCATTTTCGGCGAGAAGCTGCCGGGTCTGGAATTCGCCCATGCTGATTGCCTGGCCCTGCAGGTAGTTATTGCGAAGCACCAGGCCTGCCACCTCGTCGGTCATCTGCACCAGCAGCCGGTTGCGCGCCGCCTGCGTGATTTCGCGGACGCGCACCGCGCCATTCAGCAGAATCTTGAGATTGACTTCGACGTCGGAGCAGTTCACGCCGGCGGAATTGTCGATGAAGTCGGTGTTGAGCCGGCCGCCGCGGCGCGCAAACTCGATTCGGCCGAGCTGCGAGAGCCCAAGGTTGCCGCCTTCGCCGATGACCTTGCAATTCAATTCGCGCGCGTCGATGCGCACGGCATCGTTGCTGCGATCGCCGACATCGCTGTGGCTCTCGCTGCTCGCCTTGACATAGGTGCCGATGCCGCCGTTCCACAGCAGGTCGACATGCGCCTTCAAGATCGCCTTGATCACTTCGTTCGGCGTCGCCTGCGCCGCAAGTTCCAACAGCGTCTGCGCCTCGCGCGACAGCGACAGGTTCTTGGCGGACCGCGAGTACACGCCGCCGCCCTTGGAGATGGCTTTGCGCGAGTAGTCCTCCCAGGAAGAGCGCGGCAACTTGAACAGGCGTTGCCGTTCGGCGAAGGAGCGCGCAGCATCGGGCTGCGGATCGATGAAGATGTGCTGGTGATTGAACGCGGCGATCAGACGTATGTGCGGCGATTGCAGCATGCCGTTGCCGAACACATCGCCGGCCATGTCGCCGATGCCGCACACCGAGAAGTTTTGCGCCTGGATGTCCATCCCGACTTCGCGGAAATGGCGCTTGACGCATTCCCACGCGCCGCGCGCCGTGATCGCCATTTTCTTATGGTCGTAACCGGCCGAGCCGCCCGACGCGAAAGCGTCGCCGAGCCAAAAGGAATATTGCTGCGAAATCGCATTGGCGATGTCCGAAAACGTGGCGGTGCCCTTGTCGGCCGCAACCACCAGATAGGCATCGTCCTTGTCGTGGCGTACCACGTTGCGCGGCGGGACTATTTTTTCATCGACGATGTTGTCGGTGACGTCCAGAAGTCCGCGAATCAGCGTCTGATAGCAGGCGATCACCTCGGCCTGCTGCGCCTCGCGCTCGGCGGGCAAGCGCCTGACGACGAACCCTCCCTTGGCGCCGACCGGCACGATGACGGTGTTCTTTACCTGCTGGGCTTTCATCAATCCCAATACTTCGGTGCGGAAATCCTCGCGCCGGTCCGACCAGCGGATGCCGCCGCGAGCCACGTGACCCATGCGTAGATGCACGCCTTCCATGCGCGGCGAGAAGACGAATATTTCGAACAGCGGTTTCGGCAGCGGCAATTCGCGCAGCTGCTGGCTCTCGATCTTGAAGCACAGATATTCCTTGAGCTGGCCCGAGGCGTCGGGCTGGAAGGCGTTGGTGCGCACCGTGGCGGAGAGCGCGTTCCACAGCGCGCGCAGGATGCGGTCCTCGTCGGAGCGCGTGACTTCCTCGAGCGCCGAGAGAATTTCGCGTCCGAGCCGCGCGAGCGACCTCGAGCGAACCGCGGGCTGAAGCTGCGGGTCGAGCCGCGCCGTGAAGAGATCGGCGAGCAGCCGCGAAATCGGCGCGTTGTTCTCCAGCACTTGAGCGATGTAACCCTGGCTGAAGGGCAGACCGGTTTGCAGCAGATAGCGGCAATACGCGCGCAGCACCGTGACCATGCGCCAGGGGATCCCGGCCGAGAGCGTCAGCTGATTGAAGCTGTCGTTGTCCATGCGGCCGGTCCACACCGCGATAAAGGCACTCTTGATCTCACGGTCCAGCGCGTCAAATGCGACCGCGGGAGCGGCGTGCATGACCAGTTCCAGATCCTGGATCCAGCCGCGGCGGCCGCCGGCGAAGTCCAACCCGTACGGCCGTTCCGCAATCACCTTGAGGCCCATGTTCTCCAGCATCGGCAACAGGTCGGAAATTGGAATCGCATCCTGGCCGCGGAAGATCTTCAGGAAAAATTTATCCTTGCGCTTCGGATCCGGCCGGTAAATGTCCAGGTGCAGCCGCGTAGGCTCCTTCTCCATCGACTCGAGGAAGGAAACATCTAACGCGGCCGCGTCGCCTTGGAAATCCTCGGTGTACGCAGCGGGAAAGGCCTGGGCATACTTGCCGTAGAGCTGCAGGGCATAGGCTTCGTCAAAACGCGCGAGCAGACCGGTCTTGAAGGAATCCAGCCACGAGCGCACTGCGGCGGCCACGCGGCGCTCGAGCACGTCGTGAGCGACATGCGGGCTTTCTGCCGGCAAAGTGCGCGCGACGATGTGGATGCGCGCGAGATTCGATTCGGCGATCTGCACTTGAGACTCCATGCTGACCGCGGAGAACGCGTCGCTTATCACCCGTTCGATGCGCTGACGCACTTGCGTGTTGTATTTCTCGCGCGGCACGAACACCAGGCAAGAGTAAAAGCGGTGAAACAGGTCGCGGCGCAGCAGCACGCGGACGCGAGGCCGCTCCTGCAGGCCGAATATTCCCGTGACGATGCGCGTGAGTTCCGGGACGCTGGCTTGGAACAGCTCATCGCGCGGAAAGGATTCCAGAATGTGCTGCAGCGCTTTGCCGTCGTGGCTGTCAGGAGCCAGGTCGAAGTGCTCTGCGACTTGCGCAATTTTCCGGCGCAACAGCGGGATTTCACGCGGATTGCTGTTGTACGCGGCGGAAGTCCATAAGCCCAGGAAACGCCGCTCACCGGTCAGGCGTCCCTTGGCGTCGAATTTTTTGATGCCGACATAGTCCAGGTAACCGGCGCGGTGCACGGTGGAGAGCGAGTTGGCCTTCGTCACCAGGCTTAAATTGCGCGAGCGGCTCTGCTTCTGGATATCGCTGCGCAGCACCCGGCTGGCGGCCTCCGTTTTTCTGTGCCCGGAGCGCAGAATGCCCAGTCCCGTCGGCATGACCGGCTCCAGCGCCTCGCGGCCCTTGCCGCCGCGCAGCCGATATTCACGATAGCCCAGAAACGTGAAGTGCCGATTTTCCATCCAATCGAGCAGCGCGCTGGTTTCGCCCAATTCCCCCGCATCGGCGCGCGCGCTCATTGAACTCAAATCCTGCACGGCGGCGCGGGCGGCGGCGCGCATGGGCGCCCAATCCGCGCAGGCCGCGCGCACGTCGCGCATGCTGCGCTCAATCTGCGCGGCCAAGGATTTCAGCGCCGCAGGATCGACGATCCTGTCGACCTCGACGTGCTGGAAGGATTCGAGCCGCTGTTTCGTGCCCGCGGCCGATTCGGCGCGCTTCTCGAGCGCGCTCAAGGAGCCGCCGCGGCCGCGCACCACCGCGAATACCGGATGCGCCAGAAGATGCAGCGTCAACGCGCGCTCGGTAAAGGCGAGGCCGACCGAATCGACCAGGAAGGGCATGTCGTCATTGACCACGTCGATGACGGTATGAGGAGAGACGAAACCGTGCTCGCGCAGCGTGGGGTTGAATACCCGCACCAGTGCGCTCCTGCCCCGCTGCATCGCGAACATGAGATGCGAGAGCGCCGCGCCGGCGAGATCCTTCGGATCGCGATCGGCGAGATCGTTCATATCGACATGGGCAAAGTAGGTCTGCAAATACCGCCGCCAGTCCAGACCGCGCATGGATTTCGGCGGCCGCACGCGGCTGCGCAAAATCTCGGAAATGACGCTGCGATGCTGTTCTGAAGAAACCTGGTACATTTCCGATCCTCAAGCGTGGTCGAGCGGCACACGCCTGCCGCCCTGGCGCGAATTATGCCAGTCCGCGACGATTTCAGGGCCGGTGTTGGCCGGCGAGATAGGCTTGCGTCTGCATTTCGACGAGGCGGCTGGCCGCGCGTAAAAATTCCAATTGCAATCGCTCGCCGTGATAAAGCGAGCCCGGCGCGGCGGCGGCCGATATTACGACGTTGACATTTCGATCATAGAATTCATCGATGAGCATGATGAAGCGCCGCGCAGCATTTTCGGCGCCGCGGGTGAATTCGGGCACATTTGAAACGAACACGGTGTGATAAAGGCGCGCGACCTCGATGTAGTCATTCTGACTGCGCGGACCTTCGCAGATGTCCTTGAATTCAAACCACGCCATGCCGGCGCCGGTGGCCTGGGCCTTGATATGCCGATTCTCCACCGACAGCGTCGTGGGGCCGGCGGCGCCGGCGCCTGCAAGCGCCGCGAAGCGCTGCTTGAGCTGCGCCGGCGTGCCCGGCAGCTTCGAGTCCAGATAGGTGGGTGCCTGCTCCAATTGCCGCAAGCGGTAATCGATGCCGCTGTCGAGATGCAGGACTTCAACGTGGCTTCGAAGCAGCTCGACTGCCGGCAGAAATCGCTGCCGCTGCAAACCGTCTTTGTACAGATCCTGAGGCTGGGTGTTGGAGGTGGCCACCAGCGTGACGCCGCGGCTGAACAAGCCGGTGAAGAGTCCTCCCAGAATCATCGCATCGGCGATATCGGACACGAACAATTCGTCCAAACAGAGGACGCGCAACCGCATGGCCAGCCGCTCGGCGACGGCGTCGAGCGGATCGGCACGGCTTTTGACCTTGCGCAGTTCCGCATGCACGTGGCGCATGAACCGGTAGAAGTGCGAGCGCTCGGCGAGCTGCACGGGCAGCGACTGGAAGAACAGGTCCATCAACAGTGTTTTGCCGCGGCCGACACCGCCCCAGAGGTACAGGCCGCGCAAGGGCGCCTCGACGGGCGCTGCGGCCAGGCGCCGCAGCCGGGCGCGCAGCTTGTGGCTGATGGATTGCGACTGCCGCAACAGACGCGTGCGCAAGTCGTCGAGCCGTGCGGCAGCCTGCGCTTGAGCGGCATCGAACTCGAGCCGACGCGCCGCGCTGTCGGCGGTTAGGCGGGCGGCAATCGACTGGCGTTGTTTGGACAATCGATCTTGGTTCTCAAAGGCTTTGGTAATTCGGGCCCGAACCGCCTTCCGGCGTTACCCAAGTGATTTGGCCCGGATAGGGCTCCTTGATGTCGCATGCCTTGCAGTGGACGCAATTCGACGCGTTGATCTGGAGTTTTTGACCGCCGTTGCCGTCCGCAATCATTTCGTACACATTCGCCGGACAAAAATTGGTACAGGGATTGCCGAAATCCTTGACGCAGCGGGTGGCGCACAAGGCGGTGTCGGCGACGTGCAGGTGCACCGGTTGATTTTCATCATGCGTGGTGGAGGCAAAAAATACGAACGCGACCCGATCGCGCGGCGGCAAATCGCGGGCGCCCCAATCGCGATCCGGCGAGGTGTACTCGTCCAGGTGCTTGAGGGCCGTATCGTCGGCGTGATTCGCCAAGGTCCACGGTAGTCTGCCGAATGTGATGGTCTCCAGTACCGCATTGGCGAGACCGAACCAAAGGCCGCGGCGAAATCCAGGCCGAAAATTCCGCACCTTGTAGAGCTCGCGTCCGCCGGGCGATCCGCGCCAGCGCTTGTCGAAGCCCGAGCTCGTGCCGGTTTCGGCATAGTGAGCGGCGGCGGTCATGCCGCTGCGGATCGCCTGGTGAATGCCCTTGATTTTGGGCATATTCAGCGTGCCGCCCGCATCACCGAGCAACAATGCACCGGGCATCTCGAGCGTCGGCATCGATTGAAAGCCGCCTTCGATGATGGTGCGCGCACCGCCGGCGACGATTTCCCCGCCCTGCAGCAGTTTTTTTATGTCGGGGTGATTCTTCCATTGCTGAAACGCCTCAAATGGCTTCAGGCGCGGATCCTCATAGTCCAATCCGACCACAAACCCAACGTAAATGCGGTCGTTGTTGAGGTGATAGACGAAGCTGCCGCCGTAGGTGGCATTGTCCAACGGCCAGCCGAAGGTGTGTTGAATGAGGCCCGGCTTTACACGTCCGGGCGGCAGCTGCCACAGTTCCTTGAAACCCAGCCCGTAAGTCTGCGGGGACTTGCCCTCATCCAGCTTGTAGCGCGCAATCAACTGCTTCGAGGTGCTGCCGCGGCAACCCTCGCAAAACATGGTGATCTTGGCGTGGATTTCCGGTCCCAGCGCGAAGCTTGGGCCGCGTTCGCCGCTCTTCTCGACGCCCATGTCGCCGATGCGTACCCCTTTGACGGCGCCGCCCTCATCGAACAGGGCCTCGGCGGCGGCAAATCCGGGGAATACATCGACACCGAGCTTCTCCGCTTCGGCACCCATGATGGGAATCAATTGACCCAGGGAAATGATGAAATTGCCGTGATTCCACAGCTGCGGCGGAACGATGGGAAAATTAATGCGCTTGCGGCGCGTCATAATCGCAAACTCATCGCGGCCGGCGGGCACGCAGATGGCCGGGGCGTGTTCGCGCCATTGAGGCAGCAATTCATCCAAAGCCTGAGGCTCCATGACGGCGCCGGAGAGGGAATGCGCGCCCAAGCTGGCGGCCTTTTCCAGCACGCAGATCGTCAGGTCAGGCTTGAGCTGCTTGAGCCGAATGGCGCAAGCCAATCCGGCCGGACCGGCGCCGACGATGGCGACCTCATACTCCATGACATCACGTTGGCTTTCACTCATTAACCGGCACCCGAAATACTATAAACGCATGAAAAATCGCAGGCTTAGTAGATCACAAACCGGAATTTGCGGGGAGGCGTCCAACAGGCGGACAAGTGCCTGAGGGGATTTGCCCGTGAACGTCGCATTACTAACGGGGACTACCATGTTGACAGGCCACGGACGCCGTCTGCCAGGATGGCCAAGGGATTTGGGCATGGCAAGGGCAAGGACGCCCACCCCAACACCGATCAGTCCTGCCGCCAGGACGCCTTGCGCTTGGCGAAGAACGCCGCGAAGCCCTCCTGAGCCTCTGCCTGTATCCGCAAACGCGCCAACCGCGCGGCCATGTCGACGGCCGCCGCGCCGCGCCGCGCCGCCGCGCCGGGCGCGTCGCGAATCAGCTGCTTGGCGGCGGCTTGTGCGCCCGGTGCGCCCTTGAGGATGGCGTCGATGAGCCCTGCGCAGGTTGCGTCGAGCAGCTCGGCGGTCACGACCTCGTGCGCGAGTCCGATTTCCTTCAAGGCCGCCGCACTCAAAGGTTCGGCGCTGAGAAAGTAGCGCCGCGCCGCGCTTTCGCCGATCTTGCCCAGCACGAAGGGGGAAATCACGGCGGGAATGATGCCGAGACGCACTTCCGTGAAGGCGAATTTCGCGCCCTCGGCGACGATGACGATGTCACAGGCGGCGATGAGGCCCAATGCGCCGCCGTAGCCATCGCCGTTGACCCGCGCCAGGGTGGGTTTCGGAAACGAGTCCAGCAGGCTGAGCACTTTTGCCAATTTTTCGGCGTGCGCGACATTTTCTGCTTCGCTGGCGTGAACCTGCGCCTGCATCTCGGCAAGGTCGGCGCCCGCGCAAAAGACCCCGCCCGCGCCCGTGAGCTGCAGCATGCGCACCTTGGGATCGGCGGCGCATTGCTCGAGCGCCGCGCCGAGCGCCGCGATGCTCGCGCCGTCGAGTGCATTGCGTTTATCGGGGCGATTGAGCGCAACGCGCGCGACACCGGCCGAAACCGCGGTCGTGACCGGCGTGCCGCTGCTCACATCAGTTCTACGGCCATCGCGGTGGCTTCACCGCCGCCGATGCACAGGCTGGCGATGCCGCGCTTTTTGCCGCGAGCCTTGAGCGCGTACAGCAACGTGGTGAGGATGCGCGCGCCGGTGGCGCCGATCGGGTGGCCGAGTGCGCATGCGCCGCCGTTGACGTTCACTTTGGCATGCTCCAGCGATAGATCTTTCATGGCCGCCATGGTCACGGCGGCAAAGGCTTCGTTGACCTCGAAAAGATCGACATCTCCGGCGGACCAATTCAGCTGCGTGAGCAGTTTCTGCATGGCCCCCACCGGCGCCAAGGTGAACCACTCCGGTTCGCGGGCAAAACTCGTGTAGCCTAAAATTCTCGCCAAGGGCTGCAAGTTCTTGGATGCCGCGAAGGATTCGCGCGCGAGCATCACGGCCGCGGCGCCATCGGAGATTCCCGAAGAACTGGCGGCGGTGACCGTGCCGCCCTTTTTGAAAGCCGGCTTCAAGGTCGGGATTTTGGCAATATCGAGCGTGAAAGGCGTCTCATCTTTATCGATCACGACCTCGCCCTTGCGGGTCTTCGTGCTGACCGGCGCCACCTCGGCCTTGAACGCACCGCCGTTCACGGCAGCCAGCGCCCGGCGTACCGATTCGGCGGCGAAATCATCTTGTGCTTGCCGCGTAAATCCGTACTTCTCGGATGTCGCTTCCGCAAAGCAGCCCATGAGCTGGCCATCCCAGGGGCTTTGCAAACCGTCGAAAAACATATGATCCAAGACTTCTTGATTGCCCATGCGGTATCCCGCGCGGGCTTTGGGCAGCAGGTAGGGGGCGTTGCTCATGGATTCGATGCCACCCGCCGCCACGATTTGCGCGTTGCCGGCAAGGATTTGATCGGCCCCCTGCATGATGGCGCGCATCGCGGAACCGCACATTTTATTGACCGTGGTGCTGGGCGTGCTCGCCGGCAACCCGGCGCCGAGCGCGGCCTGACGCGCCGGTGCCTGGCCGAGTCCGGCCGACAGAACGCAGCCTAAGATCACCTCGTCGACTTCGGCAGCTTTAACGCCCGAGTCCGCCAGGGCGGCCTTGATGGCGACGGCGCCGAGCTGCGGTGCGGTGAGCGTGGTCAGGGCGCCCTGGAAAGCGCCGACCGGCGTGCGCCGGGCGCTCAATATGACGACGGGATCTGGTTTCATGATTTATTCCGTGATGTGCGAACTCAATATTATAGCCGGGAGGCCCATCTTCAAGGCGCCGGCGGGTTCAAGGCGGCGGCGGGTTCAAGGCGCCAGCGGGTCTCCCACCGCGTGGGCGATGAGTTCGCGGCTCTTGAGGCGCGCTTCATCCGCGGCCAGCACGGCAAGAACTTCCACCTTGATGGGCAGGCGGTGGATCGACGGGCTTCCCGGGGGCATGACCTCGCGAGTGCCGTGTATGGCCACGGCAATGACCGGCATTTGGGCGCGCGCCGCGATGGTGAACGCGCCGCCCAGAAATTTACCGATCCGGCGATTTTCATCAAACGTGCCTTCGGGGAAAAACATGAGGGATTGGCCAGTCGCCGCAAGCTTCAAAACCCGCCGCGCGTCGCTCGCTCCCTTATGACGGTCAAACCGTTCCACAAACTGCGAACCCAAGCGCCGCAGCAGCAGCCCGGCCAGGGGTACGCGCACCATTTCCTTTTTGATCACGAAAGCAAACTCGGGCGGCAGCGCCGCGACGATCGCGATGGCGTCGATGTAGCTGGCGTGATTGGCCACCACGACGCAGGGGGTCTTGGGCAGCCGCTCCAATCCTGCGACCGTGAAGGGGATACCCGACATCCGCAGGAACAGGCGGCCGACGGTGCCGGCCACCACGCGGCGCCGGCGCAGGCTCGGTATAAACAAATTGACCGCCAGCACCGCCAACCCTAGGACCGTGAAGCACACTACGCAGTACGCAACGTAGGGCAAATTTAAGATTGCGGATGCCCCTGAATGCTTCACTTCTGTGATCTGGTTCTCCTTATGTTAATACTTGACTGTACTGTGATTCTGGTCACGCCGACCTCCCCATACCCCTCGCATACTGAGGACTGATAGCGCGGACAGCACTATTTCGTGCGTAACTCTCGCGAGAAACTATGGCGACGGCTCTCAAACGGACGGTTTATACACGCACCTTGGGCGGAGCGGTACCCGCCGTTCGCGAGGCGGCGGATCCCGCCCTGCAACGCTTTCTGGATGCCGTGTGGATGGAGCGCGGGCTCTCGGCGAATACCTTGGCGGCGTACCGAGCTGACTTGACTGCCTTGGCCCGATGGCTCGAGGAGCGCGACAGCGCGTTGCTCAAGGCCACGCGCATCGAACTGTTGGGTTTCATCGCGGCGCGCGTGGAGGGCGGATCCCGTCCCAGATCGACCGCGCGGCAATTGTCGAGCTTCCGCCGCTTCTTCCGTTTCATGATGCGCGAGGGGTTGATTTCGCTGGATCCCACCGCGCAAATCGCGATGCCGAAAATCGGCCGCTCGCTGCCGAAATCGCTGACCGAGGCCGAGGTGGATTCGCTGCTGGAAGCGCCCACCGTGTCCGACCCTCTGGGGCACCGCGACCGCACCATGCTCGAGGTTCTCTATGCCACCGGCCTTCGGGTCTCCGAACTCGTCAGCCTGAAGCACAATCAGGTGAACTTGAATCAAGGCGTGATGCGCGTCGTCGGCAAGGGCAATCGCGAGCGCCTGATCCCGCTCGGCGAAGAGGCCGTGAAGTGGCTGCAGCAATTCATGCAGGGCCCGCGGGTGGAAATTCTGCTGGAGCGTCAGACCGACTATTTGTTTCCGACCCGACGCGGCGATCGCATGACGCGCCAGGCGTTCTGGCACATCATCAAGCGCTATTCCAAAAAGGCCGGCGTTGAAAAGGAACTCTCGCCGCATACGCTGCGCCATGCCTTTGCGACGCATCTGTTGAATCACGGCGCGGATCTGCGCGTGGTGCAGATGCTCTTGGGTCACAGCGATCTGTCGACGACCCAAATCTATACGCACGTCGCCCGCGAACGCCTGAAGGACCTGCACTCCCAGCATCATCCGCGCGGCTAACCTTCAAAGCCGCGGGCGTTGGTCTGCTAGAATCGCAAAGTGAACCTCCCCGCTCTTTCGGGGTCGTACAGGTTAGATCCTTCGGAGTCCGCATGTTGCGATATGCCGCTGCCTTAAGCCTGGTTTTATGCGCCGTCACTGCCGGCGCGAGCGCGCGCGCCGCCAACGCCGATCAGGCTGCCGCCGATCCGCGCGCGGCGTTGCTCAAGCTGCTGCCGGCGGGATCCAAGCTCGAAGATCTGCGGCCCTCGCCGATTGCCGGCATTTATGAATTCACGCAAGGCGCGGAAGTCAGCTATCTGACCGCCGACGGCAAGTATTTCATCGACGGCAATCTGTACGACATGAAGTCGCGCGACAACCTGACCGAGTCGCTGCGCACGCACGCGCGCATTGCCTTGATCGGTTCCGTGCCTGAATCGGAGATGCTGATCTTCTCGCCGCCGAATCCGAAATATACGATCACGGTGTTCACTGACGTCGATTGTGCGTATTGCCGCAAACTGCACAGCCAGATGGCTGAGCTCAATAAACTGGGAATCCGCGTGCGCTACATGTTCTATCCGCGCAGCGGACCGGGGACGGAAAGCTGGAAGAAGGCCGAGGTCGTTTGGTGCTCGCCGGATCGCAACGAAGCGCTGACGCGGGCGAAAGCCGGTGCGACGCTGGACATGAACAAGATCTGCTCGCCGACGCCGGTAAAGCGCGAATACGAGCTGGGCGAAAATATCGGCGTGCGCGGCACGCCGGCGATTTTCACTGAAAACGGCGACTATATTTCCGGCTACATGGAACCGCGCGAGCTGCTCGATCAGCTGAAAGAGCTGCAGGTGGCGAAGCGCTGAAGCGCGCCGGCTACCAGAGAGCGACGCGCGATTCCGGCGGCAAATACATCCCATCGCCGGGCTGCACCGAAAATGCCGTGTAAAAGCTCGGCATGTGCACCACCACGCCGTTGGTGCGATATTTCACGGGCGAGTGCGGATCGGATGTGACTTGCTCGATGGTGCTTTCATCGCGCTGTTTGCCCAACCAGCTCTGCGCAAATCCGACGTAGAAACGCTGATCGGCGGTCATGCCGCCGATGACCGGCGGCGTGCGGCCTTTGAGCGAGGCCAGGTACGCCTTGTAAGCGATTTCGATGCCGGCGATGTCGGCAATGTTCTCGCCCAAGGTCAGCGCGCCGTTGACGTGAAAGCCGGACACCGCTTCGAACGCGTCATATTCCTTGATCAGCAGTTCCGTCTTGGCCTTGAACTTGGCGTGATCCTCCGGAGTCCACCAGTCGCGCAAGTTGCCGTCGCTGTCGTATTGGCTGCCCTGATCGTCGAAGCCGTGACTGATCTCGTGTCCGATGGTGGCTCCTGTAGAACCATAGTTGAATGCATCATCGGCCGCCGGATCGAATGCCGGCGGCTGCAATTGACCCGCGGGAAAGACGATCTCGTTGACGGAAGCGTCGTAGTAGGCGTCGACCGTGGGCGCGGTCATGTCCCATTCGGAACGATCGACGGGTCCGCCGAGCTGCGATAGCGTGCGGTTTCTCTCGAATTGTTGCGCGCGGCGCACGTTGCCGAGCAAATCGTCCGGCACGATCGTAAGTTTGCCGTAGTCGCGCCAATGATCGGGATAGCCGATCTTCACGTTGATTTTGCGCAGCTTAGCCTGTGCTTCGGCCTTCGTCGCAGCGCTCATCCACTGCAATTGACCGATGCTCGAGGCGTAGGCCGAGAGCAGGTTGCGCACCAGCGCATCGATGCGTGCCTTGGTCGCCGGCGGAAAATATTTCGCGACATACAATTTTCCCGAGGCTTCGCCGATCAGCCGGTCAACCAGCTGCGTTCCGCGCTTCCAGCGGTCCGGGGGTTGCTGCGCGCCTTGCAGGACACCCTGATTGAAGGCGAAGTCTTCCTCGACGAAGGCGCGCGCCAGAAACGGCGCCCGGCTCGATAGCACGCGGTAGCGGAAATAGGATTGCCACGTCGCAATCGGCGTGGATTCGATCAGCGCGGACAAACCCCGCAGGTAATCGGGCTGGCGCACGATCAGCGCCGGCAACGGGTTCGTCAGGCCGGACTCGGTGAAAAAGACCTGCCAGTCGATTGCCGGCGCCAGTTGCTTGAACTGCGCGAGCGTCTGCGGGTTGTAGGTTTTTTGCGCATCGCGATCGGCAACTTGCGTCCATTGGATCTTGGCCAGCGAGGTCTCGAGCGCGACGATCTCGTCGGCTTGTTTGCCCGGGATTGCTTCGCCCAGCAAACGCAGCATTTTCCCGACGTGCTCCCGGTACTTGGCTCGAAATCCCGCCAGACGGGCATCGTCGCTCAGGTAGTAGTCGCGGTCCGGTAATCCCAGTCCGCTTTGGGTCATCCAGAACGCATACTGGTTGGAGTGCTTTGAATCCGGACGGACGAAGGTTGCGACGGGTGACGGGATCCCGATGCGATCGAGCTGCGCCATCAGCGCGCCGATATCGGCCGGATGCTTGATGGTGGCGACCATCTGCAGTTCGGCGTGCAGCGGCTTGGTGCCGAGGCGCTCGACGCGTGCCTCGTTCATATAACTGGAGTACAGGTCGCTTACTTTGCGGACTTCCGGGTCGGTCGAAATCTGCGCCGCTTCGATCAGATCGCGCTGCTGGCTCAAGGACTGCTCGGTCATGAGGGCATCGACGCCGTACGAGGAGCGATCCGGCGGGATGGGTACGTCCTTGAGCCACGTGCCGTTGGCGTATTGAAAAAGATCGTCCTGAGGACGCACCGTCTTGTCCATGTCCGCGTTTTGTATCCCGGACCTCGGCGCCGTTCCGGCGGCTGCCATGGCGGCGCCTGCCAGCAGTGCCGTCGCGGCAAGGGAGAAATATTGCGATTTCACAATCAGCTCCAGCTGCATCGAGAACGGGAATAGCGATCCACCGTATCGCTTTGGCTTAGTATGACGCAAGGCGGCCGGCCGGCGCGGCAATAATCTCGATGAGCGGCGGCATGCAAAGCGCGCTGGAGGCAGGATGTTTCGGATAGGCAAATTCGGCGGCGTGCGGCGTTCGTGTGCCGTGCTTGGGTTGATTCTGTCGGCAGGGCCGCCATCGTGGGCAGCCGCTCCCGCGGCTCACGACTTGAATCGTGAGGATCTCGAAGCCTTCTTCGACGGGATCATTCCTCTGCAATTGGAACGCAGCGACGTCGCCGGCGCCACGGTGCTCGTGATGCGCGGCAGCGATGTGTTGCTGCAGAAGGGATACGGTTTCAGCGACTTGAAGGCGAAGCAGGCTGTCGACCCCGAGTCGACGATGTTCCGGCTGGCCTCGATTTCGAAACTGTTCACCTGGACGGCTGCCATGCAGCTGGTGGAGCAGGGCAAGCTTAACCTTGACGCCGGCATCGATCGATATCTGGATTTCCCCATGGGCTCGCAGCCGATCACGCTGCGCAATCTCATGACCCACACCACCGGCTTCGAAGAGGTGGCGCGCAATATCATCGTCACCGACCCGAAAAGGTACATGGCTTTGCGCGAATTTCTCATCGAAAATAAGCCGCATCGATTGTTCGCGCCCGGCACCATTCCCGAATATTCGAATTATGCGGTGGGACTCGGCAGCTACATCGTGCAGCGAGTGAGCGGCGAACGCTTCGAGGACTATGTGGCAGCGCATATCTTTGCGCCCCTCGGCATGACGCACTCCACCTTCTATCAGCCGCCGCCGAGCACATTGCAGAAGCTGCCGTCGCAGGGCTATCCCTCGAGCACGAGCGAGGCGCCGATAGGATTCGAACTGTTCAGCCCGGCGGGCGCCGGCGGAATTTCATCGTCCGCGGCCGACATGGGGCGATTTGGGCAGATGCTGCTCAACGGCGGCGAGCTCGATGGCCAACGCATTCTCCGGACGGAGACGCTGGCGGAGATGTGGAAACCGCAATTTCGCGCCAGTGATCAACTGCCGGCAATCGGCCTCGGCTTCTATCAGGCGCCCAGGAACCAGCTCGAGTGGATCGGGCACCAAGGCGACCTCGTTGCCTTTCACAGCCTGTTCTACGTCGAGCCCCGGCAAAAGCTGCTGCTCTTCATTTCCTATAACTCGGCCGGCTCGGCGGGCAAGACTCGGCCGGAGCTGCTGAACGCCTTCTCCGATCGCTATTTCCCCGCCGGGCTGCAGCAACCATTCATCAAGCTGCCTCAAGATAAATTGAAAGACATCGAGGGTACATATCAGAGCACGCGCCGCGCCGACAGCACGATACTGCGGCTATTCGCCTTGGCGGGCCAGTCGCACGCGAAAATAGACAAGGACGGCGTGCTGCACGTCGATAGGTCCAAAGACCTGCGGGGACATCCTTTTGCCTGGAAACCGATCGGCACTGATTTGTGGCAACAGGTCGGCGACCAAGGCAAATTGTTTGCCATTCGGAATCCAAGCGGCCGCATCGAGCGGTTGGCCGGTTCCTTCCCCGCGGTGCAGCTCCAACGCGTGTCATGGTACGAGCAGGACAGGCTGGTTCTGGCGGCGCTGGCTCTCACTGCTCTGACGGGCATCTGCGTATTGTTCAACATGCTGTTGCGGCCGGCGCGGCGCTACCTTCTTCGCGGCTCCCAGCCGGTTGCGCCGGCTAACCGCGTCGCATTGGGCGCCTGGACGAAGGCGTCGGCAGTCTACTGGCTTGTCTTGTTTGCAGTGCTTGCCGGGCTGTTGAGCCGCTTCGGCGACGATTCGCTGCCGCCGACTTCTGCCTGGGACAAGTATTTTTTCTTGGGCGATGTGCTATTCGTGATTGCGATTGTCTTGAGCGTGTTCGCCGTAATTTCGGCCGTGCGCATCTGGAGCCGTCCGGCGACCAGCAGAGTCAGCCAGATCAAATTTACGCTGGTGGCTTTGGGATGCGCCTACGCGTCATGGTTCGCCATCCACTGGCATCTGATTACGCCGGCGCATCGATTTTAACGCTCGAGCAGCTTGACCTTGTCCTGCACGCCTTCCCATTGCTTGGCATCCGCGGGCGCGGCCTTTTTCTCGCTGATGACCGGCCATTTCTTCGCGAGCTCAGCGTTCAATTCCTTGAAATTTTCCTGACCGGTGGGAATCTCTTCTTCGGAATAGATGGCCTCAACCGGACATTCGGGCTCGCACAAGGTGCAGTCGATGCACTCGTCCGGATCGATGACCAGAAAATTCGGGCCCTCGTGGAAACAGTCGACGGGGCAAACCTCGACGCAGTCCATGTATTTGCACTTGATGCAGCTTTCGGTGACCACGAACGCCATGACTTACCCTTCTCTTACACTGTTAATCGTTAAGGCTATTCTGCCACAGCCGCGAAATCCGCCGGCGGCGGCCGGTTCGCGCGGGCTTCAAACGGTGCCGCGGCGCGGCCGACCAGCGCGGGCTTCAAACGATGCCGCGGCTTTTCAATTCCGTGAAGTGATGTTCTTCCCGGCCCGCCGTGCGGTCGGCAAAGTATTGCCGCAGAGCGTATTCACCGCTGGCGAACGCCAGCTCCGACCACGGGATGTCGGCTTCTTCGTACAGCGCAACCTCCAAGCTCTCGGGGCCCGGCGCGAATTTCGGCTCGAGCAATTTCGCCCGAAACATCACATGCACCTGGTTCGCGCGTGTCACGTTGACTACGGCGAGCAGCGAGCCCACTTCGACCTCGGCGAGCGCCTCTTCGTGACACTCGCGCGCTGCCGCTTGCTGCATGGTCTCGCCGTTCTCCATGAAGCCGGCCGGCACCGTCCAGAATCCGAGACGCGGTTCGATGGCGCGCCGGCACAGCAGTATTTTGCTGCCCCATTCGGGCACGCAGCCCAAGACCAGCAGCGGATTCTTGTAGTGCACCATATTGCAGGTGGTGCATACAAAACGCGGCAAATGATCTCCCGTGGGGATCTTGGATTCGACGGGTGAGCCGCAACTGCTGCAGAAATTCAAGAGTGATCCATGAAAATAAAATCTGGTGCCCGAAGAGGGAATCGAACCCACACGGTGTCACCACCACCGGATTTTGAGTCCGGCGCGTCTACCAGTTCCGCCATTCGGGCATGCCAGGTCCAACAGTATATGCGATTGGCTCTCTTGGTAGAATCCTAAAGACAATGCTGCGTACGGACTTTCACTTCGAGTTGCCCAGGGAACTCATTGCTCAGCATCCAGCGAAAGAGCGCTCCGCCAGCCGGCTGCTGACCCTCGACCGTCGATCCGGACTGTGCGAGGACCGCCGGTTCCTTGATTTTCCTGAGCTTCTCGACCCGCGGGATCTTTTGATATTCAACGACACGCGCGTGATTCCCGCGCGCGCGTATGGCGTCAAAGACAGCGGCGGCCGGGTTGAATTGCTGCTGGAGCGGGCGTTGAGTCCGGACTCTGCCTTGGTGCACGTTCGCGCGGGCAAGGGCTTGAAGCAGGGCGCCACCGTGGCCCTTGCGGGCGGCGAGAATGCCGCCATGATCGGGCGCGAGGGCGAGCTTTTTGTCCTGAAGTTCTCCTGCGACGTCATGGAGTTCTTTCAAGCGCACGGGCAAGTACCTCTGCCGCCCTACATCGATCGCGTGGCGGCGGATGAGGACCGAGAGCGCTATCAGACGCTGTACGCCCGCGCGCTTGGTGCGGTCGCCGCGCCGACGGCCGGCCTGCACTTCGATGAGGCAATTTTTGCCGCGCTGCGCGCGAGAAAGATCGCGCATGCTTTTGTCACGCTGCACGTGGGCGCGGGTACGTTTGCGCCGATGCGCGCGGAGGACATCGATCAGCATGAGATGCATTCCGAATACCTCGAGGTGTCCGCGCAGACTTGCCAGGCAGTCGAGCAGGCGCGCGCGGCAGGTGGGCGCGTGATTGCGGTGGGCACGACCGTGGTCAGGAGCCTCGAGACCGCGGCCGGCGCAGCAGCGGCCGGTGGCGCGCCAGGCGCGTCCGTGATGGCCCCTTACCGGGGCAACACGAGGATATTCATCAAGCCTGGCTATGCGTTTCGCGCGGTCGACGCGATGCTCACCAATTTTCATCTGCCCGAATCGACCTTGTTGATGCTGTGCGCCGCGTTCGTCGGCAGAGGAGCCCTGCTGGCCGCATATGCGCACGCGGTGCGCGAGCGCTATCGATTTTTCAGCTACGGCGATGCGATGTTCCTCACATGAGCGCAAGCGCATGAGCGCGATGCAATTCAATGTACTGTCGACGGACGGTGCAGCGCGCCGCGGCCGTCTAAGCTTCGCGCGCGGTACGGTCGAGACGCCGGCGTTCATGCCGGTGGGAACCTACGGCACCGTCAAAGCAATGACGCCGGAGGATCTCGAAGCCGTCGGTGCCGAAATCGTGCTCGGCAACACCTTCCATCTGTTTTTGCGCCCCGGGCTCGACATCATTCGGGCGCATCAGGGACTGCACCGCTTCATGCACTGGCGCAAGCCCCTCCTGACCGATTCCGGCGGATTTCAGGTGTGGAGCTTGGCCGAAATGCGCAAGATCTCGGAGGAAGGCGCGCATTTTCGCTCGCCCGTCGATGGCGCCACCGTATTCTTGTCGCCCGAGGAGTCCATGCGGATTCAGCGCGCATTGGCCGCGGATGTCGCCATGAGCTTCGATGAGTGCACGCCCTATCCGGCCACGGAGAGCCGAGCGCGGACATCGATGGAGTTGTCGATGCGCTGGGCACGGCGCGGTTTTGAGGAGTACTACCGCAGCGAGCCGCCGGGAACCTTGTTCGGTATCGTGCAAGGCGGTATTCACCCGGCATTGCGGCTCGAATCGTTAAGCGCACTGGAACAGATCGGCTTCGCCGGCCTGGCGGTTGGCGGGTTGGCGGTCGGCGAATCCGAAGCGGAACGCGAGCAGATTCTGGATGGGTTGCTGCCGCATATGCCTGCCTCCAAGCCGCGGTATCTCATGGGGGTGGGACGCCCGGAGGACATCGTCGAAGCGGTGAGGCGCGGCGTCGACATGTTCGATTGCGTCATGCCGACCCGGCACGCCCGCAATGCACATCTGTTTACCCGCGGCGGCGTCGTCAATATCCGCAATGCCGTCCACGCCCAAGACACCGCGCCGATCGAGGAGGGCTGCGGCTGCTATACCTGCCTCAACTACAGCCGCAGCTACCTGCGGCACTTGGACAAGTGCGGCGAAATCCTTGGCTCGCACCTCAACACCGTCCACAACCTGTTCTTCTACCAGCGATTGATGAGGGAGATCCGCGCGGCTATCGCGGCCGGCACCTTCGCCAGTTACGCGCGCGAGTTCTATGTCCTCAAGGGCCAGGCTTTGAGTTAAGTTTGGCCTTGCCTGCTGTATACTACGCGGCTTTGTGTAGCGGCTCGCCTGGCAAGAAAAGAGTGTAACACTATGGATTTCCTCATCAATTCAGCATATGCACAGGCTGCGGGTGCAGCGCCCGGCGGTCCAAGCCTGATCAGCACGCTCGCGCTGCCCGCGTTGCTCCTCGTGGTGTTTTATTTCCTGCTCATCCGGCCTCAAAGCAAGCGAGCCAAAGAGCAGCAGGAAATGCTCTCGAAGGTGGCAGTGGGCGATGAAATCGCAACCGCCGGCGGAATCCTCGGCAAGGTGACCGAGGTCGGCGATCAGTTCTTGAGCGTTGAAATCGCCTCCGGCGTCAACGTCAAATTGCAGAAGTTTCAGGTGGCCAAGGTGCTGCCGAAGGGCACGGTCAAGAGCGCATGATCGGCTATCCGCGCTGGAAGATCGCGCTGGTCGCGATCGTGATGGTGATCGGGATTTTCGTGGCGCTGCCCAATGTGTTCGGCGAGGAAAGCGCGTTGCAGCTGGCGGCCGACCGCGTGCCCGTCACGGACGCCGACCGTATCGCCGTCGAGCAAATTCTCAAGGACAAGGATGTAGTACCCTCGGGCGTGTTTCTGGAGCAGGGCCGTCTGACCCTGCGCTTCCACAGCACGCAGGACCAACTGAAAGCGCGCGATGTGATCGCCGAGGCGCGCCCCACTCAGTTCACCATCGCGCTGTCGCGGGCTTCTCGCGTGCCCGCCTGGATGCGGGCCATGGGGATGGGTCCGGTGAAGCTGGGACTGGACCTGCGCGGCGGCGTCTACCTCGTCTACCAGGTCGACGTGCAGGGCGCGGTGAAGCAGCTCCTCGATCGCCGCGAACAGGATTTCCGCACCTCGCTGCGCAATGCGCACGTCTCCTACCAAGATGTGGTGGTCGACTATCCGGCGACCCGGGTGCGGGTGCTGTTTCGCGACGCCGATAGTTTCGCCAAGGGCAAGGCCGCCATCTTGGCCGACAGCCGCAATCTGAATCTGACCGAGATCAGCGTGGCCGGGGCGCCTGCTTTGGAATTGCAGTTGACGCCGCAGGAGATCAAGGAGCGCCAGGATTACGCGGTCTCGCAGAACATCGTCATTCTGCGCAATCGCCTCAACAGCCCGGAACTTGCGGTATCTGAACCGCAGGTGGCGCGCGAGGGCGTCGATCGCATCGCCATCCAATTGCCGGGACTGCAAAATTCCGCCGAGGTCAAAAAGATTCTCGGCAAGACCGCGACATTGGAATTCCGCATGGTCGACGAGACCAACAACCCGCTCGAGGCCGCCTCGACCGGGCGCGTGCCCTTGGGATCGAAGCTGTACTACACGCGTGACAAGCAGCCGGTGCTGCTGAAGCGCGACGTGGTGGTCACGGGCGACCAGCTGACCGACGCCACCTTTCAGCCCAATACTCAGGACGGCCCCGCGGTTTCGGTTGGCTTGGACAGCCGCGGCGCCGCAAAGATGTTGAAAAATACCCAGGAAAACATCGGGCACTTGATGGCCGTGGTATTCATCGACCGTTCGCGCGAGAAGAATGCGCAGGGCGTTGAAGTCGACAAGACCACGGAGGAAGTCATCAACCGCGCCACCATCCGCGGCGTGTTCAGCAATAATTTCTCCATTACAGGCGTCAACCCGATCGAAGGCCGCGAGCTCGCTCTGCTGTTGCGCGCCGGCGGATTGGCCGCGCCGCTGACGCCGGTAGAAGAGCGCGCCATCGGCCCGAGCTTGGGTCAGGACAACATCAACAAGGGCGTCAAGGCGATGGAGTTCGGCATGCTCGCCGCCTTCATCTTCATGGCGATCTACTATAAGGCGTTCGGCTTGATCGCGGATGTGGCATTGGCTGCGAATGTCGTGCTGCTCACCGCGCTGCTGTCGACGTTCGGCGCCGCGCTGACCTTGCCGGGCATCGCCGCCGTGGTGCTCACCGTCGGCATGGCGGTGGACGCCAATATCTTGATCTACGAACGCATCCGCGAGGAGCTGCGCAACGGCGTCACGCCGCGGGCGGCGATCGCCGCCGGCTTCGAGCGCGCGCTCTCGGCGATCACCGACTCCAATATCACCGCCCTGATCGCAGGGGTCGTGCTGTGGTCCTTCGGCGCCGGCGCCATCCGCGGCTTCGCGGTAGTTCTGGTGCTCGGTATTTTCACCTCGGTATTCACTTCGGTGATGGGCAGCCACGCGTTGGTGCAGGTCGTCTACGGCAGAAAGCGCAAGCTCGACCGCTTGTCGATCTAGGGGAACAGTCATGGAATTTTTCCACAAGGTCACGCGCTTCCCGTTCATGCACACCCGCAAGGTGTGGTACGGACTCTCCGGAATCTTGATCGTTGCCTCATTGGCGCTGGTTTTGATCCGCGGCCTGAATTTGGGTGTCGATTTCACCGGCGGCGTCGTGGTCGAGACGAATTTCGCGCAGCCGCCGAATGTCGAGAGTCTGCGCAGCGAACTCGCCGCCGCCGGCGTGGCGGACGCGCAAGTGCAGATTTTCGGCAGTTCCCGAGACATCCTGGTGAAGTTGCCGCCGGATCCGAACGCCAAAGGCGACCAGATCGGCGCGCATATTCTCGAGGTGTTCTCCAAGTCGAACAGCGGCGTGAAGCTGCAGCGCACCGAAGTCGTCGGACCCCAGGTCGGACAGGAGCTGTTCGTCAAGGGCGGCTGGGCGCTGGCGGCCACGCTGTTCTTCATCTTGGTCTACGTATTGTTCCGCTTCACCCCCAAGCTCTCGCTCGGCGCGATATTCGCGGTGCTGCACGATCCGATCTGCGTGGTCGGCTTCTTTGCCTTGACGCAAATGACTTTCGATCTTACGGCGATATCGGCGGTACTGGCCGTCATCGGCTATTCGCTGAACGATACCGTCATCGTGTTCGACCGGATCCGCGAGCGCGCCCGGATCTCGCGCAAGCTTTCCATTGCGCAGGTGATCGACGAATCGATCAATCAAACCCTGTCGCGAACCTTGATGACCAAACTGGTGACGTTGTTGGTGGTCGTGGCGCTGTTGATATTCGGCGGCGAAACATTGCGTGGATTTTCCGCCGCCTTGGTGATCGGCATCATCGCCGGCACGTACTCGTCCATTTATATTTCCGCCGCCCTGTCGCTCGATCTGGGCTTGCGGGTCGATGATCTGTTGGAGCGCAAGGCGACTAAGCCTGAAGAAGTGGACGGCATGCCCTAAGGGCCTGCTGATGGAGCTGCTCGCCGATCCGCAATCTTGGGCCTGCTGATGGAGCTGCTCGCCGATCCACAATCTTGGATATCGTTCGTGACGCTTGCGGTTCTCGAGATCGTGCTCGGCATCGACAACATCATTTTTCTGTCGGTGCTGGTCGAGCGGCTGCCGAAAATCCAGCGCGGCAGCGCGCGGATACTGGGCCTTGGCTTCGCCATGCTCACCCGCATCGCGCTGCTCTTTTCCATAACCTGGCTGGCGACGCTGCGCGATCCGCTGTTCCGCGCGCTGGGGACGGACGTCTCCGGCCGTGATCTGATTTTGTTTGCCGGCGGCCTTTTCCTGGTGGTAAAGGCCGTTATGGAAATCCACGGCATGCTGAAGGGCAAGGTGCGCGCCCGCAAGCCCGGCTTACTGAACAGCTATGTGCTGATCATCCTGCAGATCGGCATCATCGACATCGTGTTCTCGCTGGATTCGGTGTTCACCGCGGTGGGCCTGGCCAAGCACATTGAAATCATGATCGCGGCCATCGTGGTGTCGGTGCTGGTGATGATGGTGGTGTCTGCAGGCATCAGCCGCTTCATCGAGCGCTATCCCACCATCAAGGTGTTGGCCCTGGCGTTTCTGGTGTTGGTTGGCGCGGCCCTCATCGCCGAATCGCTGGAGTTGGACTTCCCCAAGGGTTACCTCTACTTCGCGATGGCGTTCGCCGTGGCTGTGGAGTGGATAAACATCCGGCTGCGCCGGCGAATCAAGCAATAGTTTGCTTGCGCGCTAGGAAAGCCGCTAAAGTCCGCCGCAGTATTCAAAATGGGGAGATGACATGAATTGGCGCATCAAACCGCTTGACGCTATTTTGGCGAGTGCCGAGAAGAGATCTCTGCCCCGCTCGCTGGGCGCCTTTCAGCTCATGATGCTCGGGGTGGGAGCCATCATCGGCACCGGTATTTTCGTGCTGACCGCCGAGGCGGCGCAGAAAGCGGGGCCGGGAATGATGGCCTCATTCGTCATTGCAGGTTTCGTATGCGCGGTCACGGCTTTGTGCTACGCCGAACTCGCCGCCATGGTGCCGGTTTCCGGATCTGCCTATACCTACTCGTATGCGGTTTTGGGCGAACTGATCGCCTGGATCGTGGGCTGGGCCCTCATCCTGGAATATACGATCGCGGCCAGCGCCGTATCGGTGGGCTGGTCGAATTACTTCGTGCCCCTGATTTCGCACAGCTTTGATATCCACATACCGCTGTATCTATCAAAGGGCTACTTCGCGGGCGGTTTGATCAATGTTCCTGCCGTTTTCATTGCCGCTCTCGTGACCACGCTCTTGGCCTTAGGTACTCGCGAGAGCGCGACGGTGAACGCGGTATTGGTTTGCATCAAGGTAGCAGCCTTGATTCTTTTCTGCGCTCTCGCGCTGCCCGTCATCAAGACGAACAACTTCGAACCGTTCGCACCCTTGGGTTGGCTCGGCATCGGCGGCGCTGCGGCTTCGATATTCTTCGCCTATGTCGGCTTCGACGCCGTGTCGACCGCTGCCGAAGAGACGAGAAATCCCCAGCGCAACATGCCGATCGGCCTGATCGGCAGCTTGGTGATTTGCACGATTTTCTATCTTTTGGTCGCCGCCGGCGCCATCGGCTCCATCGGTGCGCAGCCGGTCATGGACGCCGCAGGACACGGCATCAGTCCGGGCGGTCCGGAGATGCTGCACGCCTGCATGGAACCGGCGAAGCTCTCGTCGTTGGTCTGCAGCGATGAGCCGCTGGCGCACGTGCTGCGCGAAATCGGCTGGCCCAAGCTGTCGCGGCTCATCGGCCTGGCGGCGTTTCTCGCATTGCCGTCCGTCATCTTGATGATGATGTTCGGCCAAACGCGGGTTTTTTTCAGCATGGCGCGCGATCGCTTGCTGCCGGACGTATTGACCAAGATTCATCCGCGATTCCACACCCCTCACGTGGTGACCCTGATCACCGGCACGGTGGTGATGTGCGCCGCCGCCTTCTTCCCGGTCGGCAATCTCGCCGACACATCCAACGGCGGCACCTTGGCCGCATTTTTCTCCGTGGCCTTGGGAGTCATGATCTTGCGGTTCAAGGCAAAGGATCGGAAACGCCCGTTCCGCACGCCGGCGATCTGGCTCGTGGGCCCGCTGGCGCTGATCGGCTGCCTGGCGTTGTTCCTGCTGCTGTCATTCTTCGCCAAGATGGTGTTCTTCGGCTGGGCGGTGCTGGGCTTGCTGTTTTACGCCTCCTACGGCCGCAAGCGCAGCACGCTGCACCCGGGATACGTCGAACCGCCTGGGTCAGCCGCGAAGTGACTCGGGCGTCAGGGGTCCGATGACCTCGAGCAGTCCCTGGTAAACCTTGGGGTTGCCGGCGACGATGTTGGAACCGAGCGCGTATTCGCCGCCGGCGGGCGTTCCCACGCGTCCGCCGGCTTCTTGGATGAGCAGCGTCCCGGCGGCGGTGTCCCACGGCGAGAGACCGAATTCCCAAAAACCGTCGATTCTTCCCGCGGCGACATAGGCGAGGTCCAAGGACGCGGCGCCCGGCCGCCGAATCCCCGCCGCGGTCGACATCACGACTTTCAACATGGCCAAATACTCATCGACATAGGCCGCTCCCGCGCGAAACGGGAACCCGGTGCCGATGAGCGATGCTTCCAAGGTGCGTTGGCTGCTGACGCGGATTTTCTTGCCTTCCAGCTGCGCGCCGTCGCCGCGCGAGGCGGTGAAGAATTCCTGGCGCATGGGATCGTAGACCACGCCGTGCTGCAGCCGGCCCCTATGCTGAAGCGCAATGGAGACGGCGAAGGTGGGAAAGCCGTGCAGGAAGTTGGTGGTGCCGTCGAGCGGATCGATGATCCACACGAACTCATCCTCGCCGCTGCGTCCCGACTCTTCGGCCAGGATCGCGTGCTGCGGATAGCTGCGGCGGATTGTGGCGATGATGTCCGCCTCGGCCTTACGGTCGATGTCGGTCACGAAGTCATTGCGGCCTTTGCTGTCGATTTTGAGAGAATCGAGGCGCGAGAGGCTTTTGACGATCAGGTCGCCGGCGCGGCGCGCGGCGCGCATGGCGATATTGAGCAGCGGTTGCATAGGGTGGCGCTAGAATATCACCTGTGACAAGACTCGTTCGCATTGTACTCATCGATCCGAGCCATCCGGGCAACATCGGCTCGGTGGCGCGCGCCATGAAAAACATGGCGCTCGCCGATCTCGTGCTGGTCCGGCCGCGCGCCTTTCCGCATGCGGAAGCGGTGGCGCTGGCGGCGGGCGCCGACGATATTCTGGTCAACGCGCGCGTCGTCGACAGCGTCGCCGAAGCGATCGCCGACTGCGGGTTCATCGCCGGCACGACATCGCGGCCCCGCTCGTATTACTGGGAGTTTACGACGCCGCGCGACGTCGCCGGCCGCATCGTCGCGTTGCCGGAGGATAATCGCGCCGCGTTGCTGTTCGGTTCGGAGCGCTACGGATTGGCGACCGAGCATTTGAATCACTGCAACGTGCTGGTGCGCATCCCCGCGAACCCCGCCTATTGTTCCTTGAACCTGGCGATGTCGGCGCAGCTCATCGCGTACGAGATCTTTCTGGCGCGCGAGCAGCCAACCTCGCGCACGCAACTGGAAATGGCGCTTGCGCCGTCCGGAGACGTCGAGCACTTTTACGCGCATTTGCACGAGGTGCTCAATGAAATCGATTTCGACGACCGCACCGGGCACCTCATGGAACGATTGCGGCGCTTGTTCAACCGGGCGCAGCTGGACCGCAATGAACTCAACATTCTGCGCGGCATCTTGAGCGCCGTGCAGGGGCGGCGCGGACAGTCCGCGCAACGCTCGCGCAAATGAAACCGTGAACGCCGCGCCAACGAATCCGGCGCAAATGCCGGTATATCTGGATCATGCATCCACCACGCCCGTGGATGCGCGAGTCGCGGCACGCATGGCCGAGGTGCTGCGCTCCGAGTCCGAATTCGGCAACCCGTCCTCGATGAGCCACGACTATGGCGACGTCGCCGGCGCTCTGGTCGAAGCGGCGCGCGGGCAAGTGGCCGCCGCGGTGGGCGCCGTACCCGCAGAGGTCGTTTGGACGTCAGGTGCGACCGAAGCCGACAATCTGGCTATTTTCGGCGTGGCCCAGTACTACCGCGAGCGCGGCCGCCACATCGTCACGGCGCGAACCGAGCACAAGGCCGTGCTCGACCCCTGCCGCGAACTCGAGCGGCGCGGCTGGCAGGTTTCGTACCTGGTTCCCGATCAAGAGGGCCTGCTGGATCCGCAGCAAGTGGCCGCAGCGCTGCGGCCCGACACGGTGCTGGTGTCCTTGATGCAGGTCAACAATGAAATCGGCGTGGTGCAAAATATCGCGTCCGTCGGCGCGCTTTGCGCCGAGCATGGCGGCGCCTGGCTGCATGTCGATGCGGCACAGAGCGTCGGCAAGTGCCCGGTCCATTTTCCCAGTCTCGGCGTCGATCTCATGTCGCTCTCGGCGCATAAGGCCTATGGGCCGAAAGGCGTGGGTGCGCTCATTGTCGCAGAGCGAGGCGAGGCGCGCGGCCGAGGCCGTGTGCAGCTCGCCGCGCTGCAATTCGGCGGCGGTCAAGAGCGTGCCTTGCGGGCGGGAACCCTGGCAACCCACCAGGTGGTGGGCATGGGCCTGGCATTCGAGCTCGCGATGCGGATCTCGTCGGTGGAAACCGTGCGCGTCGCGCAGCTACAGCACCGATTGTGGCAGGGCCTGGCGGCGCTCGGCGGCGTGCAGCGCAACGGCAGCGCCGCACGCACGGTACCCCATATTCTCAATGTGTCTTTTGAAGGTGTGGAAGGGGAGAGCCTGCTGGCGGCAGTTCGGCCGCATGTGGCGGTGTCGACCGGATCGGCTTGCACGTCGGCGCTGGCCGAGCCTTCGTATGTGCTGCGCGCCTTGGGCCGCAGCGAGCGCTTGAGCGAAAGCAGTCTGCGCTTCGGGTTGGGACGCACCACGACGGAGGCCGACATCGATGCGGCGGTTGCGGTCTTGACGCGCGAGGTCCACCGTCTGCGCAAGATTGCGGGGACTGCCGCGGCGTGAACTACAATGAATTGACGCGCCGATATTTCACGAGCGCCGCGGGCGCCGCGAACGCCGGACAGCTCCGCGGCGCAGATGTTTTTCGCGGCGCGGCGGGCGACCGCGAACAAGGAACCTGGGTGCAGTTCGATCTTCAGATTCGATCAGGCAAGGTGACAGCGGCACGATTCCTCGCTTTCGCCTGTCCGCACACGGTCGCAGTGTCCGCCTGGTTGACCGAACAGGCCGTCGGCAACCCTTTGAGGTCCAGCCTTCCGGAAAGTGTGCAGGCGCTGCAGGAGCGGTTTGCCGTGCCGGTCGAGAAAACCGGCCGCTTGCTGATCATCGAAGATGCGTGGCTTGCCGCGGCCGTTCCGGCCATTGATTATGGCGTCTGAAGCATCCATATCGCTCTCATGAAGCGCGCCTTTCGCGGGTGAAGGAGGATTAATAAAAAACGCGCTTTGGTTCCGTGCGGGGGAGATGCGGTCGTGTTATGTATGGTGTCCTCTAGCTGAACTTTTGTGAGGTACAGCGCAGCATGGCAATACTACTGACGGAATCGGCGGCCGATAGGGTAAGGACCCATTTGGCGCAACGCGGAATCGGCGTCGGTTTACGAGTTGGAATCAAGAAGACAGGTTGCTCGGGTTTCGCCTACGTGGTGAATTACGCCGATGAAATTAATCCGGAAGATGCGGTATTCGAGGTGCGGGGCGTCAAAGTCGTGGTCGATCCGCAAAGTCTGCCCCTGATCGACGGTACCTTGGTGGATTTCGTCAAGCAGGGCCTCAATGAGGCGTTCAGGTTCCAGAACCCCAAGGCCAAGGGCGAATGCGGTTGCGGCGAGAGCTTTAACGTCTAGTTTTAGGCGCTGCGCAGCGAATTAAACGGGGTCGAAGCAACCCCGCCCGAGAGTTGCTCGCCGCGCGGGCACAAGCGTCGGTTTTTCCAGGTAATACAGGGACTTCGGTCCTAGTTGCGATTGCTTGGCCAGCCCCGCTCCAGTACACTTCGCCGTCTTTGTCAGCCTTGGACCCAAGGCTGGCTCAACGTCCATTCAGCGAGGTTGTGATGTCCATCGAGCGAACCCTATCCATCGTGAAGCCGGACGGCGTCGGCCGTAACCTGATCGGCGAGGTCTACCGCCGTTTTGAGCAGGTGGGGTTGAAGGTCGTGGCCGCCCGCATGCTGCGATTGTCGCAGGCCGAGGCGGAGGGCTTTTACGCCGTGCACCGCGAGCGGCCGTTCTTCAAGGATTTGGTGCGCTTCATGACCTCCGGTCCCGTCATGGTGCAGGTGCTGGAGGGCGATAACGCCATTGCCAGGAATCGCGAGGTCATGGGGGCAACGGATCCCAAGAAAGCCGACAAGGGAACCATTCGCGCGGATCTCGCCACCAGCATCGATGAGAACATGGTTCACGGCTCTGATGCCGCCGATACCGCGGCGCGCGAAATCAGCTACTTCTTTCGGGAAATTGAGATCTGCCCGCGTACGCGCTAGCGTGGCGGCGGTCAACAGGGGGCTCTGAGTGTCGAGCGAACGCGTGAATCTGCTGGGGCTGCCCCGCGTGCAGCTCGAGACGTTCGTTGCGGCGCGTCTCGGCGCCAAGCCGTTTCGCGCCCGGCAGCTGATGAAGTGGATTTATCGGCGCGGAGCGTCGGATTTCTCCAGCATGACTGATTTGGCGCATGACTTCCGCGCGCAGCTGGCCGAGATTGCCGAGATCAGCGTTCCGCAAATCGTGACTGAACAGCTGTCCAAAGACGGCACCCGCAAATGGATGCTGCGCATGGACCAGGTGCAGGGCATCGAAACCGTCTATATCCCAGAACCCGATCGGGGCACCCTGTGCATTTCGAGTCAGGTAGGCTGCGCAATGGACTGCACGTTCTGCGCGACTGCGCAGCAGGGCTTCAACCGAAATTTGAGCTCCGCGGAAATCGTCGGCCAGGTATGGCTGGCGCAGCGCGAGCTCGCGCTCTCGAGCGGCCGCGCGGTGGGCGAGGGCGGACGCAAAATCACCAATGTCGTGTTCATGGGCATGGGCGAACCGCTTGCCAACTACCGCAATGTGCTTCCCGCCATGCGCATCTTTCTCGACGACTTGGGCTACGATCTGTCGCGGCGCAGGGTGACGTTGAGCACTTCCGGTTTGGTGCCGCAAATTTACAAGCTGGCGCAGGAATGCAACGTCGCGTTGGCGGTTTCCCTGCACGCGCCGAACGATGAGCTGCGCAACGAGCTGGTGCCCATCAACCGCAAGCATCCGATCGCCGAATTGCTCGCGGCCTGCTGGCACTACATAGATCAGCAGAACGGCCGCAGCATCACCTTCGAATACGTCATGCTCGACGGCGTGAACGACAAGCCGGAGCATGCGCGTCAGCTCGCACGCCTGATGCAGGGGCGCCCGGCCAAGCTCAATCTGATTCCCTTCAACGTGTTTCCGGGTACGGGTTATCGCCGTTCGCCCGCCGCGACCATTTTGAAATTTCGCGACATCCTGAATGATCACGGCGTGATCGCGACGACGCGCAAAACGCGCGGCGATGACATCGACGCCGCGTGCGGGCAATTGGCGGGCAAGGTCAAGGATCGCACCCTGGTGCGGCTCGGAACGAAACTCTCAACGGTGTCGCGCACCGCGGCGGAAATTCAATGATGCTGAATTCCAGAAAGCTTCGTGGGGTACCGGTCTTGGTGCTGGTCGCCGCCGGTGTCCTGCTCGCGGCATGCCACCATAATCCTCCCGCCTACCAGCAGCCGGTTCGGACCTATAAGAAGCAGCCGGCGCAAGCCGCCATTGCGAACATGCAGCTGGCCATCGAGTACATGAAGCTCGGTCAGCTAGCCAACGCGCGCGACTGCATCGAACGGGCATTGTCCGAAAACTCCTCCAATCCCGACGTTCAAGCCACGGCGGGCTTGGTCTATGAACGGCTGAATGAGATGAATAAGGCGGAGCGCGCCTACGAGACTGCGGCCCGCCTGAGCAAGAACGATCCGAGCATCGACAACAGCTACGCCGGATTCCTCTGTCGCACGGGCAAGATCGCGGCCGGCGAGAAAATGTTCAACGAGGTGGCGCGTAATCCCCTATATCAGACACCCGCGGTGGCGTTGGTCAACGCGGGCGTTTGCGTGCGCAGCGCCGGCAATCTTGTCGATGCCGACCGTTATTTCACGCGTGCATTGGCGATACGGCCCAACATGCCCGAAGCGCTGCTGCAGCAGGCCAATGTCGCGTTCGACCGTGGCGATGCCGCCCAGGCGCGCGATATCGTGCAACGCTATCTGGCGGTGAATCCGCCAACCCCCGAGATTTTGTGGTTAGGCTTTCGTGCGCAGCGCAAACTCGGCGATGCGGTGGCCGCGGCGGTTTATGCGCGGCGTGTGCAGACAGAATTTCCGAATTCTGAACAGGCGCAAAACATGCGCAATGGCATCGATCGATGAGTGGACCTGCCGCCCTGCCCGGACCCAGACTCAAGGCCGAGCGCGAGCGGCGCGGTTTGAGCGCGCAAAAAGCTGCAGATGAAATGCATCTGGATCGATGGGTCATAGAGGCGCTCGAAGGAGACGATTATGCGCGCATCGGCCCGACGGTCTATGCCAAGGGCCATCTGAAAAAGTATGCCGCGCTGCTGGGTCTACCGCCCGCGGAAGTATTGGCAGGATTCGATTCCGGCGTGCCGTCCCAGATCCAGTCGCCGGCGGCGGGCCCCAGCATGTTGCTGCGGCCGCGCGAGGACGCGTCCTCATCCGGCGGATCAGCGCTGATTCCGATTGCGGTCTGCGTCGTCTTGGTGCTGGCCGGCGGCATTCTGTGGCTGCGGCCTTGGCATGTGCACGGCAAGGCGGCGGCCAACGGCGCGCCCGCGGCTGCAGCGGCGGCCGCACCGATACCCACCGTCAAGCCGGAGTCGGGCCTCGTCTCCTCGGCCAAGGCCTCACCGGCCATGCTTCGCGAATCCACGGCGTCTGCTGCAGCGGCGCCTCCTGCTGCGGGAGCCGCTCAGGACAGCGCGTCGGCAAGTGCGGCAAGTGCTGGAAATGCCGCAATGGCGGCAAATACCGCGCAGCTGCCCGCACAACCGCTGCCGGGCACCGGCCGAGCGCGGCTGCGCTTAAGCTTCTCGGCGGATTCGTGGGTGGAAATTCACGATGCTGCCGGGCGGCGCACGTATGCGGGAAATGGCCGCGCCAACAGCGTGAAGACCATTTCGGGAACTGCTCCGCTGCAGGTGTACTTGGGATTCGGCAGCGGCGTGCAGCTGGAAATCAACGATCGCGCCGTCGCGATCGGTCCGCAATTTTTTGCAGGTGACGTGGCGCGCTTCGAAGCCGGCGCGGACGGTGTCCTGCGGCGCGATTCGCGCCCCGATCAATCGCACGGTGCGCCGCCGCGCGGCGCGCGCCCACCCGGCTGAAGAGGACCCTTGAGCAAGATTATCGAGCCCCTGCGCGGTGTGCACGACGTATTGCCCGCGCAAATCGCAGCCTGGCAGCAACTGGAGCGCGTCACGCGCCAAGTTTTCGCGAGCTACGGCTATGAGGAATTCCGCGTTCCGGTGATCGAGCAGACGCAGCTGTTCAAGCGCTCGATCGGCGATTTTACCGATATCGTCGAGAAGGAAATGTTCAGCTTCGTGGATCAGGGCGAGGATCACATCACACTGCGCCCCGAGGCGACCGCCGGCATGGTGCGCGCGGTGATCTCCAACGGGCTGCTGCGCGAGGGGCGGTTGCGGGTGTGGTGCATGGGGCCGATGTTTCGGCGCGAACGCCCGCAAGCCGGGCGTTATCGGCAATTCCATCAAATTGACGCAGAAGCTTTCGGATTCGAAGGCCCGGATGTGGATGCCGAGATGATCCTCTTGTCCGGCAGGCTCATGCGGCTTCTGGGGCTGCGCAACGTGAAATTGACCGTAAATTCGCTGGGCACGCCGGCGTCGCGCGCGCTGTATCGCGAAAAACTCACCGGCTATTTCAGCGGGCATGCCGGCGCCCTCGATGAGGACAGTAAACGGCGCTTGGCGGGCAACCCGTTGAGGATACTCGACAGTAAGAATCCGGATATGCAGAGGATTGTCGCCGGGGCGCCGCAGCTGCTCGATTCGCTCGACGAGGAGTCGCGGCGGCACTTTGAGTCCTTGTGCGCGCAATTGCGCACTGCCGGCATCGAGTATCATGTCGAGCCTCATCTGGTGCGCGGACTGGATTACTACACGCGCACGGTGTTCGAGTGGACTACCGATGCGCTGGGTTCGCAAAGCACGGTGTGCGCAGGCGGCCGCTACGACGGCCTGGTCGCCCAGCTGGGCGGTATCGATACCCCCGCAGTGGGCTGGGCAATGGGACAGGAGCGCATCGTAATGCTCCTGCAGAAGCAGAATTTGGACCTTCTTAGGTTCAAGCCGCAGATTTATCTGGTGCTGGTCGGGGAACAAGCCGAGATCCCGGGCTTCAAACTGGCCGAGCAGCTTCGCGACGCATGGCCCGATTTGGGGGTGCAGATCAATTTAGGGGGCGGCAGCTTCAAGGCGCAGTTCAAGCGTGCGGACAAGAGCGGGGCGGAGCTGGCGTTGGTCCTGGGGGATGACGAAGTATCCCGGGAGGTCGTGGCCGTGAAGGCTCTGCGCCGCGAATCCGCGCAGGAAGAATGCCCCATGGAACGAATCAGTGAACGTATCGGCAACTTACTGGGTCTTAAGGCGGGGAGAGGAAGCGGCAATGGCTGAAGAATATTTAACTGACGACGAACAACTAGAAGCCGTTAAGCGCGCTTTTACCGAATATGCCCCCTGGATCTTGGGAGGCGTGGTGCTGGGCGTCGGGGGTTGGTTTGGAGTTCAATACTACCGCTCGCACCAGAACGCGATGGCGATGCAGGCGGCGGATCAGTTCGGACAAATGACGGCCGCATTGCAAATGAACGATCCGCGGAAATCACTGCAGATCGCCGATGGCATCATCAAGAATTTTCCCACTTCGCCCTATGCAGACCAGGCGCAACTCACGATTGCGCGCATCGACGTCGATAGCGGCAAAACGGCGGACGCGGTCGCGCCCTTAACGCACGTCATGGATAACTCCAAGGATTCGGAACTCAAGCAGGTGGCGAGACTGCGGTTGGCCCGCGTATTGATCGATCAAGGCAAGCCTGACGATGCGATCAAGACCTTGGCAGCCGGCACGCCCGGAAGCTTTGCAGGGCGCTACCACGCGGTTCATGGCGATGCGCTCTATGCGAAGAAAGACATTCCCGGTGCCATCGCCGAGTACAACCTGGCGTTGAGCGCGAGCGACGGCAGCGCGGATGCCGCGATGCTGCAATTGAAACTTGCCGATCTGGCTTCGAACGACAAGGCCAAACCCTGATGCGCTTATTGCTTCCGTTGAGTTTCGCCGCGCTGCTCATGGCCGCCGGCTGCAGCAAGAATAAGGACGTCGAGCCGCCGGCGGCGCTGGTGAAGAACTTCAAGGCAACGCTTCCGGTCAAGAAGCTGTGGGGCGACGGGGTCGGCGGCGGCAAGAAGCAGATCAAGCTGCGCCTGGGATTGGGACCTGCCATCGACAATGGGCTGGTATTCGCCGCCAATCACAAGGGCGAAGTGCTCGCGGTGTCGCTCGAGACGGGCCGCGATGTTTGGGTCAAGAAGCTCAAACTGCCGATTTCCGCAGGACCTGCCGCCGCGCTCGGCATCGTCGTGGCCGGCACCAGCAAGGGTGCCGTGATCGCGCTGGATGGTGCGACCGGGCGCCAACTGTGGCGCGCGCAAATCAATTCGGAATTGCTCTCCTCACCGGCGATCGGCGAGAAAGTGGTGGTGCTGCGCTCCGTGGACGGCCGGTTAAACGGTCTCGACCGGGCCACCGGCAAAGTCCTGTGGTCCGTGGAGCAACAGGTGCCGCGCCTGAGCTTGCGCGGCACCGCGACGCCCATCATTGCCAAGGAAGCGGCGATCAGCGGCTTCGATAACGGCAAGGTCATGGCGGTGTCGCTCAACACGGGCGACACGCTATGGGACACTGCATTGGCTTCACCCCACGGCCGCACAGAGCTCGATCGGCTGGTCGATATCGATTCGGCGGTCCGGGTGGTGGGAGACAACGTGTTTGCCGCCGGTTTCCAGGGGCGCACGGCCATGCTCGCGCTGGACTCCGGTCAGCAGTGGTGGTCACATGATATGTCGAGCTACCGGGGCCTGGCGGTGGATGCGGATAATTTGTATGTCACGCAATCGGACGGCACGGTGGTGGCGATGCGTCAGCGCGACGGCGCCGAGTTATGGCGCAACGACAAACTCAAGCGCCGCGGCCTGAGTACTCCCGTGGTGACCGGTACCGCGGTCGCGCTCGCCGATTTTCAGGGTTACATTCACTGGCTGGATAAGACGACCGGCGAGCTGGTGGCGCGTGAGCGCATTGGCAAGGAACGCGTTTCCAATCCGCCGGCGGGTTCGGGCGAGACCATCGTGGTCCTGACCGATGGCGGGAAACTGGCCGCGTACCGAGCCAGCCCCAAGATTTCCAGTCCGCCGGCACCTGCCGCTGCGCCGGCCGAGACGCCCGCGCCCGCCGCTGAAGCTCCGGCGCCGCCGCCCGCGGCCGCGCCCGCTGAAACTCCGGCAGCGCCTCCCACGACTCCGCCTCCCGCTACTCCGCCCGCCACGCCGCCGCCCTAAAGTCAGGCTCTTCGTAAGCAATGCTGCCGGTAGTCGCATTGATCGGCCGCCCGAATGTGGGCAAGTCGACTCTGTTCAATGCCATGACCGGCACGCGCGATGCGCTGGTTGCCGATTTGCCCGGCCTCACGCGCGATCGTCAATACGGATTTGCGCGGCGCACCGAAGTGCCTTGCATCGTCGTCGACACGGGCGGACTCGTCGAGAACGCGGATGTGATCGAGAGCTTGATGATCGCGCAGACCGAACGCGCGATCAGCGAAGCCGATCGTCTCATCGTGCTGGTGGATGGGCGGGCCGGCGTGACGCCGCAGGATCAATTCGTCGCGCAGCTCGCCCGGCGCAGCGGCAAGCCCTTATTTTTGGCGGTCAACAAGACGGAGGGATTCGATCAGGACGTGGCAGTGGCCGATTTTCATCAATTGGGCTTGGGCGAACCGCTGCCGATCTCGGCTGCCCATGATCAAGGCGTCATTACGCTGCTCGAGACCGCGCTCGCGGGACTCACTGCCGACCCGCACGACGGTCCGGAGAATGCGGGCATCAAAGTGGCCGTGATCGGCCGGCCCAATGTGGGCAAGAGCACGCTGATCAATCGTCTGTTGGGTGAGAATCGAGTCGTGGCATTCGATCAGCCCGGCACCACACGCGATGCGGTGCTCGTGCCTTTCGAGCGCGACGGCGAGCGCTACACCTTGATTGATACCGCCGGCGTGCGGCGCCGCTCGCGGGTTGAGGAGGCGATTGAAAAATTCAGCGTCATCAAGACGCTGCAGGCGATCGAGTCCGCTCACGTGGTCATTGTGGTCATGGACGCGCACGACACTGTTGCCGAACAAGACGCAAGCCTTTTGGGAACGGTTATCGAGCAGGGCCGGGCCTTGATTCTCGCGGTGAACAAGTGGGACAACATTCCCACCGAGCAGCGCGACTTGATTCGCCAGCAAATCGAACAGCGCCTGCTATTCGCGGATTTTGCGCCGCTGCATTTCATCTCGGCACGCCACGGCAGCGGAGTCGGGGAGCTGCTCGCCTCCGTGCGCAAAGTCTACGCAGCCGCCATGCGGGATATGAGCACGCCGGAACTAACGCGGGTGCTGGAGGCGGCGATTGGGAGCCATCAACCGCCGTTGGTCAGCGGGCGCCGCATCAAGCTGCGCTATGCACATCAAGGGGGACGAAATCCGCCCATCGTGGTGATCCATGGCAATCAAACCGATCACGTGCCGGACGCGTACCGGCGCTATCTGGTCAATGTGTACCGCAAAGCCTTCGATTTGATGGGCACGCCGGTGAGAGTGGCTTTTCGCGGTGATGAGAACCCCTTTGCGGGCAAGCGCAACCCCTTGACGCCCCGGCAGGTTCGCAAACGCAAACGCTTGATCCAACGCAATAAGCGGTAATATTCTCAGCGGGGTACCACGAGGGGATGGTTCCTTGCTGCAGTTCGCTAAAACGAAGATTTTCCGGATCTCAGCGCTGATCGCACTGCTGGTCGGCTTGTATGCGATCGCCGGGTTTTGGATCGCGCCGAAACTCGTGCGCAATGCGCTCTTGAAGCAGATTCCCGCCAGGCTGATGGCCGTCACGCCGACCATCGGCGAAATTCACATCAATCCGTTTTTGCTTCAAGCCGAGATCAAGGATTTTTTTCTGACCGGTCCTCAAGGCACGCGGCTGGTGGGATTCGGCCGGCTGTTCATCGATTTCGAAATGTCATCGATCTGGCATCGAGCGTATACCTTCAAGCATATCGAGCTTGGCGCGCCCTTCGCAAACGCCGTCATCTTTAAGGACGGCGCCGTCAATTTGGCGCAGCTGAGTCCCAAGGCGCCGCCGAAACCCGAACCGAAGAGCAAAGAGCCGATTCCGCCGCTGCGCATCGGTTTGTTCAAGGTGACAGAGGGCCTTCTGTCGTTTGACGATCGGCGGCGGCCGTCGGATTTCGCGACGCGCTTGCAGCCGATCAATTTCGAACTGCAGAATTTCACCACCGGCGTTGAGGGCGGCCGCTTCACCTTCACGGGGATGTCGAAACTGGGCGAGCGGATCGAATGGCACGGGCACCTCGCCGTGCAGCCGATCGAGTCGGACGGCGAGTTTCAGATTGCGGGACTTCAGGCGCACACAATCTGGTCCTATCTGGAAGATCGGCTGAGCTTCCTGGTCAACTCCGGCAAGATCGATGTAAACGCGACTTATAAGTTTTCACTGCAGGACCAGCCTGACCTCAATGTCGAGGTTTCCAAGGCGGCATTGACCGACCTGGCGGTCCGGCCCAGGAGTGCGGACGCCGACTGGATCACGGTGCCGCAGTTGCTGCTGAGCGGCACCACGTTCAACTTGAAGCAGCGCCAAGCGCACAGCGATTCCCTGACTCTGACAGGGGTCAAGCTGACGGCGTGGCTGGAACCGGACGGATCGCTGAATTTGCTCAAACTCGCGTCGACGCCGGCGCCGGGCGGCGCCGAGATTGCGGCGGTTGCGCCGCCCACCCCAAGTGCGCCGGGCGCGGCGGCGGCTGCCCGAGCCGCTCCGACCCCGGCACCCAATTCCGCTCCCGCATGGGGCTATGAGCTGCGTGAACTTACACTGCGCGATGCCAGCATTTCCGCCGAGGATCGCCGCACCAACCCGGCCGCGAAAGTGACGCTGGCGCCGCTGAACATTCAAGTCGCCGGGGCGAGTTTGAATCTTGCCAAATCGTTGAACGTGACGCTCGATACGAAAATCAACGATACCGGCACGCTGAGCCTGGCAGGCGATGTCACGCCGCAGCCGGCGGCGGCAAATTTGAATTTGAAACTGCGCGGCATCGAACTCGCCGCGGTGCAGCCCTACATTGCGCAATATACCTCGATGACGCTGCTCGCCGGCAGCTTGAACGGCGATGCGAAGGTGCGCTACGGCGCGCAAAAACCGGCGTTGCAATTCAGCGGCAATCTGAGCGTCAGCGGCTTGCACACCGTGGATAACGCGCTGCGCGATGATTTCATCAATTGGGATCGTTTGGACGTAAAGGGACTCGCCTTCCAGCATGATCCCGATCGGCTCGACATTGATCTGGTCGAGGCACACAAGCTGTATGCGCGCGTCATCGTTGAGCCCGACGCAACGATCAACGTGAGGCGAGTGTTGGCGGCGCCGGGCGCCACAGTGGTGGCTCCCAGCGGTGGTGGGGCTCCGCCGGTCGCTGCCTTCGCCACGCCTGCGCCCGCGCCCGCGCCTCTACCGCACAAGGGCCGCAAAGCGGCGCAGGTGCCTGCCACCGCCTCAGGATCCCCTGCCGCCGCGGCACCCAGCATGCCGATGTCCATCAAGAAAATTGTGGTCAAGGCCAGCCAGGCCAATTTCGCCGACCTGTCGGTGCAGCCCAACTTCGCGACCGCAATCCAAAGTCTCGAGGGTACGGTATCGGGGCTATCCTCGAAGCAGAACTCGCGCGCGAAGGTGGACTTGCGCGGCTCCGTGGACGCCTTCTCGCCTGTGGCGATCGCCGGGGAAGTGAATATCCTAAGTGCCGCGCTCTATACCGATTTATCGATGAGCTTCAAGAATATCGAGCTCAGCATCTTCAATCCCTATTCCGGCAAGTTTGCCGGCTACAACATCAGCAAGGGCAAGCTGACCACGGAACTGCACTACAAGGTCGAGGGGCGCAAGCTGGATGCACAGCATCACATCAGCGTCGATCAGCTCGAGTTCGGCGAGAAAACCGCAAGCAAGGATGCGGTGCCGTTGCCCATCAAGCTGGCCGTGGCGTTGCTCAAGGATCGCGACGGCGTGATCGATCTGGATCTTCCGGTCACCGGCTCCCTCGATGACCCGAAATTCAAGCTTGGCCCCATCATCTGGAAGGTGTTCGTCAATATTTTGGAAAAGGCGGTTACCGCTCCGTTTGCGCTGTTGGGCTCGTTGTTCGGCGGCGGTCCGGATCTGCAGTTCGTCGATTTTCAACCGGGTGCGGCCGACTTGGATCCCGCCGCGGCCGACAAAGCGAAGAGCATTGGCAAAGCGCTGAGCGCACGGCCGCAGTTGAAGATCGAGATACCGATTGCCGTCGTGAGCGAACTGGATAAACCACGCCTCGTCGAGATCAAGTTCCAGAAGGAAATCCAAGGAGAACTGGTCGCCGCACCCGCAGGCAAGAAGTCGTCCGTCCCGGCAACAAGCTTTGATCAATTGGATCCCCGCGCTCAATTGGACCTGCTGACGAAGCTCTACAAAAGGACTATCGGCGCCGATCCCAAGTTTCCCGAGTCCGTCGACGCCATCAAGACGAAATCGGAAAAGACCGCCGCCAAGAACGATTATCTCGGCCACGAACTGCACGAGCACGTCGCCGTGAACGATTCAGACCTCGCGGCACTGGGGCAGCAGCGCGCCATGAACCTGCAGGCCGCACTGTTAGCGGGTTCGCAGATCGATCCAGGCCGGGTGTTTCTGGTGGCCAACGACAAGGCGAAGAACCAGGGTGGGCAGATACGCTTGGAGCTGTCGTTGAAATGAGCTAGTGAGCGGATGCGCACCTAAATGAAGCGCGCCGCGCTCAAGCGTGCCCCTGATCGGTGCAAATTTGCTTCGTGTCCAGGCAGCAAGTGTTCTTAAGCTGCTGATCACACTCAAGACTTCCGCGCTGGCATAAGCGGTGCTTCCCGCCACGCAGCGTGAAGCTCATAACCGCCATCGTTAAACCGTTCAAGCTCGACGAGGTTCGAGCCGCGCTCAGCGACGCGGGGGTCCGGGGCGTCACCGTCACGGAAGTGCGAGGCTTTGGCAGGCAACGCGGCCACACTGAAATCTATCGGGGCGCGGAGTATGTGGTCGAGTTCGTCCCGAAATCAAAAATCGAAATCGCCGTCGACGATGCGTTGGTCGATCAAGTTGTCGAAGCGATCATCAAATCGGCGAAAACCGGCAAGGTCGGCGATGGCAAAGTCTTTGTCTTCGAGCTCGAGCAAGTCGTGCGCATCAGAACGGGTGAGCGCGACAGCAACGCCATTTAACTCACAGGGGATGAGATGAAAAAACTGCCGATGCTGGTTTCCGTTGCGGTACTGGCGTGCATGTCCGCGGCGGCGTGGAGCGATAGCGCGCCGACGGCACCGGTCGTGCTGAGCGTGGACAAGATCAGCGCCGGGGATACCGCCTGGATGCTGACCTCCACGGCCCTGGTGCTGATGATGTCGATCCCCGGCCTGGCGCTCTTCTATGGCGGCATGGTGCGCAAAAAAAACGTGCTTGCGACCCTGATGCAGACCTTCGCAATCGTCTGCGTGGTGAGCCTGCTGTGGTGGCTGGTGGGTTATTCATGGGCGTTTACGCCCGGAAGCAAATTCGTAGGCGGCATGAGCCGCGCGTTCTTCAACGGCATGACGTACATGCATGATCCGATCAACAAGCTGTCCGTTTCTCACCTGGCCTTGACCATTCCCGAAACCGTGTATGCGATGTTTCAGCTCACTTTTGCGGTGATTACGCCTGCGCTGATCGCCGGTGCATTCGCTGACCGCATGAAATTCTCCGCCATGCTGGTGTTCATGGCGGCGTGGTCGCTGCTGGTGTACGTGCCCATCGCCCACATGGTCTGGGAACCGAGCGGGTGGCTCAATGCAGCGGGCGTTTTGGATTACGCCGGCGGCACGGTGGTGCACATCAATGCCGGCATGGCAGGTCTTGCCAGCTGCATCGTGCTTGGCAAGCGATTGGGATACGGACGGGAAAGAATGCCGCCCCACAATTTGACGCTGACGCTCATCGGCGCATCGCTTCTGTGGGTGGGTTGGTTTGGGTTCAATGCCGGCTCCGCGGGTGCCGCCGACGGGCGTGCCGGCATGGCGATGCTGGTGACGCAAATGGCGACGGCGGCTGCGGCGTTGAGTTGGATGTTCGCGGAGTGGATTTCCAAGGGTAAACCGAGCGTCCTCGGCATCGCCTCCGGTGCAGTGGCGGGATTGGTGGCCATCACACCCGCCTCCGGCTTCGTCGGCCCGACCCCTGCGGTAGTCATCGGCTTGGCGGCGGGGGTAATTTGTTTTGTCGCCGCGACATCGCTCAAGCACCTGCTGCGCTATGACGATTCTTTGGACGCCTTCGGCGTTCACGGCATCGGCGGTATCGTCGGCGCTCTGCTGACGGGCATCTTCGTCAGCAAGGAAATCAGCGGCGTCGCGAATTCGATGTTGATGCAGTTCTTGATTCAGCTCAAAGGGGTGGCGGTAACCGTCATCTACGGCTTTGCCGCGAGCTTCATCATCCTCAAGCTCATCGACCTGTGCATCGGCTTGCGGGTCACCGAGGAACAGGAGCGCGAAGGCCTGGATATTTCGCTGCACGGGGAGAGCATCGAATAGCAGTGCGGATGGGCGTAAACTAGGCCGGAAGCCAAGGAGGACCGATGCCCATCCTCGACCTTGTAATCATCGCGCTGATTGTGACCGTACTGTCCGGCTTGCGCGTCGCTCAACAGTACGAGCGCGGCGTGGTCTTCAGACTGGGGCGCTACCGGGGGCTGCGCGGGCCTGGATTGTATTGGATCATTCCCCTGGGGATGGAACGCTCGGTGCGCGTGGACATCCGCACGCGCACGGTTTCCGCCGAACAACAGGAAACGATCACACGCGACAGCGTGACCATCAAGGTCAACGCGGTGCTTTGGTATCGGGTCGTGGATGCGGCCAAGGCGGTCATCGAGGTGGCCGACGCGCAGGCTGCCGTTTACCAGCTGGCATTGACGGGCTTACGCAATATCATCGGCCAGCACGATCTGGATGAGATCCTGCAGGAGCGCAACAAGATCAACGCGCTGTTGGGCGACAATATTGCCGGTTCTTCGGTTGCGTGGGGACTGGAAGTGCAGCGCTTCGAGATGAAGGATGTGGAACTGCCCAAAGCCATGCAGCAGCTGATGGCGATGCAGGCCGAAGCGATCCGCGAAAAGCGCGCACGCATCATCAAGGCCGAGGCGGAACTCGAGGCATCGGTGAAATTATCGGCTGCCGCCGCGCAGATCACCGCCAACCCCGCGGCATTGGAACTGCGGCGCATGCAGATGATTTCCGAAGTCGGCGCCGAGAACAACAGCACGACGGTGCTGATGATTCCGTCGGACTTTGTCTCCCTGGCCCATAGCTTGAATGACTATCTTGCGCGGAAACGAACCGCAGCCCCAGGAGAAGAACCGTGACCAAGGCAAAGACATTTTGGCTATTGCTGGCGGGCGGCGTCATGTCGGCCGCATCATTTTCCTCGCACGCGGACAATCCGCCGCCGCCTGCCGCACCCGAAGCGCAAATCCCCTTTGCCAAACGCAACATTTGGAACTGGCAGGTGGTGGACGACAGGACAGTGCTGATTCAAGACATCGGCCGCAAGTGGTACAAAGCCACGCTGTTCGCAACTTGCATCGATTTGCCTTTCGCGGAGAGAATAGGCTTCGACTCGGGCCCGACCGGCACTTTCGACAAGTTCGGCGCGATTTTGGTTCGCGGCCAACGCTGTCCCTTGAGCTCGTTGGTGGAAACAACGGCGCCGCCCAAGAAGTCGAAGCAGAAGAAGCCTGCGCCGGCTACGGCGCCTCAATAGGACGGCCGAGGATGCCCGAGCGGCGGTAGGGGGAATGTTCCGCGCCGCGCCTCGAGAGGCGTCCGCGTTTTGCGACAGGCGTTATTGCGAAATGTTTGCAGCGAAACGTTTCGTGATCAAAGTCTCATTTTCGGACCGATTATGCCAGGTACTCTTCCCGTGCCCTCTAGATCCTTCAAGGCCACGGAGAAAACCGCATGAGCAATCCTTATAACAGCGCAACCGAACGAGCTTCGATCCTGGGTCCGACGCTGTATTTCAAAGGCGACCTGACCGCTGAAGAAGATCTCCTGATTCAGGGCCGCGTCGAGGGTTCGATCACCCATACACAGCGCTTGACGGTCGGCCCCCAGGGCACCGTCAAGGCCAATATCAAGGCGCAACTCATCATCGTCGAAGGCACCGTGGACGGCGACCTGCAGGCGGAGAAGTCCGTGTTCGTGAAGGAGAGCGCGAAGGTCTACGGCAACATCTATTCGCCCACGGTGAGCATCACCGAAGGCGCCAATTTCAGCGGCAGCATCGACATGGACGGGAAAAAAGGCGGCCAACCATCCGCTAAATTCGATCCGCTACGCCCTCACAAAGTCGCCGGCGGCGCAGCCTAACCATGTCGTGGTTCAAAAAACCTCTCGATGGAGATGATCTCATGATGAATGCCAACTCAAGCAGCCGGACGGGCGCACCCGAACCTTCATTGACGCGTCCCGAGCCGCGCGTTCCCGGCGAACCGCGATCGCCCGCGCCGCGCAGCACCGAGCCGCGCAGCACCGAGCCGCGCAGCGCCGAGCCCCGCAGCGCCGAGCCGCCGCGCACGCCGGAGCCTAAGGGTGCGGAAGGGGCTGTTCGAGCTTCGGTGTTAGGCCCGACGCTGCGATTCCGGGGCGAGTTGTCGGCACAAGAGGATTTAATCGTGCAAGGCGGTGTCGAAGGCTCGATCACCCATACTCAGAACCTCACGATCGGCACCGACGGAACCATGAAAGGCGACATCCGCGCCCGCGTCATCGTCATCGACGGCAAAGTCGAAGGCGATCTTTACGCCACAGAGTCGGTGAATATTCGAGCGACCGCCAAAGTCAAAGGGAACGTCTTTGCGCCCCGGGTGGGAATCAGCGAGGGCGCGTTCTTTCAAGGGCAAATCGAGATGCAGCCGTCGGGCGCGGCGGTGCAGGAGCACAGTACGCGATTGCGCCAGGCGGCGCAGACGCCGCCGATCGAGGCGACGGCCGTCGATAAGATGTTGGGCGGCACCTGACCTCACGCTTCGATTTTAGTTCTGCACGAACAATTCCGGATCGACCCACGCGCGATTGAGGCTCAAGGCCCAATGTAAGTGGGGGCCGGTTGCCCGGCCGGTCATGCCGACCGCGCCCAACGTGGTCCCCGCGACCACATGCTGGCCGGACTTCACGTCGATCGCGCTCAAGTGGCAGTACATGCTGATCATGCCGCGGCCATGATCCACGTATACCGTGTTACCGGTAAAAAAATAATTGCCGGTATCGATGACCGTGCCCTCGAGGGGCGCCACGACCTTGGTGCCCGCCGGTGCTGCGATATCCATCCCACCGTGCGGGTTGCGGGATTCACCGTTGAATATGCGGCGCATACCGAATGAACTGCTGCGCACCCCCGGAACGGGCTGGTGCATGAGCAGGCCCGGCGGCGGCTCATTCGACCAGCGGCTCATTGCGTGATCGATGGCCATTTTTTCCTGGGTCACGCGCTCAAGATCGGCGGGCGACAAGTCGACCTGCGCCGGCGCCACCTTGAGGGACTGGCTGGCGTAGCGCTTGTGGTGCACCGTGAAGTTGATCTCTCGCCTGACATCATTGGTGTGCACGGTGACTTGATGGGACCCAAGGCTTGCCGAGAGCGGAATGCCGATGATGGCGGTCCAACCACCATCGTTCTGAACCACGAGCGCCCGATGACCGTCTACATCCACATACGGCATGCCGTCGCCCTGAACGTCGAGGCGGATGATCTTGACGCCGCCCGGCACCGCGTTCTCGCGCGGCAGCGCGTAGGCGAATGCGAGCGCCGGAATGATGCCAAGCAGGAGCGCGGCGCAGCGTGTCAAGGTTTCTCCACTTTGGCGCGAATTTTTCCCCTTGCAAGCCGCGCCTCTATGAGGCTTCCGGGCGCCGCGTCGGCAGCATCGCGCAGGATGATGCCATCGGAGCCGCTGACGATGGCGTAGCCCCGCTCCAGGGTCGCGAGCGGGCTCACCGCGTTCAAGGTGCGAACCAGCGGCGACAGCCGCTCGCGTGCGAGATGCAGCCGCGCGAGTGCGGCTGCGCACAGCCTGGCGTACAAGGCTGCCTGTCGGGCCGCGGTATTGCGCAATCGTGCCGCGGGACTCACTTGCCACAGCCTGCTGCGGTGTTCGCCCAGCACGGTGCGCCGGTCGGCCAGAATCTGACGCAATGCCCGCGCCAAACGTTGCTCCAAGTCGTCCAGGCGCTGCGTTTGCTGTGCGAGTCTGGCCGAGGGGCTGACCCGTGCCGCGCGTCCCATGAGCCAGCGCAATCGTTCGCGCTGTGCCTCGACTCTACGCCGTAGCCCGCGCTGCAAGCGTTGCGCGAGCCTCCGTAAGGAGGCTCGCCACTCCTCGCCGTCGGGGACCGCCAATTCCGCTGCCGCGGAAGGGGTCGGAGCACGGATATCGGCGGCGAAGTCCGCAATCGTAAAGTCAATCTCGTGCCCAATACCGCTGATCACCGGAATGGGCGAAGCCACGATGGCGCGCGCCAGTGCCTCGTCATTGAATGCCCAGAGATCCTCGAGCGAGCCGCCGCCCCGCGCTAGGATCAGCACGTCGCACTCGGCGCGGCGGCCGGCCGCGCGTATCGCCGCCGCGATCTCGGTGGCCGCTGCGGCGCCTTGCACCGCCACCGGATAAATCAGCACCGGAACGGCAGCAAATCGGCGCGCGAGCACATGCAGGATGTCGCGAATCGCGGCCCCGCTGGGCGAGGTGATGACCCCGATCCGCTTTGGAATCAGGGGCAGGGCGCGTTTTCTTTCGGGTGCAAATAGCCCCTCGGCGGCGAGTTTCGCGGATAATTCCTCGAATTGGCGCTTAAGGGCGCCCAGACCCGCATCCTCCATGTGGTCGATGACCAGCTGAAATTCGCCACGCGGCTCGTAGAGCCCGATGCGCGCCCGCACCAGCACCTTTTGGCCGTCCCGAGCGGCAAAGGCGCACAACATATTTCGCTGCCGGAACATGCAGCAGCGAACCTGGGCAGTCGCGTCTTTCAGCGAAAAATACCAGTGACCCGAACTGGGCTTGGCGAGATTGGAGATCTCGGCTTCCAGCCAAATGCTCCCAAATCCCCGCTCGAGCAGCACTCGCACCTCGCGATTGAGGCGCGAAACGCTGTAAATGTCGCGGGTTCCGGGCGATTCCATGGGCGCATGATACTGCGGTTTACCGCGCCGCACCTGCAAGGTACAATGCGCCGCCTCTTAGACGAACTGGAACGCAAATTCTATGCGGATTCTTGAAGAGGCACTCACCTTTGATGACGTGCTGCTGGTGCCGGCATATTCCGAAGTCCTGCCGCGCGACGTATCCCTCGCAAGTCAGCTGACCCGCGAAATCCGGGTCAATCTTCCGGTCGTCTCAGCCGCCATGGACACGGTCACCGAGGCGCGCTTGGCCATTACCATCGCCCAAGAGGGCGGCATCGGTATCGTTCACAAGAACATGTCGATCGACAATCAGGCGCGCCAAGTCGATCGGGTGAAGAAATTCGAAAGCGGTGTGATCAGCGATCCGATCACGGTGAATCCGGACATGACTATTCGTCAGGTGATTGAGCTCACCCGGGCGAAGAACATATCAGGCGTGCCGGTGGTGCTCGGCACCAAGGTCGTCGGCATCGTCACGCATCGCGATTTGCGTTTCGAGACCAAGCTGGATGCGCCGGTCTCCTCGGTGATGACGCCAAAGGACCGCTTGATCACGGTGCGTGAGAACGCGCCAAAAGATCAAGTTCTGGCGTTGCTGCACAAGCATCGAATCGAGAAGGTGCTGGTGGTTGCCGGCGATCATGAACTGAAGGGCATGATTACCGTCAAGGATTTTCAAAAGGCCACGGAATTTCCCAACGCCTGCAAGGACAGCGTCGGAAGCTTGCGCGTCGGGGCGGCGGTCGGCACATCACCGGATACGCTCGATCGAGTCGGCGCCTTGCGCGAGGCCGGAGTCGATGTTGTCGTGGTGGACACCTCGCACGGCCATTCACGCGGCGTGCTGGAGACGGTCTCGAAGATCAAAGCGAAATATCCGGACATCCAGGTGATCGGCGGCAATATCGTCACCGCGGAGGCGGCGCTCGATCTCGTCAAGCACGGCGCCGATGCGGTCAAGGTAGGTATCGGGCCGGGGTCGATTTGCACCACCCGCGTGGTGGCAGGTGTGGGCGTGCCGCAAATCAGCGCCATCGCCCGGGTCGCCAAGGCGCTCGAGGGCAGCGGCGTACCGGTGATCGGCGATGGCGGGATTCGTTTTTCGGGCGATATCGCCAAGGCGCTCGCCGCCGGCGCCCACTGCGTGATGATCGGAGGCATGTTTGCGGGTACCGAAGAGTCTCCCGGTGAGGTCGAACTCTACCAAGGCGCCTCGTACAAGGCGTATCGCGGGATGGGATCGTTGGGCGCGATGGCGCAGACCCACGGTTCGAGCGACCGCTACTTCCAAGACACCACCTCGGAGCTCGAGAAACTGGTGCCGGAAGGCATCGAAGGGCGCGTTCCCTACAAAGGCAGCCTGGTAGCCATTCTGCATCAGCTTTCAGGCGGGCTGCGCGCGGCCATGGGTTATACCGGCAGCGGCAGCATTGAAGAGATGCGGACTCGGCCGCAGTTCGTGCGCATCACCGGCGCAGGCGTCCGAGAGAGTCATGTGCACGATGTGACCATCACCAAAGAAGCACCCAACTATCGGATTAGTTGATGGCCAACATACATGCCGACAAGGTTCTGATTCTCGATTTTGGTGCCCAGTACACGCAGTTGATCGCCCGCCGCATCCGCGAGCTGGGCGTTTATTCCGAAATTTATGCCTGCGATGCGCCGATCGGCGACATCAGGGAGTTCGCGCCCAAGGCGATCGTGCTCTCGGGCGGCCCGGAATCGGTCTATGACTCCAAGGGTCTCGAAGCGTCGCCGGAGGTCTATTCGCTCGGCGTACCTGTTCTCGGGATTTGCTATGGCATGCAGACCATGGCGGCGCAGTTAGGCGGTCAGGTCGAGGGCTCATCGCACCGCGAATTCGGCGCGGCGCAAGTCAGGCCGACGAATGGCGCGGCGCTGCTCGACGGGCTCGAGGACAATCGCGACGCTCAAGGGCGGCGTGTGCTGGATGTGTGGATGAGCCACGGCGATCGCGTGACGAAACTGCCGCCGGGCTTTAAGCCGATCGCCGCCACGGACAATGCGCCGCTCGCGGCAATGGCCGATGAATCGCGGCATTTCTACGGCGTGCAGTTTCATCCCGAGGTCACCCACACTCTGCAAGGCGGTGAAATTTTGAGGCGCTTCGTGCGCGAAATCGCGAGGTGCTCCGCCAGCTGGGCAACTCGCAGCATCATCGAAGATAGCATCGCGCGAATTCGGACACAGGTCGGCAGGGACCGCGTGCTGCTGGGATTGTCGGGAGGCGTGGACTCTTCGGTGCTGGCGGCGCTGCTGCATCGGGCAATCGGCAAGCAACTGACCTGTGTGTTCGTCGATCACGGCCTGCTGCGCCTGGGCGAGGGCGATCAGGTGATGGGGACATTCGCCAAGCACATGGGCGTGCATGTCATTCGAGTGGATGCCGAGCAGCGATTCTTGGCGGCGTTGGCGGGCGAAGCGGATCCCGAGACGAAGCGCAAGATCATCGGGCGAGTCTTCGTCGAAGTATTCGACGAGGAGTCGGCAAAGCTCAAGGACGTCAAATGGCTCGCTCAGGGGACCATCTATCCGGACGTCATCGAGTCGGCTGGCGCCAAGACCGGCAAGGCACATGTGATCAAGTCGCACCACAACGTGGGAGGCTTACCTGCGCACATGAAACTCAAATTGCTCGAGCCGCTGCGCGAGCTGTTCAAGGATGAGGTGCGAAAGTTGGGACTGGAGCTGGGCCTGCCGAAAGAAATGGTCCATCGGCATCCGTTCCCGGGACCTGGGCTCGGCGTGCGCATCTTGGGCGAGATTCACAAGGGGCACGCGGACCTATTGCGGCGCGCGGATGCGATCTTCATCGAGGAGCTGCGCACCCACGACCTTTATGACAAGGTCAGCCAGGCCTTTGCGGTATTCCTACCAGTGCGCTCGGTCGGGGTCATGGGGGACGGCCGGCGCTACGACTACGTGATTGCCCTTCGCGCGGTGGAAACCATCGACTTCATGACGGCACGCTGGGCGCGATTGCCCTATGACTTCCTCGATCGCGTTGCGCATCGGATCATCAACGACGTGGCGGGAATTTCCCGCGTGGTCTACGACATTTCGGGGAAGCCGCCGGCGACGATCGAGTGGGAGTGAGTTGGCCTTTCGGGATCTATCGCCATCTATCGGCTCCCAGGCGTAACTCACTGAAATTTCAAAGATCACCTATCGCCGTCTATCTACATCTATCGCTCCCAGTGATTTTGACGGTAAATCTGACGGTAAAATTTTTCCAGAGTTCTGTTTCTGAATTTTACCGTCAGACGGACTTTCGGTGAGATCCACGTCGACTGAGCACGTCTCATTCAAGGCTGGCACACAGAACCCGATCACTCAAGTCCCACGAGTTGTTGCGGACCGCCCGCCGAAGCTCGTGAGAGCGCTTCGCCGTATTCTGGTTGTTGCTGTGACCAAATTTCCATATCAGGTAGGTTCGCACAGATTGCTCGCCAGCGCAGGGGGAGATTCGGGGAAAATATGAAGGAAACCCGCACGATGCTCCCTTCGGTCAAGATCCACGGGAAGCGAGCATTCTGCCTTATCGGTAGTGGGCGAAACCGCCATGGGGTTGTTTAAACGTGACCCATTATTAGTCTGAGCGTTGGGCCCAATGATACCTTCCCGGATCACGACGGTGTCAGTCCTCATGGACGAGGACACGTTGCTGGCTCATCGCAAGCTGTGGGTGCGGGAGCCGACGCCCTGCCGCGTCGAAAGCCCCGAAGGACTTACCGTGCCGGAACTCGCCGTCTACGAGGGGCTGCGTGCCAACCGATGGGGCGAGCGGGTTCGCCTAGAGCAGGAGCGCATCGCCTGGCCGGCGGCGCTGGAGGCTATCTCCAACGCACTGGGAAAGCACCTATAAGTTCAACAATACTCGGAAATCCGAGAAGCAAATCTATGCAGCTATTCTGTTGCGTGCCCGGCCCCGCGAAACCAGCAAATCTGCTGAGATGTGAAAGCGCTCACGGAGTCTGCGCACCATTGTCATGCTCAAGTCCCGTTTGCCGGTCAAGACCTCGCTCACGCGGCTGGCCGTTCCAAGTAACGGCACTAGATGGGCGCGCGTAAGGTTGTGTTGATCCATCAAGTAGGCGAGAAGAACTGGAAGTGATGGCGCCGTACGCGGCCACTGCGTGCGCTCGTAAGCCTCGACCAAGCGAGCCTGAGCTACCATCCGTGCCCGGTCTTGAGAATCGCTCGATCCCATCAACTTTTCGACCAGCTTCTTGGCGTCAGCGTGGTCTGCTTCATTTTGAATCACAATCAACGTCGTTTTCATCACACTGTCTCCGCATCGATGCCGTCGTATTCCTCATGCGATCCGAAAAATCGAATCATTAAAATGCCATCTACGTACTGAATCAATACAATCAACCAAAAATCGTTGGCTTTAATATTGAAAACCACGCGACCGCCCTTCAATATGCTCGCCTTCGGGTGCGCCTTCTTCAGCTCTTCCGGTGTTTTCCAGTCTGCAGTTCCCGCGATCGCCAACCAGGCGTCATATTGCGCTCGCGCAGCCTTGATTCCTCTGTGGCCGGCCCGTGACTTGAAATATGCTTCGACGATATCAGTACCGATCACGATCATGGAGGTAAAGGTATACTCGAAATTCCCAAAAATGGAATAACAGATTCCATTTTATGGAACAAAAGTAGATCTTTCCAGCGATGGGCACACTGAGGACGACGTCGAGCCGAAGCGGAGTTTATAGAGATCTCATTTCAATCCGGCCGTTAGTCGCATAAAGCCGTCCTTCGCCGGCGTTACTGCGGTGTATGCGTTGCCCGAACTGAGATCAAGCACGTGTACGATCGTGCTTCCAATGTGTTCCTGCCACGAAAGAATGATCAGGTCTTCGCGAACCTCGACCGACTCGTACTCGACGGTATCGGAGAAGCCGATATATTTTCCCGCAATGATTTCTACGGTTAGCTCGCGTTCAGAGCGGATGGTGATCCGCGGGGTGAAGGCGGCGAAGCTGGTAGATGCTCCGACGATTCGGCCGGACAAGCATATCTTTGTCCGGTCGAAGGCGCCGTGGTTCACGATCATCGACGATCTGCCTCAGTTTGACGAGCACTCGACGACTGCGGCGTAGGGGTTCGGTGTCGCCAAACCCGCTATGCGATCGAAGGCGCGGAGGTTTTGATACTAGGTCGGCCCCCCCTTCCTGTCAGACAATGTCCGACTGGTTTTAGCATCCGAATTGGCGTAATAAGGGCGTTCACCCGCGGACGTTTTCATTGTTCAACCACTCTCCAACAATCTAAGGAGCCGTTATGAACACGCAACAAATCGCCACTCGTCTCACAGAGCTATGCCGTGAAGGTCAGTTTGAGGCGGCACAGAAGGAGCTCTTCGCCGAGGACGCGATTAGCATCGAACCTCGCGAGATGCCGGACTTCCCCAAAGAAACGAAGGGGTTGCGTGCCATCATTGAGAAAGGCCATAGATTCGAGTCGATGGTGGAGAAGATGCACGGCTGCAGCACCTCTGCGCCGTTAATCACCGGCAACGCCATCGCACTTGCGCTCACCATGGATGTGACCATGAAAGGGCGCGGGCGGGTGAAGCTCGAAGAGATCTGCGCTTATGAGGTCAAGGACGGCAAGATTGTTTCGGAGCAGTTCTTCATGTAGAACCCGATGCGCTCGTTCTGATACGGGGAGCCGCCGACATCGCCGCGCGTCAGCCGTTCTTTGCCCTCGTCGAGCGTTAAGGCTGGATTGTCAGAATCCCCAAGGACTGTTGTGCCGATGGTGGCGATCCAACATGGATACCTTCGAGCTGTAGCATTTTGATCTTGGCTGCCTCGCCGCCGGGTGCTGAAAACCAACCCAATTTGCCTGCGCAGGGACCCCCGTGTCGCCGAGGGTGCAAGTGCAGGTATAATTAGCCTATCGATTCTAGCCCGGTGCTCCAAGCACCACCCCAACTGCCCAAGCAGGCGGAGTTCTTGTCCGAGAGACGGTCAATTGACAGTTGGCACGAACCGTTAAACTCAACTTAAATGAAGAGGATTCAGTATGTCGCTTCGAATCAATGACACGGCGCCGAATTTCAAGGCACAAACCACGCAGGGGCCCATCGATTTTCACCAATGGATCGGCGACAAGTGGGCAATTCTTTTTTCGCACCCCAAGGATTTCACACCTGTGTGCACCACCGAATTGGGCTACATGGCAAAAATCGAACCCGAATTCACCAAGCGCAACGCAAAGCTCATCGGGCTTTCTATCGATCCTGTGGAAAGTCATGCCGGCTGGGTCAAGGACATCGAAGAGACGCAAGGCGCCAAGGTCAAGTATCCGATGATTGCCGATACCGACTTGGCCGTTGCCAAACTCTACAACATGCTGCCGGCGGACGAGGCCGGCGGTGCGGCGGGCCGCACGGCGGCGACCAACGCGACGGTTCGGTCGGTCTTCATCATCGGCCCGGATAAGAAAATCAAACTGATGCTGACCTACCCGATGACCACTGGCCGCAATTTCGACGAAATTCTGCGGGCGCTCGACTCGATTCAATTGACCGCGAAACATAAGGTTGCAACGCCCGCAAACTGGAAGCATGGCGAGGATGTGATCATCTCGGGTTCGGTGTCCGACGAGGAGGCCAAAAAGATCTATCCGGCCGGCTGGAAGGCGCCGAAGCCGTATCTTCGTATCGTCAAGCAGCCGAACTGATCGGCAACGGCGAAAGCCGCATCGCTCTTAAGCGGCCGCGCCGGATTTTTAGATCCGAGCGCGGCCCGGCTGCGCGTCGTTTAGCCGCGAGCAGCGCGCTTGCGCCGCGTCCCGCGACGCAGGATGGATCGCAGCACGACGGCGTGATTGACTTCGGGATCGCGCGCTGCGTAGACCAAGGTCACCGTTCTTCCTCGAACAAGATTGCGCAGCTCGCCGACTCTGGGGTTGCCGATCAGCTCTTTCTTGTAGCGGACGGCAAATTCCTTGAATCTCTCTGGCTTGTGACCGAACCAAACGCGTAATTTTGGGCTCGGCGCGATGTCTTTCATCCAAGCGGTGAATTTTGCGCCGGCTTTCTTGACGCCCCTCGGCCATAGCCGATCCACGAGCACACGAACGCCATCCGCGGCCGCCGCGGGCGCATAGGCGCGTTTGATCAGAACGGACATTTTCGTTTATTGCGGCGGGCCAAATCGGACGCGGGCGTCAGGTCGGAGGATCCGGCTCCGGCAATCAGAATGTCGACGCTGCTAGGGAAAATCATGGATAAGCACCTCGGTTTCAATGCGCAGTAGCGTGGGGCATGCGCGCAGTTGCAGCAGGACGATAGCCGCCCACATCGGCGCGAAAGCCGACGCACATGCGATTCCAGCCGTTGATCGCGGCGATCGCCAGCGAAAGGTCTACCAATTCGGATTCCGAAAACTGCGCGTGCGCCGCCTCGAACTCGGCATCCGGCGCGCGGGTCTGCGCCACCAATGTCAGCGTCTCGGTCCAGGCGAGGGCAGCACGTTCTCGAGCGGAGTAGAACGGCGTTTCCCGCCACGCATCCAAGGCGTAAAGGCGCTGCTCGGTCTCGCCTTCGTTGCGCGCGTCCTTGGAATGCATGTCGAGGCAGTAAGCGCAGCCGTTAATCTGCGACGCGCGCATCTTGACCAGGTGAAGGAGCGGGCGTTCGATGCTGCTTCGCGCAAGATACGCTTCCATATCGAGCAGGGTTTTAATCGCGGCCGGCGAGACCTTCATGAAATCAATTCGTGCTTGCATAGGCTCATTCCTTTTAGGACGTTGAGGGATTGCATACTCCAGACGCGCGAAGCCTCACGTCTGTGACCGTCTCAGTGCCGATAGCCGGGCGGCGCCACCTTGCCGAGCTTGTCGGGATTCAGAACCGTGTAAACTGCGAGAATCCGTTCGCCGTCGGTCTCGATCGATATCGTAGAAATGGCTTTACCGCTCACGTACATCAACAATCCCGGCTCGCCGTTGATGTTTACGATGCTATGGGTTAGTTGGCTCAAATAGCGGCGCCAGACACCGGTAACGAAGCGAATCACATGATCCGCGCCACGTACCATTTTGCGGGCGGCCTTTACCTTGCCGCCACCATCGGATGTCCAAGTGGCATCCTCGGCAAACAATGCCAACAACGACGCGTGGTCCTCGGCGCCGAGCGCCGACATGAATTTTTCGAGCAGTCGAGTACGAGCTTCCCGAGTGACCTGAAAGCGTGGCCGGTCGCTGCGCACCCGCACGCCGGCACGATGCACGATCTGCCGGCACGCCGCTTGGCTCTTTGCCAGAATGCGAGCAATTTCCGGATAGTCGCAATCGAAGACTTCGTGCAGAAGAAACGCCGCCCGTTCGAGCGGTGCAAGCCTCTCGAGCACGATTAGAAAAGCCATGGACAGGTCCGAAGACAATTCCGAGGCGCGATCCGCGGGCGACGCATCATCGCCGATCGGTTCCGGCAGCCATGGGCCTAGGTAGGCCGCCCGCTCGGAGCGTGAGGCCCGCAACCGGTCGATGCACAGCCGGGTCACGACATGGTCAACCACGCTTCCGGGATCTGCACGCGGCCGGTGTCGGTCTCGTGCCAGCGCAAATATGCGTCCTGAAGAATGTCCTCAGCGTCGCTCGCCGAGCTCCGCATGCGATAGGCAATCCCATAGAGCTTGGGCTTGCACTCCTGAAAGGTGTTGGCACGGTCGTCCATCATGTCCGGGTCCTCGAAATCCGCGACCATGACTTAGTCTAGACGACTCTCGATTAGTTCTGTGGCAGCGCAGATGTCCGGCGCATCATTCGGGAAGATTGACGCCTGAACCCCCCATTTCCTTCGGCATGTCCTTGAATTTGGGCTTGCCGTCGCGAATCGGCAGCACGGTTTCCTGGTAATGCACGTGCACACCGGGATCGAACGTCAGCTTTGGAAGCATGGCAGCATAGACATCCACCAAGCCCAGTGTCGGATGGTCCGTGAAAAGGTGGCCGCCGCACTGCTTGCACCATTTGCGAAAGCTGATGGGGGTCTTGTTGTAGGTACCGATGCTGCCCGCGCCTCGGGTGATCTTCAGCGCTTGAGGCTTCCATAACGTAAAGGCATTCACGGGTCCTGCGGACCAATGCCGGCACGACTCACAATGGCAATAGCCCATACCCGCCGGCTCGCCGGTCACTTCGAATTGCACTTCTCCGCAAAAGCAGCCGCCCTTGTGGATCTTTTCGGTTCCCATTATGCATCTCCTTGTAATATCGAATGAGTTTCAACGTTGCCAGTGTACCGACCGTTCGCCGGCGCTTGCCGGATCCTTGATCATCACGACGCTCACGTTGTCGTCGCGCATGGGCGATGGCGGGTTGATGCCGCATTCCCGAAGCTCGCCGAGCTGTTCCTCGAGGCCGCTGATCGCGAGCGTCGCGGAACCCCCGCCGGCCCTGTCGGGAAGCTGGTAGACCTGCAACCATCCGCCACCGCTCGAACTTCCACTCAGCCACTTCGCTCATAGGTTTCGAATCGGCTGCCCTGCCGAACAATCGCTCGTACCAGTGAGATGCCGACTTCAGATCCGCGGGACGCTGGCAATGCATTGCGGATAGTCATGATGAACCCTCCTAGTGACGAACCGGCAGGCTAGCGCCGGTTGCCTTTTCTGTATGTAGGTGCGGATGTTACTTTCATTTAGGTATCAAGCGCGCGGGGCGCCGCAACCTGCATAGACTGACCAGTCCTAGTGAGGTCCGGCCGGAACTCTTTTGGGACTCTCGGGTTCTACGCCGAAGCGCGCCATTCGGCTCACGAGCTCCGGGGGAATTTCGGTCGCGTGCCCGGAGTCGGCGGAAATGAACACCAGCACCTGCTTGACGCTCATGCGCAACTCGCCGTGATGGGACGCTTCGATGCGCACCTCGCAAGACGTGCGCCCGGTCTTGACGGTCCAGAGATTGAAGGTCAGTCGATCGCCGAAGCGCGTCGGCTTGGGGAAATCGACCGTGAAGTGCACCGAAGGCGTCAGAATCTGCTTGTGATGGAACAAACCCGGCGCACTCGCCGCGAGGCCGTCTTCAAACCAGTCCTCGACGAAGTCGCTGATCATTTCAAAATAGCGCGGATAGAAGACCCACCCCGCGGCATCGCAGTGTCCGAAGCGCACGAGAATTTCGCGCTGAAAAGCCGACATGGATCGTCCCTCCCCGAGCTTTACCGGTTTTCAGTATAGTTTATGAGGGACTCGGCGATGATGACTTTCAGCGCCACAGGCGCCCGCGCTAGCTTTTTGCGGGCGTCGTTTCCAAAAGGATCTGTCCGGATCGCGCCGAAATGCACGTTGTCGAGTTGAATGTAGACCACGTGCTGGATCCGATTGTTGTGCGAGTGCAGCGTGCAGCGCCGCTGGGTGCGGATGCGGCTGTCGCCGGCAATCCGGCCAGAAACAATTTGCCTCCCTTCATGATTTCCTCTTGAGTCTGTCGTGCATGAAAAGAGCGATTGTCGATGCGGGTGTTTACGCCAAAAAGGCACCTTGACTACATCGAAGTAACACGAGCGGGAATTTGCCGAGTAAGATTGCGGCAACGCGTATTCGCCCGTAGAGCGGTTATAAAACGATAAAAGGTGAGATGTGCAAAGATTTCAGTTTGCGGGATCCGCTGCGGCCATCACGGGGGCGGCAAGCGGCATCGGGCGCGCGTTGGCACTGGAACTCGCGGCCCGCGGATGCGATCTGGCGCTCGCCGATTTGGACCCGGCTGGGCTCGAGACGGCAGCAAGCGAGATCAGGGCAGCTCACGCCCGGCGCGTCGCGATCCGGTGTGTGGATGTCGCGGACCCGAAGCAAATTCAAGAGTTCGCCGCCTCCGCTTGCGCCGATTTTCCTGCTCTGAACCTGCTCATCAACAATGCCGGGGTGGCATTGCTCGGCCAATTCGATGAGTTCGACGAGGCGCAGATGGCGTGGTTGATGGACATCAATTTTTGGGGCGTGGTGCGCGGAACACGTGCGTTCCTGCCGCACCTTCAAGGCCGGCCGCAAGGACATATCGTCAACATTTCCAGCATTTTCGGAATTATTTCACCGCCGGGACAGTCCGCCTACGCCGCCTCGAAATTTGCGGTGCGCGGATTTTCGGAATCGTTGCGGCACGAGCTGGCGATGAACAAGAGTCCGGTACGGCTTTCGGTGGTCCATCCAGGGGGCGTTAAGACCAATATCGCACGCAAGGCGCGCAGCGGAGCTCACCTGCGCGAGAGCGTCAGCATGGCCGAACTCGGCGAGCGTTTCGAGCGGCTGGCTCGCACCACCCCGCTGGAAGCCGCGCGACGCATCGTCCGCGGTATCGAGCGCAATGAGCCTCGCATTCTCATCGGCCGCGACGCAAGGTATCTGGACATTATTCAGCGTATCAGGCCCGCAACTTACTGGGCGCTCTTGGCCCGCGCTTTCGACAGAATGACGGTCTAACCGTGGTTACTAGTCGGTCTTGCAACTCCGACAACAGTTCTTTCGCACCATATACTTTATCGAGCGCTTCGCGAATGATGGCCGGATGCAGCGCAATAGGACGGTTATTCTCAGGATTGAACCAATAGCGCCCGGCAACTGAATGTACATTGCCGTGGAACATGAGCCCAACCAGTTGCTTGCGGATCGCGCGCGTTGCAGGGTCGATCGAGCGGACCAAGTCGATCATTGGATTATCAAAGGTCCCCATTACTTCGTTGGCAAGCGCCGGAAAAGACAATGCGCTCGCCGCCATCAACAGAAATCCTCGTATGGAATCCTCGTGATATCGTAGCTGCTTACCGGCCACGCGATATTCTTACCTTGGAACAGCAAATAGACGCCGCTGTGCCGGCTCCCAACCGCCGCGCATTCGCCTCGTTCACCAATCGAGATTTTCTGATTTTCTTCTTCGCCACCAATGCGGCGATGATGGCCGACAACATCGAGCACGTGATTTCCTATTGGGTGATCTTCCAGAAATTCCATTCCCCCGCGCTTCAAGCCTTTGCGGTCGTGTCCCATTGGGCGCCGTACCTGCTGTTTGCGGCCTACACCGGCGCGCTGGCGGATCGATTCGACATTCGCCGCCTCATTCAGATCGGCATGCTGCTGTTCATGGGCGTATCGATCGGCTGGGGCGTTATGTTCTTGAGCGACTCGACCCAGCAGTGGAAGGCGATGGTGCTGCTGGTAGTCCACGGCTTGGCCGGCGTCATCTGGATGCCGGCCTCTCAGGTTCTGATTCATAAGATCGTCGGAACCGAGCAACTGTCCAGTGCGGTACGGCTTAACGCGACCGGGCGCTATCTGGCGTTCTTGGTCGGCCCCGCGATCGGCGGGCTGTTGCTGCGGGCATTTGGTCCGATTTACGGAATCTTCATCAACGCACTTATCTACGCCCCGATGTTCCTATGGCTCATCAAGGTTCCCTATGGTCCTGATCGTGCCGCGGCGCCGCGGCCCCCGGGGATTCGCGGGTTCAGAGATGTATGGATGACCATGAATGTGGTGCGGCAGAGCCCGGTGCTATTGTCGATGACGGTACTGGTGGGGGCCTCCGCGTTCTTGATCGGCAACGCATACCAGGCGCAGATGCCGGGTTATGCGCTCGATTTGGGTCACGGGCGCGCCTCGGATGCATTGTACAGCGCATTGTTGGCGGCGGACGCCGCCGGCGGTCTGGCGGCCGGTGTGATTTTGGAAGCGCGAGTTCTGCTACCGCCCAACGTACGCACCGCCTACATTCTGGCGATGATCTGGTGCTGCGCGCTGGCCGGCTTTGCGCAATCGCACACGTATGCTGAGGCACTAATCCTGTTATTTATCGCGGGGTTTGTGGAACTGGGATTTAATTCGATGGCGATGGCCCTGGTGCAATTGAACGCCCCGCACGAAATTCGCGGCCGAGTGATCGGCGTGTTCACGATGTCTGCGAATGGGCTGCGGACGTTCAGCGGTTTGAGCGTCGGGTTATTGGGTGCCGGCATCGGTATCCACAATTCCTTGAGTTATAGCGGAGCGGCATTGCTGCTGTTGTACATCGTGATCATCGCGTCGCGCTACGGCTGGCGTCGCCGAAAAGCAGCCCCGTCGTGAAGCCCGCCACGGACACTGATTGGATGCGCCGCGCGTTGCTTCTCGCGCGGCGCGCCGCAAACGAGGCAGAAGTCCCAGTCGGAGCCTTGCTGGTCGTCGACGATGCGATTATCGGCGAAGGATGGAATCGCCCCATTGCGAGCTGCGATCCGACAGCCCACGCGGAAATCATCGCGCTGCGCGCGGGAGCTGCAGCCTTAAACAACTATCGGTTGAGCAGCGCCACGCTTTATGCGACGCTCGAGCCGTGCGCCATGTGCATGGGCGCGGTGCTCAATGCTCGCGTGGCGCGGGTCGTATTCGGCGCATGGGATGCAAAGGCGGGTGCCTGCGGCAGCGTGATCGATTTGCCGCGAGAGCCGCGGCTGGGGCAGGGCGTGGATGTTTTCGGCGGCGTGTGCAGCGAGGAATCCGCGGCGCTGCTGCGGCAATTCTTCGGGAGTCGGCGCTAGTTCAGCTGGGCAGCGCCCGGACCGGCGCCCCAGGCCCATTCCAATAAATCTCGATAGCCGCGCACGTTGTCTACGTAACGCACCGGTTCCCATCCGCGCGCATAGCCGTTTTCAGTTTTCGTGTACCAACGCTCCTGTTCGAGGAGCGGCAGAAAGTCGCGCACATCCTGCCAGGAATCCGGGTCACGGCCGGCCTTCTGCGCCAGCACCCGCGCATCCTCCACATGGCCGTAGCCGATGTTGTAAGCAGCGAGCGCGAACCAGGTGCGGTCCGGCTCGGGCACATGCGCGGGGATCTTTTCATACACCTGCCTGAAGTAACGGGCGCCGCCGAAGATGCTCTGGCGCGCATCCGACAGGTCGGTCACTCGGGTCTCGTTGGCGGTCTCCACCGTCAATTGCATCAGCCCACGTGCGCCGGCCGATGAGGAAGCGGCGGGATTCCACTTCGATTCCTGATACCCCATCGCTGCCAACAAGCGCCAATCCTGGCTGCTTTGTTCCGCCGCCTCGACGAACCATTGCTTGTACAGCGGCAACCGGCTTTGCAAATGCTGCATGAAGCCCGGGCCGCCGGCGAATTCCGCGTCCTCGCTCCGGCCGTAGTAGCGATTGACTATCGTGGCGAGCTCGCCGTCGAGCTTCAGACGCGTAAAGTATTCGCCCAGATCGCGCGCGAAGTTTGGATCCCGGTCGCTCGTGGCCCAGGCCAGCGGTCGCTCGGCTTCGAAGTCAAACGCGATTCGCAGGTCAGGGTGCACGTCATGCGCCAAGGCGAATTCGGTGGAATCGGCAATCGTATAATCGATACTGCCGTCGGCCACGCCGTCCAGCAGCGCCTGGGAATTGGTGCTGGAATTCTCCACCCAGACAAGGTCGGGATATGCATCACGGGCGGCTTCCAGCGCTTTCGCATGCGAGCTGCCGGCGAGAATCTCGAGATCAGAGTTACCTATTTCCGCTAAGGAGTTGGGTCGTACGGCGCCGCGCCTATAGATCAGATGCTCATGCACATGCTGATAAGCGGGTCCGAATTCCACGCCGGGAACGGATTGCGTTGGAACCTTCAGGCCGGCGGCCGCCAGGTGTGCCTGACCGGAAGTAATCGCCGCGTAAATTTCGGCGTAAGTTCGCATCGGCGTTATTTTCAGCTTCACCCCGAGTTCATCCGCAAAGCGCCGCGCCAGTTCGTATTCCGGTCCCACGGAGCTGCCATCGGATTCGCGATAAAACGCCAAGGGACCCGTGCGCGTCACCACCCGCAATTCTCCCAGCGATTTGATCTGGTGAATCAAGCCGGGCACCGGCGCGTAACTGCTCAGCAGCACGAGTGCGGAAATCGCGATCGCGAGCTTCGTCCAGCGTGGCCAGTTTGTTTGTATGGTTAATCTACGCACGGTTTGATAGTCCATTTGAGGGCCGTGTGGAGGGCCAGCTCCTGATCAAGAGGCGAGCCCTTTTCCAATGCGTTAGAATAAACGAATATTTCTGCCAGCGGGCTCTTGACAAATACGTTTTTAACCTGATTGACGATCGCGTCAACACTAAGTTTCCTTTAAGTTAACGGCCGAAAATCTTAAGTAAACCGCCAAAATTTTAAGTTAACAGGAGAGGTACCGAAGTGGTCACAACGGCGCCGACTCGAAATCGGATGGTCGGGTAATTCCGGCACGTGGGTTCGAATCCCACCCTCTCCGCCACTTAATTTTTGAAGCGTTTCTGAGACTTGAGTCACTCAGGTCTTTCCCTACTGCCAAACTACTGCCAAATTCCGGGGATTTGAGGGGACGAATCACGATTTGCGCGACCCGATTTGACACTGCATTTACGGCGGAAATCGCAGTGCGAGAATTCAAAAACGCAGCGCGCGCAGCGGGTCTTTTTTCCATCGCGTTTTTGATCGCGTAAATGTCCGCTTCCGTTGCGCCGTCGAGCCACGCGGCGTACATGCGCAGCATTACCTCGACGCTATGTCCGTGCTGCTTCGCGACCCAGAGCAAATTCTTGCCCAACATGAGTTGGTGGGAAGAACTAGTAATCGCGCTTCTAATTTGGAGCTTTAGTGGTCAAACCATTGCCCGCGGCAGACGGACCTACAATCAGAGCAAGTAGAGTCGTCGAGTCTCGTGGTCACCGGCTAACGGGTAGCGCGCTTCTTGCTCACGCGCGCAAGAACCTCATTCTGACTCTCTGAAGCACGCTTCAAGACTTTCGAATAGATCTTCTTCTTGTCCTCAGAAGACGCGGTACGAATGAACTCGGAGAAGGGCGTCGATGAAACGTCCCTAGGATGATCATCCTTAAATTTAAAGAGCGACATAATTAATCCCCAGCATTCAGGACTTTTTCAAGCCGGCACGATCGTATTTTTCCTTGACGTGGTTGTCAATTTGATCAATTCCGGCCTTGTACAGTCTATTCACACCATCATTGGAAACAGTTACCAAGACAGCTTGGCATTTTGATTGATTTGCTCTTTTCCGATGACCCAACGGGAGATGCATTGTTGAATACGACGCTCGGCTTCGAACAGATTGCCCGGCTCAGGACGCGGGCGCGTCCGCGAGGCTGATTGTCATACGCTTGCCGACCGCCGCCGCCGCCTTTTGAACCGTCTCCAGGAGGACGTTGGGATTATCCGGGTCGAGCAGGCGTTCGAGTTGGCTACGACTCGTGTTCATGCGCTTGGCCATTTCGCTCTTGCTGATGCCTTCCTTCTTCATCGCTTCGGAAACCTCCCAGGAGAGCACGCGCTTCCAGGCCACGGAAGTCGCTTCCTCATAGAGTCCTTCCTCGACGAGATAGGCATCGAATGAGGAGCCCAAATGCTTATTCTTTCGTTTTTCCGTCATTCTCGATCTCCTTCTTGCGTTTCACGGCAAGGTCCAATTCCTGATCGGGCGTCTGCTGCGATTTCTTGATGAATCCATGAAGGAGCACCATCTGTCCCTCGTGGATGCAGAATAGGACCCGGCCTATCCTGTTGCCTGTCAGCGAGCTTCGAACTTCCCATAACCCGCGCCTGGGAGCGAGTGAGCGGCAGTGGGGCATCCCAACCGGCCAACCAAATTCTACGGTTGCAATATCCTGACCTACTATGCGTTTGTCGTCGCGAGACAGACCTTTGATCCAATCGCGAACGGGTTCCGATCCTGCGGCGGTCCGATAGAAGATTGCGGGGAGAATCTTGCGCTTCGTACTATCCGGCATCGGATGCGAACCTCTTGAGGTACACTGTACCGTATGAGGTACACAATGTCAAGAATGAGCATGGGCAGTTGGCAGCGCGATCCTACTGCCAAATCTACTGCCAAAAGCGGGGAGGCGAGGGGATGCCTGGGGACGGCGAGCCGCGCCTTTTCAGTAACTTACTGATTTCTATTTGCGTCTACGTGGGTTCGAATCCCACCCTCTCCGCCACTTAATTTTCGAAGCGTTTCTGAGACTTGAGTCACTCAGGCTATTCCCTACTGCCAAATTCTGGGGATTCTGGGGGACGAATCACGATCAATCTCGCGCGATTTGTCGCCGTATTTACCGCGGAAATTGCAGCACGAGAATCCAGAAATGCAGCGCGCGCAGAGGGTCTTCTTTCCATCGCCTGTTTGATAGCGTAGATATCGGTGTCCGTTGCGCCGTCGAGCCACGCGGCGTACATGCGCAGCATCACCTCGACGCTATGTCCGTGCTGCTTCGCAACCCAGAGCAAATTCTTGCCCAACATGAGTTGCCAGGTCACGGAGGAATGTCGCGCATGGTAGGGCCCGCGCCGTCGAATATTGAGTGCCTTGATACTCTTGCTCCAGCGCCAGCGGGTGATTTCCGGGTCGGCCGCCAGACCCCGGACTGCGGGAGGTTGGGTAATAACCGACCCACTTGATCGTAAGTGGTGCTATTATTACCCACCATGAAGACCCGAGATCTCAATGCCGCACTCAAGGCTTTCCGCGATAAGGGCGGTACGCTGCGCACTCGCGATCTGATCGCGCTCGGGGTACATACCGACGCACTCTACGCCCTGCGTGAAAGCGGCCGAGTCGTCGAACTCGGCCGCGGCCTCTACCGCCTGTCGGAGGTCGGCGAAGCAGAGTACCCCGACCTCGCCGTCGTCGCGGCGCGCGCGCCGAACGCGGCCGTCTGTCTGATTAGCGCGCTCTCGTATCACAACATTACGACCCAGATCCCATCCTCCATCCATCTGGCCGTGCCGCGGGGCAGCTATCACTACATCAAGCTGTCGATGCCGGTCACGCTGTATCGCTTCAATCCGAAGACCTTCAACGAAGGGCTCGAGACGCATCAAATAGGTGGAATGCCGCTGAGGATCTACAGTGCCGCACGCACTGTCGTGGATTGCTTCAAGTTCAGGAACAAACTGGGACTGGATATCCCGCTCGAGGCGCTGCGTCTGGCGCGACAACGAAAGCGCGTGCAAAACCGTGAGCTGCTGCACTACGCCCGGCTGCTGCGTGTCGAAAATCCAATGTCACCGTACCTGCAGGCGATCGAATGAGAGGGAAAAAGTGAACGTTGTCGCCTCCGTGCTTGCGAGACTGCGCAACCATTCGAAATCGAACGGCGCACCGTTTCAGCAGGTACTTCAGCAGTACGCTATAGAGCGATTCCTGTATCGCATCTCGAAATCGAAGCACGCGCAAAGTGTCATCCTGAAAGGCGCACTGCTACTGAAAACGATCGGCATCCCCAGGGCACGTCCCACCGTGGACATCGATATGCTGCGCAAGGGCAAGGCCGATCAGACTAGCTTGCTGGCGCTCGTCAAGGACTGTGCGACTCTCGATGTGGAGGCAGACGGTCTCACCTTCCTCGCTGACAGCGCAGTGGCCGAGGAAATCACCAAGGATTCGGAGTACAAGGGAACGCGAATCCTGATGGATGCGCGGATGGACAATGTGCGTCTAAGAATTCAGATCGATTTCGGGGTGGGCGATGTCATGGTGCCCGGTCCGCGAATGGTCGAATACCCGGTCTTCCTGAGCAGTGACACAATCCAGCTGCTTGCCTATCCAGTCGAGTCTGCAATTGCGGAGAAGCTCCAGGCTATGGTGGCGCTCGGGACCGCCAACAGCCGGATGAAGGACTTTTACGATGTGTGGATCTACTCAAATCATCTCGACTTCAACACGCACACGCTTCCCAAGGCGGTGGACGCTACGTTCAAGAATCGGGAAACACCCATTGCGGCGGAAGAATTCGAGGCTCTCATGACAAGTCTCGTTGGAGTTCATCGTGTTCACTGGAATGCCTTCGTAGAAAAGATGGGTGACGACCATCTCATTGACGCGTTCGGCAAGGTCCTCGAGGATCTCAAAATCTTCGCAATGCCGGTGTTTCGTTCACTCGCGCGCGGTGAGAAACTGACGCACCACTGGAAGGCCGGGAAAGGGTGGGTATCCTGATGAACCCGCAGAACATGTCCTTGGACGAACAGCTTCGGGCTATGGAAGAACTCTGGGAATCGTTAAGCCGAGAGGAAGCCAGGCTCGAATTTCCGACGTGGCACAAGGAAGCGCTTCGGGAGACCGCCGTGGGCCACGAAGCGGGTAAGGAACAGCCGATCGGCTGGGACGCAGCGAAGCGCGAATTGCGCAAGCGCGCCGAGTGAAGTCCTACTGCCAAATCTACTGCCAAAAGCGGGGAGGCGAGGGACTCAAGGGGACGGCGAGCTTCAGTAATTTCAGTAACTTACTGATTTCTATTTGCGTCTACGTGGGTTCGACAAAAATCGCGGAGCGATTTTTGGACGCCGCGGGTCTAGGCGCGGCGGTCCGGAGCGAAGCGGAGGACGAGCGGCCGCCCCCGGCCGCGAGCAATCCCACCCTCTCCGCCACTTAATTTTTGAAGCGCTTCTGAGACTTGAGTCACTCAGGTCTTTCCCTGCTGCCTCCAACGGGAGTGCGATACAGCCTCATCCGGGCGATCTGCCGCCGGCAACGACGATGGGTTCGCCGAGTGCTCGCCGATATTCCTCCTCGCCGATCGCATCCACTGATCGTAGCTTCGCCAGCAGCTCGTTGATGAGCGAACGCAGCTCAGGCCCCGGCGTGCCGTGCGCGAATGAACTCTGGTACTTGATCGGCCCGGGGATGATCGCGACCAGGAAGGCCATCTCGGCCGGCGTCAGCTCTCGGGGTTCGCGACCGAAATAGCGGCGGGCCGCGGGCCGCAGGCCATGCAGCTCCGGTCCCCATTCGATGATGTTCAGGTAGATCTCGAGGATACGATCCTTGCCGAGCGCCGACTCGAGCAGGAACGTGATCGCCAGTTCCTGCAGCTTGCGTCCGAGCTGCTTGTCGCGCGACAGGAACAGGTTCTTGGCCAGCTGCTGGGTGATTGTCGACGCGCCGCGCGCGGCGCCGCCGCGTGACCAGTTGGTGAGCAGCGCGGCGGGTAGTTCGCGCAGGTCGATGCCGCGATGCCCGTAAAAGCCTGCGTCTTCGGCAAGCAGCAGAGTGCGCACGAACAGCGGCGGAACGTCACGAAGGGCGATGAAGTCGGGGGACGCGAGCGAGACGTCTATAGGTCGGTGCGGCCCGGGACCGTCTTCGGATCCGAAGATAAAATCGCCGCGCAGGCGGGCGATCGTCGGCGGCATCTGACGTGGCGGCCTGAATTGGATCTTCTGGCTCACCGAGAGCGAGGCAGGGTCCGCCAGGTGCCCCCGTACACGCACGTCGATCGTGGCCGAGCCAAGCTCACGGCCGGCGCCGGATGCCATTCCCAAGCTTTACCAGCACCGCCGAGCTCCCGAAACACCGGGGCGACTTCCACGCTGGGACGAGATCGACGTCGGAGTTCGACCGACATGCACGCGGCGTTGGTTATAGGGCGGTCAGATTGAAGCGGAGTATCCCGTCATCCGCGCAGCAGCTTGCGCAATCGAGAGACGCCGGTTGCAATCTCGTTGAGCCCGACCGTTCCATAGCCAAATATCAGGCCCTGCCTGGTCGGAGGTCCTAGATAGTACCTACTGAAAGAATGTATCTTTACGTTTTGTTGAAGCAATTCCTCGGTCACGCGATCGAGATCCACCGATGAAGGTGCAACCGCAGCGACGTGCATGCCGTAAAATGAGGGAACGGGTGTCAGCCATTCGCCAAGTTCGCCTCGAATGGAGTCCAGGAGCTGCTGACGGCGCCGCTTGTAAATACCGAGCATCTTTCGTACGTGACGTTTTAAGTGCCCGTCCCGAATAAATCCCGCGACCATGCCCTGAATCGGTATCGCACTATGCCAATCGAGACAGTTCTTCGCGGCGATCAAGGCTTGCATCGCCCAATCAGGCGCGACGATGAACCCCAATCGCAGTGAGGGCAACATACACTTTGAGAAAGTCCCAACGTAAAATACCACGTCCGCTGCATCAGCTGTTCTTAGCGCCTGCAATGGGGTGCCCTCATAGCGGAATTCCCCGTCATAGTCGTCCTCTACAATGAGCGCTCCGCGCTGGCGCGCGAAATCGATCAGCGACGCGCGACGCCGCATCGACATCGAGACACCCAGCGGGAACTGGTGTGACGGGCAAAGGCAGATCACATTGACGTTGGCTGGCAGCCTTTCGATAATCAATCCTTCATCGTCGACACTGACGGGCACGACGCCCGCGCCAGCCGCGGCAAACGCCACGCGCATGGGAGGGTAACCGGGATCCTCTACAGCAACGATAGTCTTGGTGGAAGGCACCAGTACTCTTGCGAGCAGATCGAATGCCTGCTGTGCTCCCGAGGTCACGATGATGTCGTCCGCCTGGCAAGCGACCGCCCGGGTTAGGGAAATGTGACTGCGGATGGCGTTGCGAAGATGATAATTTCCCTGATTACCCTGCGGACTTTTAAGACTTGCGGGCTTGTTCTCCGAGCCGCGGAATTGATCGGCGCTCATTTTTCGAAGCAAGTCGAAAGGAAAGAGCCGCGGGTCGACCATCGCGGGTCTAAAATCGAGCAGCGGTGTATCTCGCGGCCGCGACGATGCTTGCGTCCGGTCTCGGCAAAAGCTCATCGCCGACTTGATGTCCGGCCTGAGCCAGAATGGGCAAAGTCGAGGGTCCGGAAGGTCCATGTCACGCCGCGCTGCGCGAGGCGATCCGGTTACGCCTTCGGCTACATAGGTACCGGATCCATGTCGGGTGGTAACAAGACCTTCGTAGATTAGTTTGGCGTAAACGTCGACGGTGGTGTTTCGCGACACACCGAAGAAAGCCGCCGATTTTCTCGCCGGCGGCAGTTTCGCCCCCGCCGTCAGGCGCCCGTCCATGATGGCGGCTTTGAGCCCGCGATAAAGCGCTTGAGAAGCAGAGCCTTGCCCCCCTAATCCCAGATCAAGTTCGAATAGCGTGTCCGTGTTGCGTGCTTGTCGCGACTGAATGCGGCCCAACTTGTCTTCTCCATAACCCAGTGGACGGGTCGTCATGATCTCAAACTGCGATCCGCCAAGTCTCAGTCAGACTTTAAGGCCTGCCACATGACAGAGGTGAATCTCCAAGTGCCGTTCTCTTCTCTTTTCATCGTCCGCAGAAAACGAGCGTGAAGGCGGGTTTGTGTACGGCTGTCCCGATCCAGAAAAAGTACGTCGAATATACCCCACTCCACAGCCGAACCACCCGAAACGCTGACGCTTTCAATATGCGGCCGGTAGCTAAGCACCCTGCTGCTTCCGGCTTTATAAGCCCTCAGTAGCGCCGCCTTGCCAATGACCGGCGCGTCGCCGTCTCCCAGCAACACACCATCGACGTCCCAGAGATCGGCGAGTTCATATGGATCGGAGCGGAGGGTGGCGCGAATGTCCTGCCGATGCAGGGCGGCGATGCGCGCCAGGGCATGGGCATCGCTTGGTGTCTCAGTCATCGCGCCCGCCCGTGCGCATAACATCGCGAGTACCATAACGGAAAGAGCCGTCGGACCGGCGAGAAACACTCTGATGCTCATAGTCGTGTCCGGGAAAGATGGAGGGAAAATTTAACACAGATGTGTTTCTTCGGATTCGCCCCGAACCCATGTTCCGGAGGCCTTGACATCCGTGCTGCACTGATTGAGGCCGCTTCGGAGTGGCCTGGTTATTTTTTCTCGAAGTGGCCCTTCAGTAACTGCGGCCCGCTCTCGTAAAATGTCACCGACAGCCGAATTGGGTTTCCTCAACCTTAAAATTGTCGGCGCATCAGATAGGTCGGACGGGCCTAAGGAGTCGTTCGTGAATTCGATTGGCATGCCTGAGCCCACCGGTGTCGACCGGATGCAAATCCGTTCCTGGCGCCCGGGTCTTCTTGTGTGCACGATCCTGTTGCTGGCAACGAGCATCTTGCCCTGCAACGCCAGGGGGTCGAGCGCGGCAATCGCCGCGGCGGTGGCTGACCCGTCGCGGCCCGCGAGCGACATCATCCGTGACGGCAATCGCAAGCCCGCCGAGACATTGGCGTTCGTCGACGTTAAGCCGGGCGACAAGATCGGAGACTATGCTGCAGGTGCGGGCTATTTTACCCGATTGTTCGGGGCCCTGGCCGGCCCAACGGGTCATGTCTACGCCAGCGTGCCGAGCGCGCTATTCAAGTACTCCAACATCGTCAAGGGTATTGCGGAGATTCAGACCTACGCTGTTACTCACCCGAATGTTACCGTCACCTTCGCATCGGCGCTCGAGGCAGCAAAATATCCGGAGAAACTCGATGTGTTCTGGATATCGCAAAACTACCATGACCTGCATGACCGCTTCATGGGCCCGGTCGACATGGCCGTCTTCAATCGAACGGTTTACTCTGCGCTGAAGCCCGGCGGCCTCTACATCGTGCTGGACCATGCGGCGGCCAAAGGTTCCGCGGCCGATGTCACCGACACCTTGCACCGAATTGAGTCATCCACCGTCCGCCGCGAGGTGGAGGCGGCGGGTTTCAAGTTCGAGAATCAGAGCGCTGTCCTCGCGAATGCTGACGATCCACACACGGCCGGTGTCTTCGACCCTTCGATCCAGGGCCGCACCGACCAGTTCATTCTCAAGTTCAGAAAGCCGCGATGAGGCTCGAATCAGCGGCCCAAGAACGCCGATTTAAGTAGCGGCAGACGATCGACAGCCCGAAACAGCGTCTTGGTTACCCCCAGGGCCAGCGCGCTAGTGGCATGAAATCGCTCCATGTCCTTCAGCGAGTCGCGGACCGCATGAAATCCGTAGTCGATCATGTCGCGTTCATATTGCGCCAGCGCCGGAATCAGCGCTTGCTTTCCTTCAGTGACCTTCACGAGCATCCGGTGCAGGGATTGCGCATCACGCAGGGCGGTGTTCGCTCCAATCCCGCGAAACGGCGTCATGTTGTGAAGTGCATCACCGAGGAGGGTCACGTTGCGCGTGACCCAGGGCGAAATCGGAACAGAGGTTTTGACGGAGAAGATGTTCATTGTCGCCAATTCGGCTTTTTCCACCAGGTCACGTAGTGCAGGGTTCCAGGCCTTGGTAAGCTCAAGAACTTGGGATCTTGCTTCGGCGCCGCTGACTGCATCGGGCAGCGCCGAAAAGGCAAGTTCATCGCGGTGTGCGGAGAATCCCCACATCACGTAGTCCGCTTCGCGCTCGCCATCGCACCCAAGGTGATCTTGGCGGTCGTAGAGCACGGCATTGGCAAACATAAAGCAGCCTCGTGGGCCAAGCACCAGCGTCGGGCCTCGCATGATTGGCTCGGGAATACCGGCGCGCGTCGCCTCATCCAAGGTGAATTTGCCGGATACCGCCACGATGCCGGTGTCGATTCGTTTGGCATCGGGTAGTAGATGTGTGCGCAAGCGGGAACTCGCGCCATCCGCAGCCACCAGCACATCGCCCTGGGCCGCCGTCCCGTCAGCGAAGCGTGCTATCACGTGGCCGTCGGTCGCCGCATCGAAGCCAACACAGGTTTTACCGAACGTAACGATCGAATCGAGTCCCTCCAACAGCACCCTGCGCAACATTATGCGGCTCACGGGCCATTCACGATCGGTCGAGCCGTGGGCGCCGCGTGTCAGATCCAATCCCAACAGGGGTCTCATTCGATGGTCCAGAAACGTCACGCTCTGACTGGGGATGGCTGCTCCTCGAACGAATTGGGCGAAGAGCGCTTCAGGAAGGCACGATTTGAGCGCGCGGCTGCCCTGTGCATTGATGCTCAGTCGGTAGCCTTGGAGCCGATCGGTCGGCGTGCGATCGCGCTCGAACACCTCGACGGTTATACCGCTTGAGTTTAGTCCTTGCGCCAAACACAGGCCGCCGGTCCCAGCGCCGATGATGATGACTTTGAATGGATGACGGTGCATGTGATTCAACCTCACTCCAATGCCTCCGTGCGGTTCGCGAAAAAATCGTGTGTACGAGTACGAGCGGCGACATTTGGTCTTGGCCGCGTTTACCTCGCAAGGTGTCGATCAAGATTATCGAGCGAGGCGTTGGTGCCCGTCATGTGACCCTTGACCATATCTTGCCCGATGAATGACGCGAGCTGCATCGTTGTCTTCAGATTGGTCTGCTTCCCGTTCGGCGTCAGTTCAAGCGTGGTCAGGCAGACACAGAGTTTTCTGCCATCCATGCTGATGGTCTCGCTTGAGACGATGCGATGATTTGCGGCGATCTCCAGATAACGTGTCTCACCATGAATATTGGGATTGGTCTTGGAGCCGCAGCGAAAACAATCGCGTCCTCCCTCTCGAAAATCCGCCTCATCGTAAATCACGACGGCAGAATCGGAAGGTGCCCCCCAAGCGGCGCGTGCAACCGGGTCCGCGAAAGCGTTGAAGACCGCCTCCGCCGGAGCTTGGACTACGCGCTCGAAGACCAAAGTTTCATGAAGAGCCGCCATTCGTTTTACCTCTCGAAAGCGTTCGTTTCTCGTTCGTCGATGCTCGCCTAGTGCGAATTGGCCCGAGCGTTGCGGTGCCTTGGCGCAGGCCTCTTGCCAATTTCAAGGTCTTACCTGGCGTCCGTACTCCAGTTAACCATTTAGTTCGGCAAATGTTCCCGTCATCCTCTAAGAGTGCGCCGACCGAATGCATTTCGAATCGCGCGGCCGTATCGCGCGCTTTATGAATGTGGCCCAAGAATATTTTGTCCAAGTGGCTCTTTAATAAACAATCGCCTTGGTTACATAATTTGCAGCCAACTTACCGTTATTGGGGCAGTACCAACATGAGTTCCTATATGGCAGTACCGCGCACCATACAGTTGCCTGGTCTTGCAGCTATTGCGCTATTCGTTCTCGGCTACAGCGGGGCGCTGGCGGCGAGTTCAAGCAGTCCGAAACTCTTCGCACCGGGAATTGTGTCGGGTCCAGCGGACGATCTGTCGCCGGCTTTCTCACCCGATGGCAAGGTTGTTTACTTCACCCGCGGTAATGAATCTGCGTCCACGACTATGACGTCGACTCTCGGTGAGATCAGCGAACGTTGTATTTCAGTACCGACGGTCGCCGTAGGCGCTGAGATTGCATCTGCCACGCGCGTCATATATTCGCCGTCGCGATTGAATGTGGTCCACATGTTTTCTCTCCAAGTGGTCCTTTATGGATGTGTTGCCTTGAATGCAAAATCTGTAGCCTATTAGTTTCGGAGGGAAGGGCGATGAAGGTATTTCAATGCAGCAGGGCTGCGCTTCTGACGGGCGCAGTGGTTGCCTTTGCCTTAGGACCACCCGTCCGCGCAGTCGCCGAGGACGCACACCCACCAGCAGCGGTGCAGCGTGACGGACAGCATGATTTCGATTTCAATGATGGCGTTTGGCACACTCACATCAAGCGCATTCTCGAGCCCCTATCCGGCTCCTACAACTCGATGGAACTCGATGGAACTGTCACAGTAAGGAGAGTCTGGGGTGGTCGCGCTCAGTTGGAAGAAATCGAGGCGGACGGCCCCAACGGGCACTGGGAGGGAATGACTCTGTTTCTTTACAATCCGACCGCTCATCAGTGGAGCCAGAGCTTCATCAACAGCAAGATGGGTCTTCTGAATCCGCCGCTCATTGGTACTTTCAGTGACGGCCGCGGTGAACTGGTCGCGGAGGATACCGTGAACGGCCGCTCAGTTCTCGTTCGGGCAGTCTGGTCGCAAATCAAACCCGACTCTCATCATTTTGAAGAATCGTATTCCGACGACGGCGGCAAGACCTGGGCGCCGGCTTTTATCGCAGATCTAACGCGAGAACGATCATGAACGCCTCTTCGCTCCCACGGGTCGCAATCTGGGGAACTTGTGCCGTCCTCCTAGGAATCGCTTGTGCAGGGATTTCTCCAGCCGCGCCCGATGTGGCTGGCGCGAAAGCCGGCGGGCAGCTCTGCGATGGGTCCCATGACTTTGATTTCTATTTCGGAACGTGGAAGGAAAGATCCTCCCGCATGTTGCATCCGTTGACCGGATCGAAGGACTGGGTGGAAATGACCGGCGTCACGGTGGTGAAGAAGATTTGGGACGGCCGCGCCAATATTGTGGAATTCAAATCCGATGGCCCTCTCGAGCTGCTGTCGTTGCGTTGGTACAACCCCTCGACCCACCAATGGAACGTTGATTTTGCCACCCCGGGCGTCGGCATGCTGGGAATTCCTGCCGTAGGCGAGTTTAAGAACGGCCGCGGCGAATTCTATGATCAGGAACCCATCAACGGTAGAACGGTACTGGTGCGTTTCTCCATTTGGAAGATTACCGAAAACACCGCCCAATCCGAACAGGCCTTCTCCGACGACGGTGGCAAGACTTGGGAAGTCAATTGGATCAATCGGTACGTGCGAGATGGAAAGTAGACGAACGACATCGACCAGCATGCACAGTCCACTAAAATCGATTGATCGAGGCGTCCCTCGGTACGACTCAGTCACTCTGGCGCTGCATGCGCTGTTGGCCGTGGGCGTGGTAGGGCAATTGCTGTTGAGCCTGGTGATGCACGTTCCGGCAGGAGTCGGGTTGGGGGTACGCGACTGGCATCGTCAGGCCTTTGAGGTTCATGCGCGATTGGGACTCGGTGTTGCAGTAGTTTGCACACTGCACTGGCTGTGGCTGTGTGTGCCGGCTTCACATCCGGGCGTCCGCTCCTTATTTCCCTGGACGGAGCGCAAAAGCCGGGAACTTCTCGCCGAGGACTTGAGGGCCTTGCTGAGAATCAAGCTACCGGGACCACGCAGTCCTTTGATTGGTGCGGTTCACGGGCTCGGGTTGGCGGCAGTTACCGGGAGCGCGGCCGGCGGTGTCGTTAACTATCTTGGTTATTTTGTTGGAGCCCCGGTCCCCACTCAGGTTTTGCATTGGGTAGCACGCTGTCACATTACTCTGGGATACCTCATTGGAGCGTTCGTCGTGGGCCACGGTTCTATGGCCACAAGACATTGGTCGATTCGTTACCGCGGCATGGCGATCCAAAAGGGTCTGAAGTGATTGTCGACCACCGATTTTGGAGCGACTGTAAGACGCTGCGCACTTCACCGTTGATGGCGCGCCTGCGTCTCCAGGCGCCGCTCTTCAGATTCAAGGCAACCGCTGCGGAATCTGCAGCCCACGCAGGTGTGTGCATATGAAATGTTCCCGGCAGTTTGTATCGGTATCGATGCTCGTATTGTGCATATCGGTCGTTGCTTTGAGTCCGCCAGGATTGTCGATAGCGCAGTCGGCAACCGCACCACGGGACTCATTCGTCAAGGTATCGCCAAACGTACGGATCCACGTCCGCGATGCGGGCATCACCAGCACCAAACACACGCTGGTTCTGATCCCCGGCTGGAGGCTCACCGCTTCGATCTGGAAGGAGCAACTCGCGACCTTCTCCAGGGAACGTCGGGTGATTGTCATCGACCCGCGCTCACAGGGCGAATCGTCCAAGACCACGGAGGGAGACACGCCAGAACAGAGAGCGCGCGACCTCGATGTCATCCTCAAGCAACGTAATGCTGGACAAGTCGTGTTAGTCGGTTGGTCACAAGGCGTGCAAGACGTTGCCGCCTACGTGGAGCAATTCGGCACCCAGAGCGTAGCCGGAATCGTACTCGTGGATTCCACCATTTCCCGCGGCGCCGATGCGATAGCCAAAGGCCCGCAGTTTGCCGCTAGGCAACTCGGCCTTTTTGCCCTCTACGCCGATGATCCTAAGGGCTACACACGCGGCATGATGCGGGCGATTATCAAGCGCCGCATGCCGCCCGAGGAGTTAGACGCCTTGGTGGCCGAAGCGCTAAAAACACCGACGGCAATCGGTGAGGCGATGCTAATCTCAGATCTATTTGGTGTCGATCGTTCGGCCGCGTTGGCTAAGTTCGACCGACCGACTTTGGTGATCGCCTCGAGTTCATCTCAGGAACTCGAGGCGCAAAAGACCATGGCGTCGAGCCTGCCGCAGGGCCGGATCGAGATCATGGAAGGCGCTGCCCACGCGGTGTTCGTCGACCAGCCGGCGCAATTCGATCGGCTGCTAACATCCTTCCTATCGCAGATTGACCGATAACATCGTGCGAGATTGTGAGCACGCAGCGGTTATGGGTAGCGTGGCCGCTGCCGTTCTGTTGGTTGCAACCGCCTTGCTGGCTGCGCAATCTGCGCAGGCGCAGCGCGCCGATGAAAACGCCATTACCGCCGCGAGCGATGCCTTTGGAACAAGCGTCGGGTTGCAGACCATCGGCCTTTACTCACCCACAAGCGCACGCGGCTTCAATCCGACCCAGGCCGGTAACTTGCGCATCGAAGGGTTGTACTTCGATCAGCAGACGCCCACCAACAATACCGCGCTCTTCAGCGGCAGCTGCATGCGAGTGGGGATTGCCGCACAGTCGTATCCGTTTCCGTCCCCAACCGGCATAGCCGACTATGCATTGCGCACGCCAGGAGACCATGCAGGCCTCAGTGCCGTGATTACACGAGGCCCGTTCGAGGAGTCTTCGCTACAGGTCGATACTCAATATCCGCTCATCAAAGACACTCTGAGTGTCGGCGTCAATTTTGCCGACTACCAGGACTTCGACTACCAGGCGGCACGGCGCAGTCGAGAGTACGCGACGGCTCTGCTGCTGCGCTTTCGGCCCTCCGAGCATGTGGAAATTGTGCCCTTCTTTGGCTACATCGGTGGGGGCGAGCACCGCGAGCTGCCCTTTGTTTACGCTGACGGCGTACATCCACTGCCGCTCTTTCAAGAGGCGCAGCTGCCGTCTCAAGACTGGAGCTCCTGGGGTTGGAAGCAAACCACTGCCGGCGTGATCGCGAGAAGTGGACTCAGCGGCCGTTGGACTATGACAGTGGGTCTGTTCCACTCATTGGAGGATGAACCACAGAACTTCAATGACTTGTTGATCGGACTTCTGCCCAACCGTACGGCCGATCACATCATGGATGTGGTGCCACCCTTAAGGGCGAGTTCCTACTCGGGGGACTTGCGACTCGCGCGGCGGACAAGCGACGGCGCACACGAGCACGAGCTGCAGTTTGCCGCGCGCGCTCGGCAGGTTGACCGGAATTACGGCGGCGATTCACTCAGCGACTTGGACGTCGTTTCCATCGATCGCAACGCACCCGTGTCGGAGCCGGCGCTGGCCTTCTCCGCCACCAGTCGAGATCGAACCCGTCAAACCGGAGTTGGCGTGAACTATTTCGAGCGCTGGAACGGCGTTGGCACGCTCGGCCTAGGTTTCCTCAAAACCGATTACAGCCGCAACATCACCACGCCGGGATCCCCCGGCGCCCCTCAGCATACGGCGACCGTATTGCCGACCACGAGTCTTACGGTCGAGGCGGGCCGTGTCGTCACGTTCTACGGCAGCTACACTCGCGGGCTCGAGGATTCCGTCAATGCGCCGAACTCGGCCATCAATCGCGGTGAGCCGCCGCCGGCAACGCCTACATGGCAGGTGGACGCGGGCATCAAGGCCGTGCCACGTAGCGGTCTACAGTTCGTGCTCGGCGTTTTTGACGTTCACAAAGCCTACTTCAATGTCGATCTGAACAATCGCTATGCGCAACTCGGCGAAGTGCGCACTCGGGGCGTCGAGGGGTCCGCCACCCTGGCTGGAGCGGCAGGCCTTTCCGTCGTCGCGGGGTTCGTGCTACTCAAACCCGAGGTCGAGCGGCGGGCTGCGCAGATGATTGCGGCCGGCACAGTGCCAGTCGGACCGGTGCCACGCACCGTCAATGTGAATGTCGACTACGCGCCAACGAGCTGGAATGGATGGGCTGCTTCGCTGCAATGGACCGCGCTCTCCTCTCGAGTCGAAACCAATAGCGATGCCTATAAGTTGGCGCCGCTTTCAACACTCAACACCGGTCTGCGCTATGCGCGCAAGCTTTTCGGGCATCCATGTTCGGCGCGTTTCGATGTAGCGAATCTAACAAATGCCTCGGGTCTTACGATATCGCCGCTCAATCTCGTGCTTCCTCAACTTCGCCGCAACTTCATGTTGACTCTGGCGATGGACATTTAGGCGCATGTTGGATGGGTAACGAGGACTGAATGCCATTGATGTCGAATATGCACCCACATTCGTCATATGCAAATAGATGGGGTAATAATCGGAGTGAGAGACATGATGCAAAAAAACGGCACTGCCGACAGTCAAATCAAAGCGATTATCGAAGCATGGGCGGACGCTGTCCGTCGGCACGATCTATCCGGTATTTTTGCCCATCATGAGCAGGATATCGTGATGTTTGACGTCCCGCCGCCGCTGCAATCGCGCGGAATGGGTGAATACAAGAAAACATGGGATCTGTTCTTCAAGTATCACAAGCCGTCACAAGCGTTCGATATCGAGGAACTCGCGATTACTGCCGGCAAAGAGGTTGCCTTTGCCGTTGCCATCATGCGGTGCGGCTCCGGCACGTTCAGCGGCCCTCCGGAGAAAGAGGGGTTCCTGTTCAGGCTTACAATCGGACTGCGCAACGTCGATGGCGACTGGCGTATCGCGCACGAGCATCACTCCGTGCCGTCGGCCGACTAGGCTCAAGAATCCAACATCAATCGGGAGTCATTCCAGTCTGAGTAATGTGGGTCTCTTCTACAGTGCATGCCTGCGACGAGCCGCGGCCTGGCTTGTATTTTCTCTCAGCGGGGTCGAAACCCCGAACATGGAGGGGCGCCAAGGCCAGTAGCGGCGCCAGCGCGCCATGACTTGCGATACTCTCATCAAAGCAGATTTTCGAGAGCCACAATTATAAAAAACAACTGGGCCACTCGTGAGTGGTTTGTACTGCGGACGTGACGTTGGATTGAGACGGGGAGAGTTTCCGCATGCAGTAGACTCCGCTCACTTCGGCGTCGCCAGGGCGCGCGAATTGCAAGTCACATTAGGAGAATTGCCTTGATTACTTCCAAGACGGCGATACGCGCAGGGAGCAGGTTCTGCGCCGCACTCTCGATTGCATTGATTTCTGTCAGCTTGGCCGTCGCCTCCGGCGGAACAGGTGGCGGCGGGCCAGGTGGGGGTGGCGGCGTTGCGGCTGGGCCAGTGCCGCAGATTGCCGGCGACTACGCGGGTACCATTACGCTGGGCGTACCGGTCATCACGGAGCAGATGCAACTCATGCTCACCGAAGATGCCGCCGGCAATCTGAGTGGTCAGGTCTGTTTCATCCAGGTCTCGATCTCGACCAGCGCGATATGCAATCCGCTGGTGGCGGGAAGGGCTTCGCCCAGCAGTAACTTTCCCTTTGGCGTGTTTCAGTTCAGAACGGCCGAGGGCCAGTACAACGGCATCGTGCAAGGTCCCATCACGTGCGCCGACGGTACGCAAGGCGCGTGGCTAAGCGGCAGTTTGCCGTCGCGCGGCACCGTCGCGAGTTTCGGCGTCACTACTTGCGCTGAGGGTGCCCATCCCTTTGGATAGCCATGGGCCGAGTTATTTGAGGTAGGTCCCCGGTTCCGGTTCCGCAGTGGTGTAAAGACCGGGAACCGGAACCTAGAACAGTGTCAAGCGCACAGCCGCTTTCGCCGTCGCCATCATGCGGTGCGGTTCCGACAATTGGACTACGCAACATTTATGGCAATTTTATCCGTTAGCAAGGATCAAGGGTGGTGCGATGGCGACGACAACTCTGCAGAAGTTGACTCTAACGGCAGGGGATGTGATTGCGCGGTACAGCATTGTTCTATTCTTCCTGGCCTTCGGGGTGGCGAAGTTCACCTCCGCCGAAGCGGCGGCGATTCATCCACTGCTGGTTCACAGCCCGTTCTTGTTCTGGCTGCCCAAGCTATTTGACCAGCAGTTGTCTTCGCGGATCATCGGCGTCGTTGAGATCGCGCTCGCTCTGATGATGGCTTCGCGTCCCTTTGCGCCGCGGATCTCAGCAATCGGCAGTTACGGCATCGCTGCTTCGCTGCTCATCACTCTGAGCTTCCTCGTCACGACGCCGCAACTCGACCCGGCGCTCAGCAGCTTCATCGTCAAAGATCTGACGCTTTTTGGGGTCGCGCTCTGGTCTGCGGGTGAGGCCTTAGGGGCCGTCGGGCGCGGTCGGCGCCCGCAATGACTTGAGTAGCCAATTGAGGCGCGTGGTCACGCGGGACGACGCTGGCCAGCTGCATCAAGCACGAGAAATAGAGCGCGCGGCCAGGCGTTCGAGTCGCGCTGGTCTCTCACCCAACGCCAGCAACGTAAAGTGCGGCCCGCGAAACCCAGGTTCACATTGTTCGCGTGAGCACGAAGCCTATTTCGGGACCGTAAAGCGCGTGCGTGGCGACCCGTGCTGTCCTCTTCTCTGAAACGCCTCGCGCGCGGCCAGCATCGCCGGTCGGTTTTCCCGCGCCCACTTGGAGAGGGCTTTCAACGGCACGATCAACTTGCGCCCGAGCTTGGTCAACTCGTAGTCCACGCGGGGTGGAATCGTTGGAAACAGAGCTTTGATCGATGAGATATCTCGCGATGGGTGAGCCCGTGTTGCCGAGCGATTGAATCCGCCCGCGGAATAGGAGCGCTCAAGATACGTTAACTGTGATAGGCCATTCCATGCGCCAGGCTGCGCGCGCCGGTGCACGCGCAGATCATATGAGGGCCTCCATGGCGTGTTCTGCTCCTTGTCGTCGTCGACTCCACCGTCGGCGCCGCGTCGACTGTTTTTCGCCGGCACGGCGTTGCCGCGGCCGCCGTACAGCCACTGCTCGCTCGGGGTTCGCTTGTTCATTTGAATTCCTACAGAGAGGGATTTGTCTCGAAGTCCTTCGCCGGCTTGATGTAGCTCCTGAGGAAGTCTCGCGACTGCCGCTTGGACAAAGCATCGTGCCAGCTCATCGAGCAGCGCCTCTCAGTCCCGAGGGATGCTCTGGAAGTTGGGCTCGGTGTCCGCTTTTGCTCACAGTGAAGATCCTTCGTGTAAACGTGAAAAACCTTGGAAAGTGCTCATTCTGTCCAATCATTGAGCATCTGGAATCGTCGATATCTTTCGCATGTCGCGCCGGTGCAGCAGCAAATAGGCAGCTGGCAGCACCAGCATCGAAAGCACTGGCGCGGTTATCATGCCGCCAACCATGGGAGCTGCGATTCTGCGCATGACCTCAGAGCCTGTGCCGCCGCCCAACATGATTGGCAGAAGGCCGGCGATAATCACGGTGACCGTCATCGCCTTCGGGCGGACACGCAGTACCGCGCCTTCCCCGATCGCCTCAATCAGGTCGGTTTCGGTGTTGAAGCGGCTCGCAGTCCGATGCTTTGCGATGGCGTGGTCGAGATAGATCAGCATCACGACGCCAAATTCCGCGGATACGCCGGCGAGAGCGATAAATCCTATTGCGGAGGCGATCGACAGGTTGTAGCCGAGCAAGAATAGCAGCCACAGTCCGCCGACCAGTGCGAAAGGTAGTGTGACCATTATCAGTCCCGCCTCGGTCAGGCTTCGGAAAGTGAGGTACAGCAGTACGAAGATGATTGCGAGCGTCACCGGTACGACGAGGGTCAGTTTTTTCGCTGCTCGCTCTAGGTATTCGAACTGACCTGACCAGGTGATCGAATATCCAGGCGGCAATGCAACGCGCTCGGCGACGAGCCGCTGCGCCTGGTGGACATACCGCCCAAGATCGCGCCCGGTGATGTCCACGTACACCCATCCGTTCAGGCGCGCATTCTCGCTTCGGATTTGGGGCGGCCCGTCGGTGACGACCAGATCCGCGACGGCGCCGAGCGTCGTAGTCGCGCCCGTGTCGGTTACGATGGGTAGCACTGTGACCTTTTCAATCGAGTCGCGAAGCTCCCGCGGATACCGAATATTGATTGGAAAGCGCTCCAAGCCCTCAACAGTCTCGCCGACATTCTCGCCGCCAATGGCGAGCGCAACCACTTGTTGCACGTCGGTTAGAGTGAGTCCAAAACGTGCTGCGCGGTCACGATCGATCCGCACCTCGATGTAGCGGCCACTCTGGACACGCTCAGCGTACGCGGACCGCGTGCCAGGGACCGCCCGGACAGTCGCTTCGATTTCACTGCCGATCTTGTCGATGATCTTCAAGTCCGGTCCCGCAATCTTGATTCCAACAGGACTCTTTATGCCGGTCGAGAGCATGTCGATGCGGTTACGGATCGGTTGGACCCAGAGATTGGACAGTCCGGGTATCTGCAGGGCGCTGTTCATTTTGTCGATTAGCTGATCCTGAGTGATGCCACGCGGCCATTCCGACTGTGGCTTGAACTGGATCGTGGTCTCGAACATCTCTTGCCCCGCAGGATCGGTCGCCGTTTCGGCGCGGCCTACCTTGCCGAACACTCGCTGAACCTCGGGAAATTGCATCAGCACCTTGTCGGTCTGCTGGAGTAGCTGGGAGGCCTTGTCGGCGGACAGCCCCGGCAGGGCGGAGGGCATGTACAGCAGATCGCCCTCCACCAGGGGCGGCATGAACTCACTCCCAAGCTGGGTCAACGGCACGATGGCGGAAATCAGCAGTAGTGCGGATACAGTCAATACTGCCTTCGGATGCTTAAGTACGAAATCAAGCAGCGGCTGGTACAGGACGATTAGGAATCGATTGATGGGGTTGCTGCGCTCGTCCGGTATTCGTCCGCGAACGAAATAGAACATCAGCACCGGAATCAGGGTCACCGAGAGGCCTGCGGCGGCGGCCATCGAATACGTCTTGGTGAAGGCTAGCGGCCCGAATAGCTTGCCCTCCTGGGCTTCGAGCGTGAAGACCGGTACGAAGCTTAAGGTGATAATGAGGAGGCTAAAGAATAGCGCGGGCCCGACTTCCACCGCGGCCTCTGCGATGACGCGGGCTTGTTCCACGCCAGTCGGCCGCCTGTCGGGGTTCTGGTGATTCCAAGCCTCGAGATGCTTGTGAGCGTTCTCGATCATTACCACGGCTGCATCGACCATTGCGCCAATCGCGATGGCGATGCCGCCCAACGACATGATGTTGGCATTGAGGCCCTGCCAATTCATGATCGTGAAGGCGGCAAGGATACCGAGCGGCAGGCTGACAATCGCAACAAATGCAGAACGCAGGTGAAACAGGAATAGGACACACACCAACGCAACGACGATGAATTCCTCGATCAGCCGGTCGTGCAACGTCGCGACCGACCGATGAATGAGTTCCGAGCGGTCATAGGTCGGCACGATTTCCACGCCGGCCGGAAGACTGTCCTTGAGGCTCGCGATTTTAGCCTTGACGGCATCAATCGTTTCCAGCGCATTCTTACCAGCGCGCATGACGATCACCCCACCGACTGCCTCACCCTTGCCATCGAGTTCCGAAATGCCTCGACGAAGTTCGGGCCCTATTTGGATGCGCGCGACATCACCGAGCAGGATCGGTGTGCCGCCTGCGCCTAATCCAACCGGCACACTACGAAAATCCTCCAAGCTCTTGAGATACCCAGTGGCGCGAACCGCATACTCGGCCCCGCCGAGTTCCAGCACCGAGCCACCTGCCTCGTTGTTGGAGTTGCGCAGTGCCTCCTTCACGCGGCTGAGCGTGATACCGAGTGCACGGAGGCGATCGGGATTCAGCACCACTTGGTACTGCTTGACGAGACCGCCGACGCTCGCGACCTCAGCGACGTTCGGCACGCTTTTCAGTTCGTATTTCAAAAACCAGTCTTGCAGTGCTCGTAGCTGTGAGATGTCGAATTTGCCGCTGTGATCAACGAGGGCATACTCGTAAATCCAGCCGACACCGGTGCCATCGGGTCCCAAAGTGGGTTTGGCCGTCGGAGGCATCCTTCCGGTGACTTGGGCGAGGTATTCGAGCACCCGCGATCGCGCCCAGTAGAGGTCGGTTTTGTCGTCAAAGATGATGTAGACGAAGGAGTCACCGAAGAAGGAATAGCCTCGCACCGTGCGGGCACCGGGTACCGACAGCATCGTCGTGGTCAAGGGGTAAGTGACCTGATCTTCGACCACCTGCGGTGCCTGCCCGGGGAATTCAGTGCGGATGATGACCTGCGTGTCCGAGAGGTCCGGCAGGGCATCGAGCGGTGTGGCGAGGGTTGCATGAATTCCCCAAGCGGCAAGCAGGCAGGTTGCCATCAGCACGAGAAAGCGGTTCTGGATCGACCAGCGGATGAGGAAGGCCAGCATGTCAGTGCACCTCATCCGGAGATTGTTGCGAGGGCGCCGGCATCAACATCGGCTTCGTATCCTTCTGCGTCGATTCATTTGAGCCGGCGAGGGCGTCAAATGCGCTGCGGAGATTCGCTTCTGAGTCGATGAGAAACTGCCCCGAAGCGACGATATTTTGCCCTCTAGATAGGCCTTCCAGAATCTCCGAGCGGCCGCCGTGCTCCGTGCCGACCCGCACGATCGCCGGGCGAAAGTGGGTAGCATCCTCGGCGAGGATCACGACGCTTCGCGTGCCGGTCTTGATCACCGCCTCGGTGGGCACGGTCAGCACGGAGTCTTGCGAGGGACCTTCCAAATGCGTTGATGCAAACATCCCCGGTCGCAAACGCCGGCCGGGGTTGTTGATGATTACTCGGACTTTCAACGTCCGGGTGGCTTGCGTGAGTTCTGGATAGAGGTAGTCCACTTTGCCGGTGAAGCGCTCGCCGGGCAGAGCTGGAACTTGCGCCTGCGCCGAATTGCCAGTCTTGATCCACGCAGCCTGCGCCTCGGGTACCTCGGCAATCAGCCAGACGCTGCTCAAGTTAGCGAGTTGAAAGAGAGCCGCACCGGGTTCGACGGCGGCACCCTGACGGGCCCCCAATTCCATCACGTACCCGTCGAATGGCGCGTAGTAGTCGATTCGCCGCTCTACCTGACCTGTCTTGTCGATACGAGCAATCTGTGCGTCCGACAGCCCGAAGAGCCCAAGCCGCCGGCGCGCTGCTTCGATCAGATTGGGATCCTTGGAGGCGCGTGCGATCAAGAACTCCTGTTGCGTGGCCAGTAGATCCGGGGAATAGACACCCGCAAGGAGTTGGCCGCGCCGCACCGCATCACCTACCGCTCGCACATCTAAGCGCTCGACCCAGCCGGGCTCCCGTACCTGAATGACTTCAATGCGATGCTCATCGACAGCCACCAGTCCAACGGAATCGACCGCGCGCGCAAAACTGCCTTGTTCAACCGTCGCGAGACGGATTCCCAAGGTCTGGATAACACGCGGATCAATTTCGATACTGGTGGGTCCGCCGCTACCGCCGCTCATCGATCGGTCGGCATATTTCGGCACCAACTGCATATCCATGAAGGGAGATTTGCCCGGTTTGTCGAAATGCTGAGTGGGGTGCATCGGGTCATACCAATAACTCGGTGCCTCTTGGGCGGTGGCTTCTTTAGCCGGGCGTGCCTCGTGAGAGCGGAGCGCCAAGCCGCCTAAGATCGCGATCACGGCCACTGAAGCCACGAGCATGGCAATCTGCCTGGGGCGGTTCATGGTGTTTCTCCGGCGGAAGGTTTTGCTGCGCTCCAGTAGTCGAGCCGAATTTGTGCGCGCACTGACTCCACGGCCAGGGCCAGACGTTGGAGGCGCATATCCAGGAGGGCACGGCGCGCGAGAAGGACCGTATCGAAGTTTCCGCGGCCGGCCTGATAAGTGTTGCGCGCAGTGTCGGCGCGCCGCTCAGCATCGGGGATGATCGAAGCGTCGAAGTCGGCGACGCGTTCCTCGTAGTGTTGTCGATCCACGTAATCTTGATGTACTTCCGCGTGCAGCTCTCGCAGCAAGTTGCGTTTGCGATCTTCGCTCGCACGGGATTGCTCAAGTGCCGCGGCAACCCCGCGATCCTGTCGATTCCTGGTGAAGTACGGCAGGCCCACCTTGAACTGGACGCCCACGAAGTCGGAAAACTCACGCCGGTAGGCGTAGTACACCTCCACGGAGTAATCCGGCTTGTAGGACTGCCGTGCGAGGGCAACTTCGGTCGCTGAAGCCTCGATTTGTTTATCGAGATTCCCGATCACGGGATGATGGTCGGCACCGGCCATTAGACCCGGTAGCGGACCTAAGGTCGCCGGCATCCTCAGTGCCTCGGCGATTGGCCGCTCAGCTGAATCGCCGATCCAACGGCTCAAGCCAGCACGCATGCGAAGCACGTGATGCAGCCAATCGTGCGCTTTATCGGCGGCGAGCCCCGCGTCGATCTTCGCCGCCAGCCAGTCGGCCTGAGATGCCTTGCCGTTACCGTAATCCTTTTCGAACGACTGCACCTGCAGCATCGCCTCATCGGCCAGGCTTTTGGCGAGCTTCAGGCTCTGCTCGGCTTCATATACATCGAGCCATGCAAGCGATGCATCACGACGCACCATCCGCTGCTCATTGTCGAGCGCCGCACGGTCCGCATCCGCTTCGAGCTGCTTGCGGGCGCCCTGCAGGCGCCGTTTCTCGGCGCGAGGAAACTCTTGACTTAGACCGATCGTGAATTCGGTAAAGTCATCGCGGCGCGTGCTGAACGCCTCCGATGTATCGATCGGAAGTTCCTTGAGACCGCCAGAAAGTTGCGGATCGGGTAGCTGTGAGGCAGCGATTGCTTGCTGATCCTCCGCCTGAATCTTCGCCTGGCGTGCAGTCAGGAGAGGTTGATCGATCGAAGCAAGCCGGGCCGCTTCTTCCATCGTCAAGCGCGCGACGGCCTCGGTGGGGGCAGAGGCGGCAGTACCAGCCTCGGTCGGCTGTTCTGTCGAGAGACCGAACAGCGAGACGCACGCGAAGACAAACCAACCAGTGGCTCGCCGCTCTCGACGGCGCAGCCGAGGCGCGCGAGCGCCCATGAATGAACGAGACATGACTACTCTCCAAAGCTTGAGCTAACCCAAGAGGGCGCCGAAATCTAGACGCGCCGTTACGGCGCAACTGCTGATGTCGCCGACACCGTCGTTAAGACGGAACTAGAGTGGCTTCAGAGAATGGGTGGGCGTATGAGCGGCGAATCGCCGCGCGAGGAGAATTGAGTCGAAACAAATTGCGGAACCAGCGTCGCAAATCCAAGCCGATTGGGCACCTGCGGTGTGGTTGCGACACCTCCCGCGACTGTGCCAAAGCAGGCTTCGAGGCAGCAGCTCATCGTGTGGCTGCCCGTGGGGCAACAGGAGTCTTGCGATGCTGCCGAGTCTGAAACTGCAGCGGTCTGGCAATCCGTGGACATTAAAGGAGAAATCCCCGCGAACGCAACGGCAGACCCCTGCAGGCCGATTGCGAAGATCACGATGACAGCGACGAGCTTCATTTACGGAGCTTAGCGACCGTGCGGCCCGGTGGCAAATTCGCCAGCGACGACGCAACCCGAACTGCTGATGGATGAATTGCCACGCGGCGAACACGGCCGGGCCGGGAAGGCGGTTTGAATGAGCGACGGCGCGCTCAAAATCTGCTCGATGCCGAAGGCCGGCCGAATGAGCGGGTGTCGCGCCCCCACCAATACCCTCAAACTACCGAGCCCTGCGTTCGACGCCCGCGTAGGCGAGAAAAGATCGCGTCAGTTCGCGCCCTAGGACATGATCGTCCTTCGGCAGCAATTCCTTCCACAGCTTTCCATCGCCTGGAAGCACAACCACCTCCCAGAGTGTCCCGATGACCATGAGGAGTCCGAGGGCAATGGCGGCGCGCGGATTCTCGTGCTTGATCTCATTTCCACTCGCGACCAGAACCGCGACCAGATATTCGAAAAATCGCATCTGCAGCTTCATGCTTTTTTTCCAAAATGCGCTGCCCTCCTTGCCCTGCTGGAATTGGCGGACCGCCCTCAAGAAAGCTGCGTTCCGGCGATAGCTGAGGAGCAGACTGGCAATGAGCTGTTCAGCGAGTGCCGGAAGCGGAATTTCCGCTGCGGTCTCCACGGGAAGGGATGAGCGGAAGTGTTTGTCCTGATCCTCAAGAATGCGCAGGATCGCAGTCTCCAACAGCTCATCCTTGTTGTCGAAGCGCCGATACACGGCGCCCGGCGTCAATCCTGCCAGTCCGGCTATGCGAGGGATGGTCGCCCCGGCCACGCCGTGATGTCCCAGTACCTGCACAGCCGCCTTCAGCAACCGGCTGAGAGATTCGCGGCTTCGCGCTTGCTGCGGCTCCAGCGTTCGATCGGGCTTTCTCATTCGTCAATCATAGTTGACGTCAGTCCATATGTAAATGTATATATGCATTTACATTTAGCCAAAAATCTCGTTACTCTCGAAGGATCTGACAAAATGAACCCTGCCGCAGGCTCCACTCCACGCATCCCAATGCGCGATTTCTTCAGAAATCCTACGGAAACCGGACATCGCGTTTCCCCCGACGGCGCATATCTGTCCTATTTGGCCCCCTACGAGTCGCGGCTCAATGTGTTCGTCAAACGGCTCGATGGTGCAGGTCCGGCAGCCCGGGTTAGCAGTGAAATGGCGCGCGACGTCTACGCCTATTTCTGGAAAGGCAATCGAATTCTCTATGTCAAGGATTTCGGCGGGGACGAGAATCTTCATCTCGTTTCGGTCGACTTGCGCGGCCAAGACATGCAGGATCTGACGCCGGGCGACAAAGTGCGTGCGCAAATCATCGACACTCTTCTGGAGGACGATGCACACATCATTGTCGCTCACAACCGCCGCGATTCCGGCGTTTTCGACGTGTTCCGGCTGAATGTCATCTGCGGCGAAGAAGTTCTCATTGCCCGCAATCCCGGCAACATCACCCGATGGAAAACCGATCAAGATGGCAGGCTGCGCGTTGCCGTCACGACCGACGGCGTAAACGGCACCCTCCTCTACCGCGAACGGGAGGGCGACGAATTCAAGCCTGTGCTGACGACCGGGTTCAAGGAGACGCTGTCGCCGGAGTTATTTACGTTTGACAACAAGAAGCTCTATGTGCGCAGCAATATCGGCCGCAACACGACTGCGCTGGCTATTTTCGATCCGGCCACGGTCACTGAGGACGAGGTGCTGTTCGAGCATTCCGACGTGGATATGGCGGGCGTGACCTATTCGCCCAAGCGCCGGGTGCTGACCGCCGTCAGCTACGACACCTGGAAAATGCACTACGAGTTCCTCGACGCTCAGACGAAGGAAATGTTCGATGCGCTTCAATCCATGCTGCCCGGCTATGAGATCGCCCTGAAGTCGCGCAACAAGGAGGAGAACAAGTTTATCGTCGTGGCTCACAGCGACAAGATGCCGGGCAGAACCTACCTGTTTGACTGGACGATGGGCACATTGCAATTCCTATGCGAACAGGCTCCCTGGTTGCGCGAGGAGGATCTAGCCGAGATGCGGCCGGTGCAATACACCGCCCGCGATGGCCTCGTCATTCACGGCTACCTGACTCTTCCGAGAGGTCCAACGCAGAAACACTTACCCGTTGTGGTCAATCCGCATGGAGGCCCGTGGCACCGCGATACCTGGTCCTTCAACCCTGAGGTTCAATTTCTAGCCAACCGCGGTTACGCCGTTTTCCAAATGAACTTTCGCGGTTCGACCGGCTACGGCCGAAGCTTCTGGCAAGCCTCGTTCAAGCAATGGGGCAAGACCATGCAGGATGACATCACCGATGGCGTACGGTGGCTCATCGACCAGGGCATCGCAGACCCGAAGCGTATCGCGATCTACGGCGGCAGCTATGGCGGCTTTGCAACCTTGGCCGGTGTGGCGTTTACCCCGACGCTATACGCGGCGGCGGTCGACTACGTGGGAGTTTCGAGTCTTTTCACTTTTTTCAACAGCATTCCGCCGTATTGGAAACCCTATATCGATATGCTGCATGAAATGATCGGAGATCCCCAAAAAGACAAAGCGCTGCTCGAGGCTGCTTCTCCTGTTTTGCACACCGATGCTATCCGCACCCCGCTTCTAATCGCGCAGGGCGCCAACGATCCGCGGGTCAAGAAATCGGAGTCGGATCAGATGGTGGAAGCCTTGAGGAAACGCGGAGTCGAGGTCGAGTACCTGGTCAAGGACAACGAGGGGCATGGATTCGCCAACGAGGAAAATCGCTTCGATTTCTACGGCGCGATGGAACGATTCCTTGCCCAGCATATTTGAGACACCGAAAGCACCTTCGAGCTTTATCGAGATCACCGGTCGCGCCGCCATCAAGCACGGTCAGTTCTTCTGCAAGCAGGAGGGCGAACTGATTTGGATCTTGCGTGCCTCGCGACGCGCTGGCGCCTAGGTCTGGATTGCGCGAAGCATTCCTCCGCGAGTTGTAATCCCGATCTCAATACACCTGGCTGCGGCGGAGGAAGCTTCTCTATAGGATCTTCTGGCTTACTGTCGTAAAGGAACAGCTCTCATTCGCGTGGCCGGGGTAGATGACGAGATTCTTGCCTTCGAATCGGGCCGAAGGAACGATCAGCCCATCAAATCCAAACCAGGTGATGAGCCGTCCTATTCTCTTGGCTGGATTTCATGTCGTTGGAGAAAAGCTGCGCCGTTCCGATTCCGATTTTATCCAAGTTCGGCAGAAGCGTTGTGAGGTCCAGCGCGAGACGCCGCCTCACGTCGACAAAGTTCTTGGCAAGCCGCCGAAATTGCGCGAGTTGCGCGAGTCATTGGCGAATTGCCGGGACGCGCGAAGTTTTGCCCTAGGCCGCCGCCGGTACCAGTCGAATTCGCGTGATTTCCGACGGAACGCCGAACCGATTGGGCGGACCCCAATAGCCTGTGCCGCGGCTCACATAGATCCATAGGCCTTTGAGCCGGTGCAGCCCACTGGAAAACGGCTGAAACAAGTGTATGAACAAATTCCACGGCCAGAACTGGCCGCCGTGCGTATGCCCTGAGATTTGTATGTCAAAGCCGGCGCTGGCAGCAGCCATCGCCGAACTCGGCTGATGCGCCAGCAGGATCTTTGCTCCGGCATCGGTTGGTGCGCCATAAAGCGCCGCCGCCGGGTCACTGCGCTGGGCGGGATCAAAACGATGCGCGCTGTAATCCGTCACACCGGCCAAGACGAGAGAGGCGCCGTCGTGCCGCAGCACAACGTGTTCATTTTTGAGGACGCGCAAGCCTAAGCGCCGAATCTCCTCAGTCCAGGCTCGTTCTCCCGAGTAATACTCGTGATTGCCGGTGACGAAGTAGGCGCCGTGGCGCGCCGTCAGTCCGGCGAGGGGTGCGGTGTGGGCCGAAAGCTGCTGCACCGAACCGTCGACCAAGTCTCCGGTTACCGCGATCAAATCGGCCTTGAGATCATTCACGCGCCGGACGATGCCTTCGACAAATGCCCGCTTGATGGTGGGGCCCACGTGCAGATCGCTTATCTGAGCGATCGAAAAGCCGTGCAGGGCCGCAGGAAGGCCGACTATGGGAATTTTGACATCGACGATCGAAGGCCGCCGGCGCGCGATGAACAAGCCCGCCACGGTGATAAAGAGAGCCAAAATCAGAGTCGCCTGTGCGCTCGGCGCGATCCATTGCTGCGCCTGGGGACCGGACACCGTCAACTCTACCGCCAGCAGAACGATCTCGCGTAGCAGCGTCAGCACGAACAAAGACGAGAAAAAGCCCATCGCCGTCAATCCCACCCACGCCAGGCGATCGGCGAGTCGGCGGTTGCGCAGCACCCGGGTGCGCATCGAGAACGGTATAAACAGGCAGCCACCGATGAGCAGCACAACGCCCGCAGCGACGCCTGCCGGTCCCACGGACAACGCCGACAGGAGCCGCCAACCGATGTAGCCGGGCAGCAAGAGAAATAGCCAGAACGGATGAAAAAGTAGGCGGCGGACGGTCATGGATTCTTGGCTCGTTGCTCCCTGGATTGGGGCAGTACAATGCGTGTTCAAGAGGAGGTGCCTTGTGAACTTAAGTTTCGTCGAAGGCAGCGGCAAGGTGCCGCTCAGGAACGAAACTATCGGACGTGCGCTGGACGAAATCGTGAATCGATTCGCGCGCCGCGATGCCCTGATCGTTCCCGCGCAGCAAGTGCGCTGGAGCTATGCAGAACTCCAGCAACGCGTGGACTTGTTCGCGGCGGGATTGGTATCGCTGGGATTGAATCCGGGCGATCGTATCGGCATCTGGGCGCCCAACTGCGCGGAATGGACGGTCACCCAATTCGCCAGTGCCAAAGCGGGATTGATATTGGTGAATATCAATCCCGCCTATCGCTTGGCCGAATTGGAATTCTGTCTGAACAAGGTCGGCTGCCGTGCGCTGGTCACGGCTGAACGGCTCAAGAGCAGCGACTACATCGGCATGCTGCGGACCCTGGCCCCCGAACTTGATCACTGCTCTGCCAATGAGCTATCGAGTGCAAAGCTGCCGCAACTGAGGCTCGTCATCCGGATGGGACGCACGCGTACATCAGGATGCCTCAACTTTGAAGACGTACTGCAGCGAGGAACGCAATCCGATCGCGTCCGGCTGGACAAAATCGGTGCTGACCTTAAACCGGACGATGCGATCAATATCCAGTTTACCAGCGGTACCACGGGTCTGCCGAAAGGAGCGACTTTAAGTCATCGAAATATTTTGAATAACGGCCACTTTGTCGGCCTTGGACTGAAACTGACGGAGCGGGATCGAATCTGCATTCCGGTACCTCTATATCACTGCTTCGGTATGGTGATGGGAAATCTTGCGGCGATCGCGCATGGGGCGGCGATGATTTATCCGGCCGAAAGCTTCGACGCAGTGAGCACGCTGGAGGCCATCGATCGTGAGCGTCCCACTGCGCTGTACGGGGTGCCCACCATGTTCATTGCCGAACTGGAAAGCCCCGAATTTGCTCGCTACGACCTGTCGAGCCTGAGGACGGGAATCATGGCGGGCTCACCGTGTCCGGTCGAGGTGATGAAACGCGTGATCAGCCAGATGAATCTTGCGGAAATCACCAATTGCTACGGCATGACCGAAACGAGCCCGGTGAGCTTTCAGACCGCCACCGACGATTCATTCGAGCGCCGTGTCTCGACCGTGGGCCGCGTCCATCCGCACGTCCAGGTTAGGGTGGTCGATTCGAGCGGAAGATGCGTGCCGCGGGGCGTTCAGGGTGAGCTGCATACCCGCGGCTATTCGGTGATGAAGGGCTATTGGCAGGATCCTGAAAAGACCCGCGAGGTCCTCGATGAGGACGGCTGGATGCACACAGGCGATCTTGGCGTGATCGATGCCGATGGCTACGGCAACATCACCGGACGTCTGAAGGACATGGTAATCCGGGGCGGCGAGAATGTGTATCCGCGCGAAATCGAAGAATTCCTTTACCGGCACGCTAAAGTGCAGGCCGTGCAGGTGTGCGGTGTTCCGGACCTAAAATTCGGCGAAGAAATCTGTGCTTGGATTCAATTGAAGCCAGGCACGAACTGTACCGCAGAGGAGATTCGCGAGTTTTGCCAAGACCAGATCGCCCATTACAAAATTCCGCGCTATATACGCTTCGTCACCGAGTTTCCGATGACGATTACCGGAAAGGTGCAGAAATTCGCCATGCGCGAGATCATGACCAAGGAGCTCGGTCTCGCCGAACAGAAGACCGCCTAAATGCGCTTTACCGCCTCAGCGCGGCTTTTGGAATTTGAGGACCATGTTGTCCCCTTCGCCGATGGCGATGTACTTGTCGCGGTCCTTATCGCCCATCGCCAGGGTGGGCGGCAGGGTCCAGACGCCCTTGGGCCAGTCCTTTGTGTCGCGCGGATTGGCATCGATTTCCGAGGATGCCACCAGCACGAACCCGGCCTTCTTGGCCAGAGCGATGGCATAGTCTTGCCGGACGTAGCCACTTTCGGCTTTAGGATCTTGAGGGATATCGTTTCGGCCGCGGTGTTCTTCAATGCCGAGAATGCCGCCGGGCTTCAGGGCCGTGAAACATGCCGCCAGCGCCTGCGCGGCATAGCCATCGTTCATCCAGTTATGAAGATTTCGAAACGTGAGCACGAGATCCGCGGAACCGGGCGGCGCGATCTCGAAGTGATCGGGACCTAAGGTCGATTCATGAATGGTGCCGAGCCGACTCTTTTCAGCGGCGATGCGTGCGCGAAAGCGCACGACGCTGCTATTTTCTGCATCGCTTGCCGGCGGCAAGGCGACCGTGTAGTGCCCGCTCGGTGCGAGGTAAGGACCTAAGATGTCGGTCCAGTAGCCGCCTCCCGGCCATAATTCCACCACATTCAATTTGGGGCTGATTCCGAAGAACGTCAGCTCCTCGACGGGGTGGCGTACCTTATCGCGCGCAACCGCGGCGGCGGAGCGAGCCGGACTGGCGACTGCCGCAGTTAGGGCAGAATCGGTCACCGCCGCGGCGGCTGTATATCCGCCCGCTGCGATGACCGCGACCACGATTAAGGAAGGAAGGCGGAGATTTAACATGATGTGCCCTTCTATGATCTTCAATTCGGTGGGTTGTCGCCGCTGAACGTCACGGCTGTCGCACCCGTCACCGTCCCAATGGTCGCCTTGTCGCTGACATAGAGCTTTACAGCACGCTCGAAGCGCAATTCGCCCTGAACGACCGCACCGGGACCGATGACGATGACCGGATCTTCGCTATGGAATGAGATGCCGCTCGGCTTTTTCACCAGTATGCCGCCCTCGACGTGCGAGGCGCCCATGATGCTGATGTCGCCGTTGACCGTCCTGATGCCGCCGCCGACATGAGCCGCGGTCAGGTTGATTTTGCCATTCACGTTTGTCAGAGAACCGGACACCTCGGAATTGTTCGCCAAGGTCAAGTCGCCGTTCACCGAATCAGCGGGGCCGGTGACATGAGCGCTGTCGCCGAGGGTGATCGCGCCGTTTACCGTCTTGGCTGAGCTTGCGGTTGCGTGCGCGCCGAGGTGCACGCTGCCGTTGACGGTGCCCGCGGAATTGACCGTAGCGTTGTCATCGACGTGGATCGAGCCGTTGACCGTTCGCGCATCTCCGGCGGCTTGGCCTGCGGCGATGTGCACCGATCCGTTGACCTTGTTCGAACCATCGCCGTCTACCGAGATATCGCAACCCGACACAGCCAGAAAAACCGCTATCGCGGCAATGATTCTATAGCCGCTTGCCGTGCTCATAGATGCTCTCCAAATCCAGGCTTGTGATGAGCGCTACTCTACCAGTACCGCGCGGCAGCCGAAACCTTACGCATTTTCACCACCCGATCCCGTAGTCCTCTCCGTGGTTGCTCGAGCCGCCCCACATCGTCCCGTGGGCACGGTCCAATTCGATGGCGTTGATCGGGCCGGAGCTGCGCTCCTGGAAGTCGAGCTTGTAACCCATTCGGCCGAGCTCGGTACGAACCCATTGCGGCGTTGCCGTATTGACCGTGAGCCTGCCCGGGATCGACTCGTGCGCACCGAAGGAGTCGCGCATCTGATAGCTGGTGATATTGGCCGCCTCGGTTGCCTCTTGCGGGGTAAATCCAAATTCGACTACGTCCAGGAAGAATTGCAGCAAGTTCTGATCTTGCGTGTCGCCTCCTTGCACCGAGAACACCAGAAACGGCTTGCCGTCCTTCAATGCCAAGGTGGGCGTGAGCGTCGCGCGCGGCCGCTTCCCAGGGACCAGAACGTTGTACGGATTCTCGTTCGGATCCAACACGAAGCTCTGCATGCGCTGGCTCAAGCCGATTCCTGTATGGCCGGCGATGACGGCGGGAGTCCAGCCGCCGCTCGGCGTTACCGATACGGCCCAGCCTTTCTCGTCAGTCGCTTCCACACTCGTCGTCCCGAGACGGAATGTGCGGTCGTATTCTGCCATGGCCGTCGGACTCCACTGGGCCGCAGAATCGCCTGTCTTCGTGGGCATCTTGCTGTGCCACTTGTTTAGAATAGCCGTAAACGGATTTGTCCCGTTCTGAAACGGATACGGGTCGCCGGGCCGAACGTCCGGGTCGTTGTGATCGGCTCGCACGAGCTTGGCGCGCTCGCGTGCATAGTCCTTGGAGAGCAGTCCGCGAATAGGTGATTGCGGCGGGAAATCGGGATCGCCGTAATAGAAGTCGCGGTCCGCATAGGCGAGATTCATCGCCTGATACAATGTATGGATGTAATGGGCACTGTCGTAGCCCATCGATTTCAAATCGAAATTCTCCAGGATGTTCAGAGCCTGGAGCATGACCGGCCCCTGCTGCCAGCTCGTGAGTTTGTACACCTCGATGCCTTTGTAACTGGTGTGGACGGGCTCTTCGATGTGCACCTTCCACTTGGCCAGATCTTCCATTGTGAAGAGGCCGCCTTGCTCGCGGGTGCCACGAACCAGTTCCTTTGCAATGTCACCCTTGTAGAAGCGATCGTAGGCCGCGTAAATGGCGGCCTTGCGGTCTTTGCCCTGAGATCTGGCTTGCCGCTCAGCTTCTACCAGCTTGCGCAAGGTGGCCGCCAACTCTGGCTGGTGGAACATCTCTCCCGGCTGAGGTCCTTCTCGCGCGTCTCCCGGATGTATCAAAATTGTTTTCTTGGAATAGGGCCATTGTGCGATCTGGTCCTTGTAGTGCTCTATCGTGTTGGATAGCTCCGCTTCGACCGGATAGCCGTCGGCCATTTCGATTGCGGGCGCCAGCACTTCCGCCAAACTCATCGTGCCATACTCGGCAAGCATCGTCATGAGGCCGCCCGGCGTGCCGGGGGTGACCGCTGCCAACGGTCCGAACTCGGGCGGGTAGCGCATGCCCTTCTCATGGAAGAACTCGGGAGTTGCACCGGTCGGCGCCACGCCCAGCGCATTGATGCCGATCACCTTCCCGGTGTTGGGGTTATAGATCAACGCCTGCGTTTCGCCTCCCCAAGAGAGGGTGTCCCACATCGTTGACGTCGCGGCAATCATCGCGCAGGCAGCATCCACCGCATTACCGCCCTTGTTAAAAATCATGGCTCCTGCGGTTGCCGCAAGAGGTTTTCCCGTGATGGCCATCCAATGCCGACCGTGCAAGGGAGGCTTCTGGGTTTTCGCCTGTGCGCATTGAACTGTGAGAATCATGGCCGAGGCGGCGCACATCAGCACCGCGAACCGTTTAGCCCTTACCGCCGCAATCATCATTTTTTGGTACCCCCAATGTGCATGGCTCATCGCAGCCACGCAGCATAGGACAGACTCGCTCCGAACGCACATGTTGAAGAACGCAAAAGGGGGGCGGAGGGGTTCGAATAATCGCGCTATAACCATGATTCTATTGACTCATGGAATCGCAATAAAATGAGTTACCCGGAAGTTACCGCGCGGCGCCGTTGAGCCGAGATAGTTCGGGCAATCTCAGTCGGTTGCCCGTCGGCTAGTGTGCGGGAAACTGCACGACCTTTGCTCGCGCATCGACTGGCGTTTGGGTATCGAGGGCCGTGTTGTGATCTCCCTTGAGGTATTTATCGAAGAAGGCGAGTACGAAGGCTTGCGCGATCTGGAAATTGCGTAAGTTGTTCCCGAGCGGATCCCCACTAAAGTCGAGCAAGGTTTGATCTGTAAAGCTTCGATGGATAAATCCAGGCAGGCCGAAGAGCATTACCCGATAGCTGCCTCCCACAATGCCGGCAAGCTGATGGATCTCGTTAGTCTGATGCTGTTTGAGCAGAGCCATGTATTTCGGCCTGGTCATTTTCTGCGCGGCTAGATCGGCGTCGCTTGGGGTTACCGTCGCTGGGCTCCAGAGGTCACCGGAAGAAACATCAAATAGCAGGAACGGTTGTTTCTCGGTTTCGTCAAGCGGAGTAACGATGAATGGAGAGCCCCGATCGTCATCGCTGTCCTGATCCATACAGGCATCGACTCGGGTATCAATCTGGCAGGTTCTGGCAGCTGCAAGGCCACCAATTGAATGGCCGAACGCACCAATCTTATGTTCATCAATACGGTGATAAAATGGTGCCTTAGAGCCGCGCGCATTTGCAAAGTTGAGAATCTCGGAAAGTGCGAATCTATTGTCGTCGCCCATAACCTCCACGCGCTCTTTCGCATAGGTGATGAACCCGTTCGGCTTTTTCGTTTCTTTGTCGATTTGTGGTCAACCGGCGCGAATATCTTGATCCCATCTGTTGCTCTATCGAGTAGTTATTAAATCTCGTTGCGATCAGAGAGGGACACCATGGTCCATCAGATTTTACACGCGAGGTGAAAGCTGCCTAACTGCTATCGCACGGCAAGTCATAGGTGGCAACGTGGATCGAAATGTTTAAGGGCTGAGGGATTCGAATAATCGCGCTATCGCGGTGATTCTATTGGGTCATAGAATCCACTGAAATTGAGTTACCCCTGAAGTTACCCGCGGCGCCGTTGGGCCGGGATAACTCGGATGATCTCAATCGGGTGTCCGTCGTCCACTTCATCCCGGATGGTATGGGCCTACCACGGCGATCTCGCCAAACGATATTTTCGATGAAATACTCGTAATTAAATGTATATCTACGAGGTCCTGCGATGCGAGTCTCAAAATGGCGTAACAGCCTGGCAGTTCGACTTCCCGCGACAGTGGTGGACGCCCTCGGACTGGAAGAGGGCGATCAGATCGAAATTCAGGTTGCTGCCAAGCACGCGTTCGCAATAGCCAAGGCGCCCGGCACGCGCGAACTATTGGCGCGGCTGCGCAAGTTTCGGGGCAGGTTGCCTGCAACATTCAAGTTCGATCGACTTGAAGCGAATGAGCGGCGCTGATTCATCTTTTGACCACCGGCGTACTCCTGTACCTGCTCTCGGACGACTCTGTCAGAGCAGATAGAATCGAGACTCCAACCGCGCGGGGGCCTCTACGGTCAGTTGCAAGCGGCCGCTTTGCGGCATCAGATCAGGTCACACGACATCGGTCGCATGGCCCAAGAAGGCCATCGCACGGACTACGTCAGTTATAATCTCATTTGCACGCGAGCCATCCGTTCCCATCACTCCTGTCGAACATGCGCGGCTAACACCCAACCGGAGAATCCGTAAGACGAATTGATCTCAAAGGCGTGGACATTTCGCTCTATCAAAAAGGCACACGCCTTCTCAATTGAGCCACCCCACCATGAGGGCGCGCCGACAGATTTGGAACCTTTATCAAGCTCCGTTTCGTGAGCCTTGAGGAACTCCACTAGCGGCGCTTCCTCAATATCAAGAAAGATCGCTCCGGAGGCGACTAGGTCAAAATGATGTCCCTCGCGACCCTCGAACACGGTTTTGACCGGCGGAATATTGGGTAACGATCTGGCTGATTCGGGCAGAGTAGTGAACGTAATTCGACGATTTGCGAGATCAACTCGATATTCGAGCAGCGAGTGGTCATGGATGTTTGGCAGAGTTTTCATGACGCGGGATGGTAGCAGATGATTCATTTCTTCTAACCACAGGCTCGCGCCCGAACGCGAACTCTCGGCCCATAGCCGCCAGCGACGAACGGCAGCTATCCGGCTTCAGACCCGCGAATCGCTCCAACACATGTTAGTCGGACTCTCCTTTGCGGCTGGCATCGAGAGAATTGCGCCTGTCTCTGAATTCTCTTCGAGTTGGAGCAATGAATGCGAACCAAGTGAGCATCACAAGCACCCCTATTCCCCCAGACCTTCGCCCGCCAATCGCGAATACACCCCAGCTGAAAACGGAATTTAGCCAAAAAAATCCGGCCAAGACGAGTGCCAACGAAGTGAGCCCGACGCGATACGGCGCCGCCCATCGTCGCACCGTTTGACGCCATGAGGGAATAGCTTCTTCCGCTTCGAGGCCCCGCAGCTGAAGTTCCTCTAGCTTGATTCGCTGTTGTTCAGTTTCAAGTCGCACACGGTCAATTTCATGCGTGTTCCCCGCATCGAAACTACGTAGAGCCAATTCTTCCTTGGCGAGTGACTTGGCGTCATCGACATATGCCTCTTCGAGAAACGCGATCCGCACCAGCTCATCCGTCTCCTTCTGCGCGAAAAGTTGTTTCGCCGATGATGCGTCGAATTTCATATGTACGTGGCTGCCTTGGGGCCTACCGTTTAATTTGGTGACGAAGACGTCGTATAAGCGGGACCAATTTATCCAATGGCTTCGATGCGCTCCTTGCAACCTGACTGGACTCCATAGGATTCCGGCCAAAGCTTACCCCAAGCAGCGAACGGCTGCTTCAAGGCGATGAGTTCGTGAGGTCCAGTGCCCGGTCTTGGCCGTAACTCGGCCCTACGTCACCGCTTACCCCGTTGTTGCTCATCGGTCTTAAGCGGCTGCGAAGCGATGGGAAATACGTACGGGCCTTGTCCCGTGGCGGGCTGCAGCTCGCGCAGCAGCGCGACCGCTTGGGGGTTCGAATGGGCGCCCAAAAACGGTAGAAAACGTCGCAACGTCGATCGAAATGTTTAAGGAGAGATATGCCGGCTGAGGGATTCGAACCCCCGACCTACGGTTTACAAAACCGTTGCACTACCACTGTGCTAAGCCGGCATTGGCGAGGGCACTCCGGCCCCTGGCGATCGCTATTGTACGGGGATTAGTGCCAGTTGCCGACAG
>DATAVX010000078.1:0-6173 GCA_036267535.1 Steroidobacteraceae bacterium
AATCGCCGAGCGTGTCCGTGATCAGTTCCGGCAAGCCGACCGCGGTCAGCAGGCTCGCCGCGACCCGGCCTGCGAATGTCGTGCCGCGGCAGGTCAGCACCGGCAGTCCGGCCCACAGCGCGTCGCTCGCCGTGGTGTGCGCATTGTAAGGCAGCGTATCGAGCAGAATGTCGGCGAGGCGGTGACGCGCGAGATGGTCGGCGACCGCCATTTTAGGCGCGAAAACGAGCCGCTGCGGCGCGATGCCGCGCCGCATCGCTTCCGCTCTCAAATTGTCCGGCGCCGTTGTATTGCCTTCGAGCAGCCAGAGCACGCTGCCGTCGACCGCCTGCAGCAGCCGCATCCAGATCGAAAAAACATCGGCCGTGATCTTGTAGTTGTTGTTGAACGAGCAGAACACGAAGCCGCGTTCGGGCAAGCCGGCCTGCGCGCGCGTGACTGTCTTCTCCGCAATTTGGCGCTTGTCGTCGTTCGGCTGATAACAGTGCGGCAGATAGACGACCTTTTCAGAGTAAAACAGCTGCTGATCCGCCGGGATGACGACTTTATCCGCGAGAATGTAGTCGATAAAGGACGCGCCCATCGTTCCCGGATAGCAGAGGTAATTCACCTGGACCGGCGCGGCCCGCAGCGCCGCAATCCCGGTCCGGGCGCCGCGCGTATGCGCGTTGAGGTCGACGGCGATATCAACGTCCATCTCATTGATGAGGCGAGCGATTTCGGGCGCAGACCTTTGACGGACGTCGATAAAGCGGTCGAAGGCTTTTTGCAGACGCGCCCGCATCACGCTGCCGTCGTCCGGCCCGAAGGAAATCGCGATGGGCTCGAAGCGCGCGCGGTCATGCTGTTCGAATAGCCCTGCCGCAAGCTGCGCCGTGGCATGATCGTAAAAATCGGCCGACAGATAGGCGATGCGGATTCGATCGCGTGCAGGACGGGTCTTGCCGGCGCCCGGCGACAGTGGAAACCGGTCTTCGCTGTAAGTCCGCGCACACTTGAGCTGATCGGCCGGCGTCGAATTCATGGCCAGGACCGGGAACGGCAATGACGCGCGCGCGCCGTTGCGGATGCTCTCGAGCAGCGCCGCGCATTCCGACGCCAGATTGCTCCATGCGCAAAGATGCATCTTGGCGTGCAGGCGCGCGCCCTCCAGGTAATTCAGCGCAGGGTTTATGGCGTGCGCTTTTTCAAAATCGGCAAGCGCCTCGGCATATCGCCCAAGCTCGGTGAGAACATTTCCCCGATTGTGAAAACATTCGGCGTCGTTCGGGTTTATGGCGAGCGCCTTGGCGAAGCTTGCGAGGGCCTCTTCGGAGCGGCCACTCTCCCGCAAAATGTTTCCGCGGTTGTAGTGAAATTCGGCGTTGTTCGGGCTGATGGACAAGGCCTTGTCGAAGCTCGCCAGCGCCTCGTCGAGCCGGCCGAGTTCGCGCAGAACGTTGCCCCGGTTGGCGTAAGTTTCCGGGTTGTCGGGGCGCAGCAGAAGCGCGGTGTCGAAGCATTCGAGCGCGGCGTCATGGCGTCCAAGCTCGCCGAGTGCATTGCCCTTGCTCGAATGAACCTCGGCGACATTGCCGTTGAGTCGGAGCGCGGCATCGAAACTTCCGACGGCTTCTTCAAAGCGGCCGGTTTTGAAGAGTGCATTGCCGCGATTGAAATGCGCCTCGGTGTAGCCGGGCGCCAGCGCCACGGCCTTGGCGTAGCAGGCGATCGCCTTGTCAAATTGTCCGAGCTCGATCAGCACGTTGCCGCGATTGTATTGGCTCGCCGCATGGTCGGGCCGGATCTCGGTGGCCTTGCGGAAAAAACGGTTTGCCTGTTCGAAGTTCCCGCGCTGGGCGTTGAGGATCGCCAGCATGTGCAGCGCATCGAACTGCTTTTTGTCGCCGACCAGGATGGTCTTGTAGAGCTGCTCGGCCTGCGTCAGATCGCCGGCCTGATGCGCGGCGACTGCGCGTTGAAGTGTGGGCCCGACGGACGCGTTCTGGGCGGGCCGCTTGCTCATGGATGAAATTCTGTCGCCCGCGGCCGCGCGCGATTCCGGGCTCTATTCCACAGCGAGACGAAGACTAGAAAATTCAGTGCCATCCAGGACCTCTACGAGAGGCCAGGGCGGAACGACAGCCTCTTGCGGCAAACAAATCATATTGGCGTCGATGTTGCGAGGCCACAGGTTCTGCGGGTTGCCGGCAAAATTGAATTTGTTGAAATAGGCCGAGACATGCCACCAGAGCCGGTATTTCATGCCGCGGATGAGCGCCACCAGGTCCTTTGACTTCTCGCTTTGGTTATTTTCGACGTAGAGCATCGGTCGCAGGCGCGCAAGCGATGACGACGCTCCCGCGAGCACGCTGGGTTCCGCGCCTTCGACGTCGATCTTGATCAGGTCGAGCCTTGCCAGATTCAACCCGTCGATGGGCACGAGCGGCACTTCAAGCTCACCCTGCCCGATCGCCACCGCACCAAAATTGTCCGGGCTCGAATAGTCGACCTGTGGAACGCGGCAGGTCCCATCTTTGGCGCCCACGGCAGCCAGATAAGTCGTCACGTTGCGCAGGCCGTTATTCGCGATGTTGGCGCACAGGATGTCGTAGATCTCCTGCTGCGGCTCAAACGCGTGGATGGTGCCGGCCGGCCCGACAAGATTCGCCAGCGCCAGCGTGTGGGTTCCTATGTTGGCGCCGACATCGACCGCCACGCTGCCGGGCTGAAGCAGGCGGCTAAACAGGATAATCTCACCCTCACACCATTCGCCGTACAGTTCGAGCGACCTGCCGATATAAGTGTCGGTGCGCAGATAGGTGATGCGGCCGTGGCGGCAGTTTTTAGTAACAAGCAGGCTTGGACCCATAGGCGGTTTGATCGATGTGTGGACTTGGCTGGGGGTTCATTGTCCGTCGGACGGACCGGCCGGTCGAGAGCAAAGCACAATAGACCGGAGCCCTGCGCGTAGGCGAGATGCCTTTACTGATAAAAAAGTGCTCATAAAAAAACCCCCGGCGGTTTCCCGCCGGGGGTCTTTAGCGTCACGTCGCAACGATCCGATCAGGGATAGAAGTTGCGATGCATGCGGAACTCGGCGATCCACGCGCTCTGGTCGGACAGAGTGCGAGCAGCCAGAGGCTGCGTGCCCGAGCTAGACGTGAACAGGACGCCAGGCTGGTTCTGGTCGAGCTTGGTGTAGATCACGTCGACACCGATATAGGTCTGCGAGTCGATGTCGAACTGCGTGCGCGTACCAACCGTGTAGTAGTTCCAGTTGTTGTTGCAACCGGCAGCAACCGTCAAACCGGCGTTGGCCGCGAGGGTGCCGGCTTCAGCCGCGCAGAGCAGCGCATTGGCAGTCGCGCTGTACCTGCTGCTCATGTACGTGCCGTACACCGAGGTCTGCCAGTGCGGGGTCCAGAAGTGCTCAAGGCCCGCACCGATGCCCCACGTCGTGGTCAGCTGGACGCTCGTTCCGGCACCGCCGATGACGCCGTAGACGCCATCACTGACGACGCCGAAGCCGACATTGCCGCCCGCCCCGCCATTATACTGGGCGTAGCTGCCACCTGCAGCCGGCACCGCGATGGTGCCGCTTGAGGCGCCGTCATCGACATAACCAGTGGCGCCAACTGCGTAGTTGAACTGCGCACCGATGTAGTCACCCTTGGCGAGCATCGGCAGGTTGATCTTGAAGCCGGCACCGCCGAACCAGCCGGTGGCATAGCCAGGTCCGCCGGTTGCCGTGGTCGCGCCGTAGTACAGACCGCTGGCGTCATGCACGCCGCCCATGATCTGGGCAGAGCCCCAGGCCTGGTCGATGCGCAGGTTGCCGAGGATGTCCGGATAACGCACGGAGATCGCCGATTGCGTCAGCGCGCCGGTAACGGCACCAGCAGCTCCGAGCCCTGACCCGGTGTTGAACACCGTCGTCGTGCGCGGCGCTTCGGCCGAGATCGAGGCCGAGAAGCCGTTGCCGAACTGCATGGTGTAGGCCGTCACGGTCTGACCGCCGTCGCCCGTATCCGAGGTCGGGTTGATCATGCCGCCGAAGTACGAAATCGCCGGCATCGAGTAGATGTCGTAGAACGATTGCGTGACGCCGAACGTGAAGCCGGCCCACTGGATGAAGCCGCGGTTGGAGTTGAAGGCGCTGTTGCCAGCCGACCCTTGCGTGCTGCCGCCGACGTCGACGTAACCGCGCACCGTGCCGAACTCGGTCTGGGTGCGGGCGTCAGCCGTGATATAGCCGCGCGTCTTCCAGGTCCAGCCGTTGTTGCTGGCGCGGGTATTGACGGAACCCGTGCCCAACGGACCGTTGGTCAGGTTGCCGTTCGAGCCAACGCCCAAGTACTGGCGGATCCAGCCGCCGATCTTGAGGCATGTATCCGTGCCCGGGATGTAATAGAATCCCGCGCCATACAGGCTGCAAATCTTCACGTACTGGACCGGCTTGGCGCTTCACGCCGGAGAAAATTCAGGATCGGCGCGCCCGGCCGATCACCCCTCTCCTCGATCGTGCTGAATCCAGGCGGTGCCAATTTAGGGATGATCTAGGTCCGCTAAAAATTCATCTGTCTGATCCTGAACAGTTCTTTGCGGCGGAGATGCTCGCTCTCTCGCCAGGCCAAGTAGGTATGGTCTGGGGCGAATGCCGAATTGCGCAACTCTGGTTGCGCGGAATCTCCCTACGGCGATTCCCGTTAAGAGGTGCTTTTTTCTGGATGCAAAGCCGCGCGCGCGGCAAGCCGCCCGCGTGAGACTACAAGGAGTATGAGACGAGTGGTTTTCCGCGCAGCAGCTGGCGGTCGCGGAGCCGGCTAGTTCGGGCGCTGCGCCGCCGGTAGCAACGGCCCCTCGCCGCCGCGTGGACCGCCGCCATTGATCTCGACGTCGCGGAGCACGACGACATTCTGAATGAGATCCGCCGCATCGCTCAACGTTTCACGGGTGAGGTGGGCGTAACGTTGCGTGGTGCGCGCATGCAAATGTCCGAGCAGCCCCTGCACAACGTAAAGTGAGACGCCGCGGTTGACGAGGAAGCTGGCGAAGGAATGGCGCAGGTCGTGCAGCCGCATATCGTCAAGTCCGGCGCGCTGACGAATCCGGCTCCAGGGGAAAAACAGCGAGGCCGACGGCCGCCCGGTCACCGGCGACGGAAAGATGTAGGGGTTGCCGTCAAGGCGCGGCATGGACGTCAGCAGCGCGATCGCCGATTGATTGAGCGCGATCATGCGCGCCCGGCCGGATTTCGATTTCGGCACCAGCAGCGTCTTGTTCTTCCAGTCGACGTATTCCCACTTGGCGAAGGTGATTTCGTTGCGGCGCGCCCCGGTGAGCAACAGCAAAATGATGGAACGGGCGGCGGTCTGGTTTTCATCGACGTGAATCGATCGCATCAGCCGCTCGGCTTCCTCCTCGGTGAGGAAGCGGTTGCGCTGCACCTCGGGCCCCGCGCTTAGTCCCGCCGCCGGATTTTCCGTTACGCCCGGCACCTTCCATTTGCGCGCCAGGTTGTAGATGTAACGCAGGATGACGATGACCCGGTTCATCGTGCCGCTGGCGTAGCCGTCTTCGCGCATCCGGTTGATAAGCTCGGAGATGGCGTCGGTCTTGATCTCGTCGAGCGCAAGCGCACCGAACTTCGGCAGAATATGGAGGCGCAACACCGTCTCATCGGTCTGCCAGCTGTTCTTGTAGGTGCGCACGAACGGCAGATAGCGCTCGTGCACGAAATGGCTGAACTGGGGCACCGCACGCATTTCGCGTCTTTTCTGCTGCGGATCCGCCCCGAGCAGCGCCTCGGCGACGATCTGGCGTGCCTTGCGGCGGGCCTGCTCCAGCGTCAGCACATCGGCGGGGCCGATCTTGTACTGGCGCTCGCGGCCGCGCTCGTCGGTATAGCGCTGGTAGAAGGTCCTGCCGCCCGAGCAGCGCACTTCCAGCATCAGCCCGCGTTGAGAACCATCGAAGTAATCGATTTTCTTGCGCCCGGCGGGGCACTGGGCACTACGCACAAAATTGGCCGACAGCGCAACTGTTGGCATAAGCGCCCAAACTCTTTACTTCGACGTTGCTGATTGCCCCCCTTTTCCCCCACCCCCGCGCAGGAAAAGGATAAATTCGGAAGTTCCAGAGAGTAATATCTTATTAACTTTTGCCTATAGATCGTAAATTGGCAAGCAAGA
>DATAVX010000079.1:0-80007 GCA_036267535.1 Steroidobacteraceae bacterium
AAGGATGATCCCGGCATCTACCCGCCGCAGCAGCAGCGGCAAAAATTGACCCTGCAATTGGCCGACTCGCCCGAGCAGACCCGCGCCATCACCCGAGTCTGGCAAAAATTCAAAACGGGTGAGTAACCAATGACGACATCGGCGGGAGGCGTCGTCAAAGCCGAACCCTGGAACGATCCGTCCGCGCGGCCCTACGTCGAAGTCGAGCGCATCAGCAAGACCTTCGGCGATTTCAAGGCCGTCAACGATGTTTCGCTGAAGATCTACAAGGGCGAGATCTTTTGCTTGCTGGGCGCATCCGGGTGCGGGAAAACGACGTTGCTGCGCATGCTCGGCGGATTCGAAACGCCGAGCGCAGGGAGAATCCTCATTGACGGCGCGGACATGACGGGCGTACCGCCCTACGAGCGCCCGGTGAACATGATGTTTCAGTCATACGCGCTGTTTCCGCACATGAACGTGGAGCAGAACGTGGCGTTCGGACTCAAGCAGGACCGCTTACCCAAGAACGAAATCCAGGAACGCGTTGCGACCATGCTCGACCTGGTGAAAATGTCCCAATTCGCCAAACGCAAGCCGCATCTGCTGTCCGGCGGCCAGCGCCAGCGGGTCGCGCTGGCCCGGTCGCTGGTGAAGAGGCCCAAATTGTTGCTGCTGGACGAGCCCTTGGGCGCGCTCGACAAGAAGCTGCGCGAACACACCCAATTCGAGCTGATCAGTCTGCAGGAGGAGCTGGGTGTGACCTTCGTCGTCGTGACCCACGATCAGGAAGAGGCGATGACCCTCGCCAGCCGCATCGGCGTGATGGATCACGGCGAAATCGTCCAGGCGGGTACGCCTTCGGAGATCTATGAATTTCCGAGTTCAAAATTCGTGGCCGATTTCGTCGGCTCGGTCAACATTTTCGAGGGTAAGCTCATCGAGGACGAGCCGGACTTCGTGCGCATCGGGTCGGCTGAACTCGGCGGCACCATTTATGTCAGCCACGGCATCAGCGCGCCGCCCGAAGCCATCGTCTGGGCGGCGGTGCGGCCGGAAAAAATCTTTATGTCGACGGCGCCGCCGCCGGCGGCGGCCACCGACAATGTCGTGCGCGGCACGGTGCAGGACATAGCCTATCTCGGCGATTTATCGATTTACCTGGTCAGGCTGCCGACAGGTAAGGTCGTGCGCGTCACGCAGCCGAACACTTCGCGCCATGCCGAGGCGATCAGCTGGGAGCAACAGGTGTATCTGTCGTGGGACGCGGCCAGCCCGGTGGTGGTGACCCGTTAACCCGCCGACGCTAATCGGGCGTCTCGGGCGCGTCGGCATTACCGGCCGCGGACTGGTGGTGGCACTGCCGTATCTCTGGCTGCTGTTGTTCTTCGTCGTGCCCTTCGTCATCGTTTTGAAAATTTCCTTTTCGGACGTGACGCTGGCCATCCCGCCCTACAAGCCCTTGCTCGAGTGGGTCGGCAAGAACTCGATCGCGATCAAGGTCAATTTCAACAACTACGCGTTCCTGTTCACCGATCCCTTGTATCTGCACGCGTTTGCGAACTCGCTGAAAGTCGCGTTGTTCTCGACGCTCGTCTGCCTGCTCATCGGTTATCCGATGGCCTACGGCATCGCTCGGGCGAAGCCGTCGCTTCGCAACGTGCTGCTGCTGCTCGTGATCCTGCCCTTTTGGACGTCGCTGCTGCTGCGGGTGTACGCGTGGATCGGGCTGCTGAAAGCCAATGGCGTGATCAACAATGCCTTGATGTCGCTCGGGGTCATCCACGAGCCCTTGAAGATGCTGTACACGCCCTTTGCCATGTATGTGGGCATCGTTTACTCCTATCTGCCGTTTCTCATCCTGCCGCTGTACGCGAACCTTGAGAAAATGGATTGGCAGTTGCTCGAAGCGGCGGAGGACTTGGGCTGCCGTCCCTGGCGGGCGTTCTTCAGGATCACGTTGCCGCTGTCGCGCAACGGCATCCTCGCCGGCTCCATGCTGGTGTTCATTCCGGCGGTGGGCGAGTTCGTGATTCCCGCGCTGCTGGGAGGCCCCAATGCGCTGATGATAGGGCGGGTGCTGTGGGATGAGTTCTTCTCGAACCGTGCGTGGCCCGTGGCCAGCGCCGTCGCGATCCTGCTGTTGATCCTGCTGGTGCCGTTCATGATGTGGTATCAAAGCGTGCAGGCGCGGGAAACGGCGGGTGCACGATGAACTATCGCAGCTCGTTTTTCATTCTCACCTGCATCGGACTCGGTTTTGCCTTCTTGTACATCCCAATCCTCTCCATGGTGGTGTTTTCCTTCAATGCCTCCAAGCTGGTGACCGTTTGGGATGCCGCCGACTCGCCGACGCTCAAGTGGTACCACTCGCTCTTGCACAACGAGGAGATTCTCGACGCGGCGTGGATTTCATTGAAAGTCGCAGTAGTCAACGCATCGGGTTCCGTGATCTTAGGCACGCTCGCAGGGTTCGGCCTGGCGCGCTTTCGGCAATTTCGCGGCCGCTTCACCTTGAATGCGATGACCACCGCGCCCTTGGTCATGCCCGAAGTCATCACCGGGTTGTCGCTGCTGCTGCTGTTCGTTGCGCTCGAGCAGTTGATCGGCTGGCCGGCCGGACGCGGCATCACCACCATGACCATCGCCCACATGACGTTTTCGATGGCCTACGTGACCGTCATCATCAATTCCCGGCTCTCGAGCTTCGACACCGCGCTGGAGGAAGCCGCGATGGATTTGGGCGCGCGGCCGGTGAAGGTGTTTTTCCTCATCACGCTGCCGATCATATTTCCCGCCATTCTGTCGGGCTGGCTGCTGGCATTTACCCTGTCCTGGGATGATCTGGTGATCTCGAGCTTTACCTCAGGTCCGGGCAGCAGCACCTTGCCCATGGTGATCTTCTCCAAGGTTCGCCTGGGGGTCAGCCCGGAAATCAACGTGCTGGCGACGCTGACCTTGCTGGTAGTGAGCACCATGATCGTCGGCGTAAGCTTATGGATGGCGCGCCGTACGAAGCTGGAACAGGCGCGAGCGCGGTAGCCAATCCGCGCCGAGGCGACGTACAATATCGCGGGATCGTCGCAGCAAGACCTGGATCAGGGAGAACAAATAATGCTACGGAAGCTGGCGCCTCTGGCACTCGTCATGGTCCTATGCGTATCGAGGCAGGTTTTAGCTGAAGACCTGCTGAGCGGATTTCTTTGCTGCAACATGCATAGCGACGGCCAGGGGATCAGCGACATCAGCATTGCGGGTCCCGAACAGCACGTCATTCCGGTGGGTACTCCGATCCGCGCTACCTCGTACAGCAAACACCACGTGAAGGTGGTCGTTGAAAACAAGAATCAGAACTTGCTCAACGATTACAGCCGGGACTTGCCCATCGAACAATTCGCCAAGCGATATATCGTTCAGGATGATCCTGCAGCCAAGATCAAGACGTTTCCGCAGAAGATTCAGTATGCGATTGCGGCCGGTCGCCTCGTCAGGGGCATGACCCGTGAACAGGTCCTCATGTCGGTAGGCTATCCGGCGAGCAGCGACGTTCCAAATCTCAGCAGCAACGAATGGCTTTTCTGGATTACCGACAAAGTCCAGTATCGCGTCAAGTTCGACGACAAAGAACGGCTTGCCGACGTAGAGAATGTGGTTGATGCCAGAACGATGCTGCTGACGGAATGACGGTGAAGCTCGCGATTATCGTGCTGGGGGCGGCCGTGTCGGCCGTGGGCGGATGTGCCGCACAGATTTCCGTATTGCCGAAGGATTACGGCGGTCCGACCGCAGTCATCGCGGACTCGACTTACAATTACAGCTCTAGAAAGTCGGACTTCTTTTATGTCGACGCGATCGACGGCCGGCCGGTCCTCAATGGGCTCGATCGAACTGTGAGCGCGAATAGAGGCAATGGGTTCGGGCAACATGCGGTGGACGCCGATCGCCTGGTTGAACCGCGTCCAACCGTCTTTCACATCGTCGGGTCCACCCATTACGCCGCACCGATATTGGCGATGGCCGGAACCTCCTATCATGTGGATGGCGACGTCAAGTTTACGCCCGTGGCGGGCGCGGCCTATGTCGTGACGGGAAGCCTTGGGCCGGACTATTCAGCCGTGTGGATCCAAAACAAAGATACGCACGTCCAGATGGGCAACAAGCTGCTCATCAAGGGCGCCGCCGAAGCAGGGCCGCTCGAGAAGAAGCGTGCGCCCGAGCAGGTACCGCCCACGGGGTGATTCAGCCCTTATCGAGCGGGGTATTGCCGCCGGTGAACTCCGATCGCGCCTGCGCCAGCCGGTACTTGTGCTCGGATCGCCAGCGGCGCCAATCGCGCAGGCCGCAGATCGCATACACCAGTTTGAACAAGCTCAAGCGGCGCAGCACCTTGGGCGAATCGAATAGATCGCCGGCGAGCATCGAAATCACGCCCTGCTCGAGCTGCCAGGTGTTGCGCGGTTCGCTGAACATTTGCCTCAACACCGGTCCGTTGAAGCGGTAAATGAAGAACGAGAATCGAGCCATGCCGGCGCGTTGGCGTTTCTCCAGCTTGCGCTGCAGCGCCTGTTCGCACCGGGGATCGCGCAGCGCGGCATCGACCACCTCCACCGCTTGTTCCGCGCCGCTCATCGCAAGGTAGACGCCGGAGGAGAACACCGGATCGAGAAAAGCGAACGCGTCGCCGACCAGCACCCAACCCGGTCCGCCCATCTGCGTCGAATCATACGAATAGTTGCCCGTAACCCGTACCTCGCCGATCAATTCAGCACGCTGCATACGCGCCTTCAGTCCGGGGTTCTGATGCAAAGTCTCGAGCAGGAATTCAGTCGTGCGTCCCTTGCGCCGTTTCAAATACTCCGGGCGGCAGACCGCACCGATGCTCATGATGCCGTCGGGCAATGGGATCATCCACATCCAGCCGTATTGGAAACGGTAAATGCTGATGTTGCCGGCGTCCTCGCCGCCGCGCGGCTCGGCACCGCGAAAATGGCCGAATATCGCCGCGCTCTGATGTGCGTTGTTCTTGCGTCGCAGACGCTTCTTCGTCGACAGGAACGTGTCGCGGCCGCTGGCATCGACCAGGTAGCGCGCGCGGATGCTGTAGCTGCGGCCGTCATCGGAGCGCACTTCCAGCCGCGTGTCGCGCGAGTCAGGCTGCTCGACTTTCAGCACCTCGTGGCCTTCGCGTGCATCGGCGCCGCTTTCACGTGCATGCTCGTAGAGCATCTTGTCGAAATCCTGGCGCCATACCTGATAGGCATGCGGCGGACTGTCGCCGATGGCGCGCGCAAAGGCATAGTTGTTGTAGCCGCGTTCGTTATTCGCCTCGAAGTCGGCACCAGGCTTGAACACGCCCATTGCGCGCACCTTGTCGAGCACCCCGAGCCGCTCGAACACCGGAAGATTCATGGGCAAAAGCGATTCGCCAATGTGAAAGCGCGGATGGCGGGCCTTCTCGAGCGCAATCACTTTGTATCCCTTGCGAGCCAGGAAGGCTGCCGCGGTGCTGCCGGCGGGTCCGCCGCCGATCACCGCCACATCGCAAACTTCAGAAGCGGTGTCCATCAGACCAAGACTCGTTCGATGCCGCCGGTGTTGGCTTGGCGGACGTATTCGGGCAGCCAGTCGGCACCCAGCAGGTGCTTGGCGATTTCAACCACGATGTAATCGGCGTCCATTTCGGCATCGTCGTTGAAGCGCTTCAAGCCCTGCAGGCACGAAGGACACGATGTCAAGATCTTCACCTCGCCCCGGTGGCCGGCGGCGCGGATTTCATCGACACCGATGCGCACCTCCTCTTCCTTGCGAAACCGCACCTGCGTCGAGACGTCCGGCCGTGTGACGGCCAGCGTGCCGGACTCGCCGCAGCAACGTTCGTTGCGGGCGATGTTGCCGTTTTGTGCGCTGTTCATCAGCGTATTGACCACCATGAGCGGATCGTATTTCTTCATGGGCGAGTGGCAGGGATCGTGATACATGTAGCGGGTCCCGGTGATATTTTCCAATCGCACCCCTTTCTCGAGCAGATACTCGTGGATATCCATGATCTTCGAGCCCGGGAATATACTATCGAAGTCGTATCCCTGCAGTTGATCGAAGCAGGTTCCGCAGCTGACCACCACGGTCTTGATGTCCAGATAATTGAGCGTGTTGGCAACCCGGTGAAACAACACCCGGTTGTCGGTGATGATCTTTTCAGCCTTATCGAATTCTCCCGCGCCGCGCTGCGGATAGCCGCAGCACAAGTATCCCGGCGGCAGCACGGTCTGCACCCCGACGTGCCAGAGCATCGCCTGCGTCGCAAGACCCACTTGGGAGAACAGGCGCTCCGAGCCGCAGCCGGGAAAATAAAACACCGCCTCGGAGTCGCTGCTGACCTTGGCGGGATCCCGGATGATGGGTACGTAGTTGCGGTCTTCGATATCGAGCAGTGCGCGGGCGGTGCGCTTCGGCAAGCCGCCGGGCATGCGTTTGTTGACGAAATGCACCACTTGTTCCTGCACGGGAGTTTTGCCCGTGGTGGCCGGCGGCCGCCGGGTTTGCGCCTTGGCGAGCGAATGCAGCACCGTAGCGCCAAGCCGCTGTAGCCGGTAGCCCCAATCGATCATGAGTTTGCGTGCGACTTTGATCGTCTGCGGATTGGTGGCGTTCAAGAAGAACATCGAGGCGGCGGTACCCGGATTGAAGCGCCTCTTGTTCATTCGGCGCAACAGGTCGCGCATGCCCATGGAAACCTCGCCGAAGTCGATATCCACGGGGCAGGGCGCTGAACACTTGCGGCAGACGGTGCAATGATCGGCGACATCCGACAGCTCGTCCCAATGCTGTATCGATATGCCGCGGCGAGTCTGTTCCTCATAGAGAAACGCTTCGATCAGCAGGGAGGTCGCGAGAATTTTGTCGCGCGGCGAGTACAGCAAGTTCGCGCGCGGCACGTGTGTGGCGCACACGGGTTTGCACTTGCCGCAGCGCAAGCAATCCTTGATGGCGTTGGAAATGCCGCCGATGTCGGACTGCTGCATGATCAGCGATTCATGTCCCAATAGGCGGAAGCTCGGCGTGTAGGCCCGGCGCAAATCGCTCTGCGGCATGAGCTTGTGCTTGTTGAAATGATCATGCGGGTCGACGTCGCGTTTGTAGCTGCGGAACTCGGCCAGCTCCGCTTCAGAGAGATATTCGAGTTTCGTGATGCCGATGCCGTGCTCGCCGGAGATCACACCGTTCAAAGACCGCGCGATGCCCATGATTTTCGCGACCGCCCGGCTCGCCGTCTGCAGCATCGCATAGTTGTCGGAATTGACCGGAATGTTGGTATGCACATTGCCGTCGCCGGCGTGCATGTGCAGCGCGATGAACACGCGGCCTTGCAAAATCCGTTGGTGCAGGGCATCGCATTCCGCCAATACCGGCGCCAGCGCGCTGCCGACGAAGATACGGGAGAGCGTGGCGCGCACCTCGGTCTTCCAGCTCACCCTAAGCGTGCGGTCCTGCAGCCGATCGAAAAGGCGGCCTGTGTCGCCCTCGACGGCATCCATGTTCGAAAGCAGGTGCTGCCAGCGCTGCCGCACGCGCGAGAGCAGCTCGAGCACTTCGCCGCGGCGCGCCGCGCCGGCATCCTCCGCGTCGCCGAAATCGATCTCGCCGGAGAGATAGCCTTCGAGCGCGTCAAGCAGGTCGAGCTTGTTGCGTATCGAGAGTTCGATGTTGATGCGTTCGATGGCGTCGGTGTACTCGCCCAGCCGTTCCAGCGGGATCACCACGTCCTCGTTGATCTTGAAGGCGTTGGTGTGCTTGGCGATGGCGGCGGTTTTCGCGCGGTCCAGCCAAAATTTGCGGCGCGCGTCCGGGCTCACGGCGATGAAGCCTTCACCGGAGCGCGCATTCGCCAAGCGCACCACCTGCGAGGTGGCCGAGGCCACGGCGGCCTCGTCCTCGCCGACGATATCGCCCAGCAACACCATTTTGGGCAACGCGCCGCGCTTGGATTTGGTGCTATAGCCGACCGCGCGCAAATAGCGCTCATCCAAATGCTCGAGGCCCGCGAGCAGCGTGCCCTTGAGTTTGGCATTCGCCTCCAGAAACCGCCCGATCTCGAGAATGCTGGGGATGGCCTCGCGCGCCTGGCCGAAAAATTCCAGGCACACGGTGCGCGTATGCGCAGGCATGCGGTGCAGGATCCAGCGCGCGGCGGTGATCAGTCCGTCGCAGCCCTCCTTCTGCACGCCGGGCAGGCCGCCCAGAAACTTGTCGGTAACGTCCTTGCCCAGGCCGATCTTGCGAAATTTCGCGCCTGCAATGTCGAGCCGCTCGCGGCGCAGCACGTCGGCTTGATCCGCATCCTTGGCACCGTCCTTCCAGACCAGCTCGAAGCCGGCGATTTCGGCGTCGTGAATTTTGCCCAGGTTGTGATTGAGGCGCGTGACTTCGAGCCAGTTGCCCTGCGCATCGACCATGCGCCACCACGCCAGGTTGTCGACGGCGGTGCCCCACAGCACCGCTTTCTTTCCTCCGGCATTCATCGCGATGTTGCCGCCCACGCACGACGCGTCCGCGGAGGTCGGGTCGACCGCAAAAACGAAACCGGCGCGTTCAGCCGCATCGCTGACCCGCTTGGTGACGACGCCTGCCCCGGAAAAGATGCTGGCGCTTGGAATAGTGTTGCCGGGAAGCGCAAAGCGTTCCACTGTACCTAAGGTTTCGAGCTTTTCGGTGTTGATGACCGCCGACCAGGGCGTCAACGGCACGGCACCGCCCGTGTAGCCGGTGCCGCCGCCGCGCGGAATGATGGTCAGCCCAAGCTCGATGCATCCACGTACCAGGTGCGGAATCTCCGCCTCCGTGTCCGGCATCAGGACCAGGAAGGGCAATTCCACGCGCCAGTCGGTCGCGTCCGTGACATGAGCGACGCGCGAGAATGCATCGAAGCGGATGTTGTCGGCCCGCGTGGATTTTCCCAGCAATCGCAGCGCGCGCTTGCGTTTGGCGGCGAATTCCCCAAAGCGCTGCTCGAACCGTTCCACTGCCAATGCCGCCGCACGCAGCAACTCACGCACCTTGGCATCGCGCACTTCATCGCCGGGGTCGCGGCGCTTTTGGACCTCGCCCAAGCGGTGCTGCATCGCCGTGATCAGTTGGCGCCGGCGCTTCGGGTTGTCGAGCAGATCGTCTTGCAGGTAAGGATTCCGCTCCACCACCCACATATCGCCCAGCACCTCGTACAGCATGCGCGCCGATCGACCGGTGCGCCGCTCCGCGCGCAGTCCATCCAGCACGTTCCAGGCGGATTCGCCCAGCAGCCGAATCACGATCTCGCGGTCCGCCAGCGAGGTGTAGTTGTACGGAATTTCGCGCAATCGCGATTCCGGCTCTCTTTCGATCGGGTGTCGCGCTGCGTCGGCCAAATCTGCGACGGCGTTCATGTTCGACCGAGTTTACGCATTTTTATAGGCGATGTTGCGCATCTTAAAACCGCGGTTGTCGTCTCAAGTCGTTGTTTCGCCTGCCGTTACCCGAAGAGTGGTGCCACTATCCGCCAATTTGCGCGAGGAACTCGAAAGTCTCGAAGCCATGCGGGACTTGGTCGAAGGCTACATCGCGCGCAACGAACTGGTGATCCCGACGCTGCCGACCGTCGCCGTGCGCGTGGTGCGCAGCGGCAGCAGGGATTCCGGCAATGCCCATCTTCTGGCGGACATCATCCAAACCGATTCGGCACTGACCCAGTACGTCCTACGGATCGCCTCCTCGGCGGCCAAACGGCCGTCCATGCCGATCACCTCGCTGCAGCATGCCATTGCCTGGCTGGGGCTCGACGATGTGGCCAATATTGCGTTCACACTGGCCCTGCAGGGAAGGATGCTGCACGTCGAGGGCCAACACCGTAAGGCACGCCGGCTTTGGCGTCACTCGTTGGCAAGCGCCCTGTGGTCGCGCCAATTGAGCCATATGCTCCAGCGCGAAACCGGTCTGTGCTACCTGTGCGGCCTGCTGCACACCATCGGCAGGGCGGTGACGCTCGGCGCCATTCACGAGGTCGCGGAACGCGCGGGTACACGGCTTGCGAGCAATGAATACGATTGTCTGATCGACATCTTCCATCGAGATGTCGGCCAGCGCGTAATGTCCGCCTGGGCGTTGCCCCCGCCGGTGCCCGCGGTGGTTGCGCGCTGGGACAGCTACGCCAAAGCCGGCGCCGTACAATGGGAATGCAACGTGGTCAACGTTGCGCACAAGCTTGCGGACTTCACGCTGCACGAGCCCGCCATGCTGACGCGGGAGTTGCTGATGCAGGATCAGGGCTACCGCGATCTTGGCCTCGCGGCCCGGCATGCGGAACCGTTGTTCGACTCAACGGGCGCCATCAACGCGGAACTGGATCGCTATCTGTCGCCCTAAGGTATTCGTCGCCGTAAGCCGGCTGTTCCGAAGCTACTCCTCGCCGTAAACCGGCTGTCGACCTAAGGTTCGAGGCGCACGCGGTCCCGTTTCCTAAAACGCGCGGATCGACTATCGTGCAATCCATGAAAAATACGACGTTGGTGAACCATCCGCCCACAGTTGCCGTGCCTTCCGACAATCGGCCGCTGGTGGCGCCTATTTATCAGTCGGTGAAGTTTGCGTTCGACGATACCAATGAAACGTTGCGTTATCAGCGCGGCGAACGCGAAGGATTTTTTTACTCGCGCACCTCCAATCCGACGCTGATGCAGCTGCAGCGATTGCTCTGCGAGCTGCAGGGCAGGGAGGATTGCTTGCTGACCGGCTCGGGCGTCGCCACCGTTGCCGCGAGTCTTTTTGCGCTGTGCAAGGCGGGCGATCATGTGCTGCTGTTCGTCGAATCGTACGGTCCGACCCGCTACATCGTGCAACACCTGCTGGCCAAATTCGCCGTGACGCACACCATGCTGTCCATCGAGGACTTGGCCGGCATTGAAACAGTGCTGAAAGAGAAGCCGACACGCCTGGTGATATTCGAAAGCCCCACCAATCCGGTTACCAAAATCGCCGACATCGAGCACCTGACGCGCCATGCCAGGGCGGCCGGAACCTTGACCGTGCTCGATAACACCTTCGCTGGGTTCCACAATCACGGCGCCTATGACATCGATATTTATCTGCACAGCTTGACCAAGTACGCCTCCGGGCACGGCGATGTGATGGGCGGCGCCATTATCGCGCGCCGCGAACTGATCGCCGCCATGCGCAAGGACATTGGAGCGATGGGATCTGCGCTCGATCCGCATGCGGCATTTCTGATTCAGCGCGGCATGCGGACCTATTTCCTGCGCTACGAACGGCAGTGCGCGGTTGCGCTGCTCATCGCCGAATTCTTGAAGCAACATCCGCGCGTCATGCACGTGCACTATCCGGGTCTTGCGAGCCATCCGCAGCATGCGCTGGCGAGAAAGCAGATGAAGGACTTCGGCACCGTCGTGAGCATCGAGTTGGACGGCGGGTTCAAGGAGGCCGGCCGCTTCGCAGAGAGCTTGGAATTGTTTGCCATTGCGGCGAGCGTGGGTTCCACCGAATCACTGGTGATGCCGCCGCAGCTATTGCAGGGCGGCACCTACACGGCGGAGCAGCGGTCACAGTCTCGGGTGGGTAAGGGCACGCTGCGCCTATCGATCGGTCTGGAGGATGCGGACGATCTGAAGGATGACCTGGCGCAGAGCTTGGAACGAGCCTTCACTTGACCATTGATTTGACATAAGTCATTAACTTATTCCGATTTGATTCAAGCATCGCGGGCGTTTGCCGATCTATTGAGATCGACAAGAACGTCGTGACAGGTGCCAAGAAGTGAGTCTGCAATCCCCCGTCGCTTCCCCACTGCAGCCACTGGCCGCGTATGCGCACCTAAGCGAGTCGCTGGCCGCGCCGCAAAACATCGCACCCATGCCGCGCGTTTGCGCGCAACTAGCCGAGCTCACCGCGCAAGGGACTACCGATGCTGCGCAACTTGCTCGCCTGATTCAGTCGGACGCCGCGCTCGCCGGCGAACTGATGCGGGTGGCGAACTCGCCGGCGCTGCGGCCGCGTTCTGCCATCGTTTCCTTGCAGCAAGCGGTGTCATGGCTCGGCGTTGCGGAAGTGCGCAATATCGCCATGGCCGTGATGTTGCGCGGCGAAGTATTCACCGCTCCGGGCCACGAACCGGAATCCGAAGAGCTGTGGCGCGAGGCATGGCTGGCTGGACTCTGGGCCAAGGAAATTGCCCGCGAACGGCGCAAGCATGTGGAGAGCGCCTTCCTCGCGGCACTGATGCATCGGACCGGCGCCGCACTGGCACTCAAAATTCTCTCCGGATTCGAGAGCCGGCAGCGCACCGTGATCGACGCCAAGGCCTTTTCCGACCTCGTGATCGAATTCGAGCCGCGCTTCGGCCGATTGCTGATGAGCAGCTGGCGTCTGCCGGACGATGTGCAGGAGGCGGCGAGCGATTGGCGCGACTACCGCAAGTCCGCACATAGCGACTTGGCGGGTACGGTGCATGCGGCGCACCTCTTGGCAACGCATACGCTGCATCCGCAGCTTCTCGACGAGCAGGTGGTGCTCGACGATGCGGTGTTCGAGCAGCTCGGCATTTTCCCCGACGACCGGCGCCTCATGCTCGCCAAGCGCGACCACGTCCGAAGCGTGGCGGGCTTTTAAGATGCAAGCCTCGAAGAAGCAAGTCTCGGAGTTCGACCTCATCTGTCTCGGATCGGGTCCCGCCGGTCAGAAGGCCGCGATCCAAGCGGCCAAAGCCGGATTTCGCGCCTGCATCGTCGAGCGCGAGACGCAAGTGGGCGGATCCTGCCTCTTGTCCGGCACCATCCCCAGCAAGGCACTGCGCGAACAGGCGCTCCGCTACCGGCGGATGCGGGGCAGTGCGAGCTCGCTAGCGGTCGAGCTGCGCGGCGATGCGCCGCTGTCGGCGCTGCTGCATGGCGTCGATGTGGTGATCGAAGCCCAGGACAAATATCTGCACGCGCAGCTCAATCGCAACGGCGTGGAGTTGATTCGCGGCAAGGGCGTCTTTTTGGATGCCCATCGAATCGAGGTTCAACACCTGGATGGTTCACGCCGTGCGTTGCAGGCGCCCAAGGTGGTACTAGCCACCGGTTCGAGGCCACGGCATGTGGCCGCCATCGAGGTGGATCACGAACACATCGTCGACAGTGATTCCATTTTAAGCCTGCCCTACATACCGCGCTCCATGCTGGTGCTCGGCAGCGGCGTCATAGCGTGCGAATACGCCTCGATTTTCGCAGCCTTGGGCTGCACCGTGACCATGCTCGACAAGGCCGCCGAGCCGTTGGGATTTCTCGATCCCGCGCTGCGCCTTGGGTTCCTTGCGGCGTTCCGCGCCATGGGCGGCGAGTACTGCGGCGGCTCGGAAGTCGGCGGCGCGCGCTTTGATGGATTCTCGCAAGTCGAAGTGCAGCTGCGCGGCGGCGAAACCCTGGCATCGGACATCGTATTCGCCGCCTTCGGCCGCGTTGCCAATCTTGACGGCATCGGACTCGATCGGCTGGGGCTGAACATCAGCGCGCGCGGCACCGTGAACGTGAATGAACGCTTTGAAACGAACCTTCCCGGCCTGTACGCCGCAGGCGATGCCATCGGGCCGCCCGCGCTGGCGTGCGCCGCGGCGGATCAGGGCCGGCGCGCCGCGCTCGCGGCTCTGGGATTGCCGCCCCCCGCGCTGACGAGCTTGGTGCCGAGCGGTGTGTATACCATCCCGGAGATTGCCTGCGCCGGACTGTCCCGCACCGAGGCAGCGGCGAAGAAAATCGATGTGCTCGTCGGCAGCGCCGATTTCGGCGAAGTGGCACGCGCCCATATCGCGGGGGAGCCCGCCGGCTGCTTGACCCTGCTATGCGAGCCCGGCAGCGCGCGGGTTCTGGGCGTTCAGGTCTTGGGGGAGGGTGCGACTGACCTGGTCCACTTGGGACAAGCGGCGATCGCCACCGGTGCCAGCGCCGATTTCTTCATCGAGCAGATTTTCAACTTTCCGACCATGACCGAAGCGTATCGAATCGCCGCGTTCGACATTTTGAAGCAGCGCGCGGCGCTCTCGCCGGCGCCTTTGAAGCTGGCCGGCGCCGCGCGTTGACTTATGCTATGGATCTCGAATCCAGGCTTTATAGATTGCGAATCAGGATATCGCCGAACTCGCTGCACTTGACCTCGGTCGCACCCGGCATGAGCCGGGCGAAATCGTAGGTCACGCTCTTTTGACCGATCGACCTGTCCATGGCGCCGATGATGGCGTCCGCCGCTTCGATCCAGCCTAAGTACCTGAACATCATCTCGCCCGAGAGAATGACGGAGCCGGGATTGACCTTGTCGAGATCCGCGTATTTCGGCGCGGTGCCGTGCGTGGCCTCGAACACCGCATGCCCGGTCACATAATTGATATTGCCGCCCGGCGCGATGCCGATGCCGCCGACCTGCGCCGCCAGGGCATCCGATAGGTAATCGCCGTTCAAGTTCATGGTGGCGATCACGTCGAACTCTTCCGGACGGGTCAGCACCTGCTGCAAGGTAATGTCCGCGATCGCATCCTTGATGATCACCTTGCCGGCTTTGCGCGCGGCATCCATCTGTGCATTCGCTTCCGTCTCGTCGTTGGCGGCCTTGATGCGCTCCCACTGGTCCCAGGTGAACACTTGGTTCGGAAATTCTCGTTCCGCCAATTGATAGGACCAACTTCGAAACGCACCTTCGGTGAATTTCATGATGTTGCCCTTGTGCACGATCGTGACGCTCTTGCGTTTGTTGTCGATCGCATACTTCACCGCGGAACGGAACAGCCGCTCGGTGCCTTCCTTGGAAGCGGGCTTCAGCCCGATGCCCGAGCTTTCGGGAAAGCGAATCTTGGCGTATTGCTTCGGAAAATTTTGCTTGAACAGATCGAGAAACTTCTTGGCGTCAGCCGAGCCCTGCTCGAACTCGATGCCCGCATAAATGTCTTCGGTATTTTCGCGGAATATCACCATGTCGACCTTTTCCGGCGCCTTGACGGGAGAGGGCACGCCCTTGAACCATCGGACCGGCCGCAAGCATACGTACAGGTCCAAAAGCTGGCGCAAGGCGACGTTCAGCGAACGAATGCCGCCGCCCACCGGCGTGGTGAGAGGTCCCTTGATGGAGACCAGATACTCGCGGCAGGCGCTGACCGTCTCATCCGGCAGCCAGGTGTTGTATGCCTTGTTGGCCTTCTCGCCGGCGAATACTTCCATCCAATGTATCTTGCGCTTGCCGCCGTAGGCTTTTTTCACCGCCGCATCGAACACCCGCACGCTGGCGCGCCAGATATCGCGGCCCGTGCCGTCGCCTTCGATGAATGGAATGATGGGTTGATCCGGCACCTGCAATTTGCCGTTCGAGATGACGATCTTTTCGCCCCCGACTGGGATATTCAAGCTGACCGCCATGGCGTCTGACATTCCTTAAGCTCCTGTAAATGCAGCCGCAATGCTAGCATGCGCGCCGGAGACGTGAAGCTTGCGCAACCTTAAATCAACGCCTGAGAAAGACGGCTTCCGCATGCCTGCGGAGTTCGAGCGGCATTCCGGATGCTGGATGCTCTGGCCCGAGCGGCCGGACAATTGGCGCCTCGGCGCCAAGCCCGCGCAAGCGGCATTCACCGCGGTCGCGGCCGCAATCGCGGCGAGCGAGACGGTCAGCGTCGGGGTCTCGGCGGCGCAGTATTACAACGCGCGCGCGTGCCTGCCGCGCAATGTGCGCGTGGTTGAAATCAGCAGCAACGATGCCTGGATGCGCGACTGCGGCCCGACCTTCGTGATCGATGGCAAAGGGCGAAGGCGCGGCATCGATTGGACCTTCAACGCCTGGGGAGGCCTCGACGGCGGATTGTATTTCCCCTGGGACCGCGATGACCAAGTTGCGCAGAAGGTCTTGGAGCTGGAAGGAGCGGATCGGTACCGCACGCCGCTGATCATGGAGGGCGGCGCCATCCACGTGGACGGCCAGGGCACGTGCCTGACGACCGAGGAGTGCCTGCTCAATCCGAATCGCAACGGGCATCTGACGCGCGAAGAAATCGAGCGGCAGCTGCGCCGCTATCTTGCAGTGACCAAGGTGATATGGCTCGACAAGGGCGTTTATCTGGACGAGACCGGCGGGCACATCGACGAGCTCGCATGCTTCACCGGTCCGGGCCATGTGGTGCTCACCTGGACGGAAGATCGCTCCGATCCGCAGTTCGAGATTTCGCAGGATGCCTATCAACGTCTGCGCCACGCCAAGGACGCGCGCGGCCGCAGCTTGGAGATTCACCGGCTTCATCAGCCCGAACCGTTGATCATGACGGCCGAGGAAGCGGCGGGCATCGAGGCCCATCCCGGCAGCCATCCGCGCCGCGCCGGAGATCGGCTGGCCGCCTCCTATGTCAATTTCTACATCGGCAACAAGCGCGTGGTCATGCCCGCGTACGAAAAACGCCGCGATGCGGCGGCCATGCGCACCCTGAATCGCCTGTTTCCAACCCGCGAAGTGGTGGGGGTGCACACCCGTGAAGTGTTGCTGGGCGGCGGCAATATCCACTGCATTACCCAGCAGGTCCCTAAGGCGTAGGGCGCTTAAAGGGGCGCAAAATGGAACTTTGCTGCGCGCCGGGTCTCGAAAGCCTTTATTCTACGCAGCCTTGAATCAAAGTCCCTCCCCCAAAAAAGTTGGAATCCGTAGTGCATTCATCGTTCAAGCTTAAGGCCGCTCGGCTGGTTGCGCTGCTCGCCGCCTGCGCATTCGGTTTGCTCGCCGCCGGTTGCCACCACAACAACCTGGATAGCGGCTTCGGTGTCGCGTGGACCACCTTGGCCACTACCGATGACGCCGGCCAATTCACGAGCTACATCGTGACGGTCGACTCCGTGGTCCTGATCGGCAAACTCGACGGTGCCATCTCGGCGATTGCGGTCCCCGAGTCCGTCGATCTTACCAAGCTCACCAATCTGTCGGAGCTCTGGGCGACGGCCAGCCTGCCGGTCGATACCTACACTCAGGCGATCATCACGATGGACTACACCAATGCGCAGATTTCCGTGATGGTGAACGGCGCGCCGGTGCGGGTGAACGTCGTCGATCCGTCCGGCATAGCTCCCTCGACGGTGGCGGTTACGGTTAATTTCGATCCCGCCAATCAACTGACGCTGCAGCCGACTTTCGCGACCAGCAATGCTCTGCGTCTTGCCGTCAACTTCGACATGACGGCATCGAACCAGGTAAACCTGACGAGCAGCCCGCCGACCCTCACCGTCAAGCCGTTCTTCAGCATCGCGACCACCGCGTCCGACAACAAACTGATTCGAGTGCGCGGACCGCTGATCAATTCGAGCGTCAATTCCGGTACCTACACGGTGGTCGTGCGGCCATTCTTCGATGAAATCAACAGCCTGGGCACGAACTCATTGTTCAACGACGCAAGTACGGTCTACACCTTGGGGGGCGTTACCTATGTCGGCTCGCCGGGGCTGACGGCATTGTCACAGACCTCCGCAGGCTCGACGGAAACTGCGGCATTCACCACCTTCGAACCCACGCCATCGCCGGCCGCCGGGGTCAACGCCGGCATTTTCCACTCCGTCTATGTGGTCGCGGGGGGCACGCTCGAAGATTTCTTCACCGACGGCCTGGAGGGGGATGTGATCGCGCGCAGCGGCAACACGCTGACGGTGCGCGGCGCGACGCTGTTCGCCAATGCGGCGCAAGTCGTTCAGTATGAAGACCTGGATTCGCAGATACTCATCGGTCCAAGCACGCTCGTCACCGCCGACGGGGTTGCCTCGGCCGGGCCCCTGGATTTCAATTCCATCGCGGTCGGTCAGCACATCACGGCGCGCGGCCTCTATTCTCTGTCGTCCGCGGGCGTGACCATTCTCGATTCCACCGGTTCTTCGGCCGACACGGGCTCGGTGCGCATTCAATCGACCGAACTGTTTGGCTCGCTCACTTCCTCTGCTTCCGGCAGTCTGCAGATGAGTCTGCAGGGCATCGGGAACTGGCCGGCCAGCGTTTATAATTTTGCCGGCAACGGCGCCGGCGCCGCGCAAGATCCCACTGCGGCAAATTTTGTGGTGAACACCGGTGCGCTCACGCTTCCCGCGGCAGCAGCGGGCGATCCATTGTGGGTCGACGGCTTCGTCTCCCCCTTCGGCTCGGGCCCGCCCGATTTTCTGGCGCAATCCGTACAGGCGGAGTCCAGCGTTCCTGCGACACTGGCGGTGAGCTGGACGGGAAGCGGAACGGCGGCGCCGTTTGCCACGCTGACCTCCACGGCCTTGAGCATCGATCTTGCCAACGCCGCCTTCGGTTCCGGTCAACTGCGCATCGGCGCCGAAACCATTGACATCGCCACGCTCCCCGCGAGTCCGACCATCGTTCCGGCGGCGGCTGTGCCGGCGGCGAATGGCTTGCCGCTGTTTGTACCGTTGTTCAGCATCGGCGCGGGGGCCGTCAGCGAAGCCGCCGGCAATCCTATCGCGTCGTTCAACGGCTTTGGCCCCTTCGTCACCCAGGTCACCACGATTCTCGCGACGCCCACGCCCGCGACCAAGTTCGTTGCCCGAGGACTGTACGACAGAGCCAGCAATACCTTTACCGCTTCCATGATCGACGTGGTGCTCTAATATATTCCCCATCATGGGGAAACTCGCCATACGACTCGGATTGGGCTGCGCGCTGGCGCTCAATTATCAATGGGTCTCCGGCGAGGCGCCGCCGGCCGCCCCGCAGGTCCGCCCGCGCATCTGTCTGGTGCTATCCGGCGGCGGTGCGCGCGGCATGGCGCACATCGGCGTTCTGAAGGTTCTGGAAGAGCTGAAAATCCCCATCGACTGCATCGCCGGCACCAGCATGGGCGCGGTCGTCGGCGGCTTGTACGCCAGCGGCATGACGGCCGCGCAAATCGACGCCACGATGCGCTCGGTGGACTGGCAAGAGGCGTTTCGCGATGCTCCGCCGCGGCGCGAGCTGGCATTCCGGCGCAAGCAAGACGATCGAAATTTTCTGGTGCGTCTGCCGCTCGGCCTGAAGCACGGCCAAATTCTCTTGCCGAAGGGTTTCATTCAAGGGCAGAAATTGCAGGAGACGCTGCGCCAGCTCACGCTGCCGTTCGGCAGCAACACGGACTTCGACAAGCTGCCGACGCCGTTTCGCGCGGTCGCGACCGATTTGGTCAACGGCAACGCTGTGCTGCTCGACAAGGGCGATCTGGCCCAGGCGATGCGCGCCAGCATTTCCGCGCCGGGGTTGTTCGCACCGGTGGAGACTGAGGGGCGGCTGTTGGTCGATGGCGGACTGGCGGAGAATTTGCCCGTCGACGTGGCGCGCCGGATGCACGCCGATATCTTGATCGTGTCCGACGTGAGTTTTCCGCTGCAGTCGCGCGCCGCGCTCGATTCGGCATTATCGATCTCCAACCAGATGCTGGCGATTCTGGTGCACAAGAACACGGATCGGCAGCGCGCCAGTTTGACCGCCTCGGATGTACTGATCGAGCCTGCCATCGGGACGGCCAGTTCCACCGACTTCACGACGGCCCATTCGACCATCGCGGCCGGCGAAAACGCAGCGCATAGCATGCTGGCGCGGCTCGACCCCTTGAGCGTCGGCGACGCGGCGTATCACGAATACCTGGCACGGCGTGCGTCGCGCGAGCCGGGCCTGCCCGCGATCAAGTTCGTGCGCGTGGATGAACAATCCAAACGCTACGAGACGACCATCATGGCGGAAATGCAGCCGCTGGTGGGCAAGCCATTGAATGCGGATGCCGTCGGCGAGCGCATCACCGAACTGTACGGCCTCGGCAATTTCGAGACGCTGGACTTCACGCTGGCGGGCGGCGGGGAGGCCGGCGCCGAGGACACCGGCCTCGAGGTGCATGCGCGCCGCAAATCCTGGGGCCCCAATTACGTTCGCTTCGGTTTGAACCTGGAGGACAACTTCCAAGGCAACAGCCGCTACAACGCGGCCGCCCGCTTCATTCTGACCGAACTCGATGACCTCGGCGCGGAATTGGTGACCGACGTGCAGATCGGCAGCGACCCGAGGGTGCAGAGCGAGTTCTATCAACCCTTGGACGCCACGCACACCTGGTTCATCGCGCCCAGCTTGCGCATCGAGGCGCGCGACCTGCAGCTCTACGTGAAGGACGATGAAATCGCCGATTTCCGCGACCGCGAGGCCGAAGCGGATTTCGACATCGGCCGCAACCTCGGCAATTGGGGTGAGATCCGCGCCGGATATCACCGTACCAACGGCGCGGCGCGCGTGCGCCTGGGCGATCCGCTATTGGTGCAGCAGCAATACAACAATGGCGACGTGTTCGTTAAGTTCAGCTACGACAAGCTCGACAACCTGCATTTTCCGCGCGAGGGACAGCAATTCACCTTTCAGTGGGATGCCAACCGCACCGACTTGGGCGCCGACACCCGCTCCGACAAGGTGCAGGCGGACTGGCTGATCGCCCGCTCGCTCGGCCGCAACACGCTTTTGTTTTGGACCTCGGCGGGCAGCGTCGTCGGCGGCCACATCAACGACACGGTGATACCCAATCTGTTTTCGTTGGGCGGGTTTTTCAACCTGTCCGGACTTGCGCCGACATCGCTGTTCGGATCGAACTATGCGATCGCGCGCGCCATTTATTTTCGCAAGATAGGCCGCGGCGGCGAGGGTTTTTTCGAATTCCCCGCATACGTCGGCATGTCGCTTGAAACCGGCAACACCTGGCAGTCCCGCAGGGACATGAGCTTCGGATCGACGCGCAAGGACGCCTCGCTGTTCCTGGCCTTCGATACCTTCCTCGGCCCTGTCTATCTAGGTTCGGGCTATGACACGGCGGGGCACAGCGCCTATTATTTGTTCTTGGGCCGGACTTTTTAGGGACTACGCCCGGAATTTACGGCGTCGAGGCGACGCCGTCCTTGAAATTTGAGACGGCGACCCCGTCCGTCGGGTTGAGAGTTAGAAGCTGCGGCTCTCGCCGAGCTTTTCCACCTTCTCGAACACCAGCGCCGGTCGATCGCCGATGCGCGAATACTCGTGCTTGCGCGACATGTCCTCGAGCACACGGTCGCGTTCGGCGGCGGTGAAAAACCAATGCGTCTTTTGCCAATCGGCGCCCACGAGCTTGGCGAAGGGATCGCCCGCGGGGAGCCGCACCCGGATGCCGTAGGGTTGCGGCAGTACCGGAATGGTGCGGGTCATGTTTTGCTGGTTGGCGATTCCCATGCGGCCGAAGATAGCCGAATCGCGCCGCCGGTGCCAGCCGATCCGGCGCGAATCGGCATGCTAAACTTCGGCGCCTTCGAAGATGAGGTAACTGATGGCATCGTCTTACACGGCCTCCGACATCGAGGTATTGAGCGGTTTGGACCCGGTGCGGCGGCGCCCCGGGATGTACACCGACACCACGCGGCCGAACCATCTCGCGCATGAAGTGATCGACAACAGCGTGGATGAGGCGCTTGCCGGCCACTGCCGCAACATCAACGTCACCTTGTTCAAGGACGGCTCCTGCGGGGTTGAGGATGACGGGCGCGGCATGCCGGTGGAAATTCATCCGAAGGAAAAAATCAACACCGTGGAGCTGATCCTCACGCGGCTGCATGCCGGCGGAAAATTCAACGATAAGACCTATCAGCATTCCGGCGGATTGCACGGCGTGGGCGTCTCGGTGGTGAATGCGCTGTCGAAGCATCTGGAGTGCTGGGTACGGCGCGGCGGCAAAGAATACAACATCAGCTTCGCAGGCGGACAGGTGAAGTCGAAGCTGGAAGTGGTGGGCGACGTCGCGAAATCCAGGACCGGCACCACCATCCGTTTCTGGCCGGACCCGAAGTATTTCGACACCGACAAGTTCGCCGTCCCGAAGCTCAAGCAGGTGCTGCGCGCCAAGGCCGTGCTGTGCCCGAACCTCAAGGTGACCCTCGAGAACGAGATCACGGGCGAGAAGGATGAGTGGTTCTATACCGGCGGCTTGCACCAGTACCTGGCCGAGGAGCTGGGCAAGGGCGAATGGCTGCCCGCCGAGACCTTCTACGGCACGCGCGACATCGAGGGCGGCGAACTCGAATGGGCATTCGCCTGGGTGCTCGAATCGGAGCATGTCATCGCTGAGAGCTACGTGAACCTCATTCCGACGGTCGAGGGCGGCACCCATGTCAATGGACTGCGCGCCGGTGCGACCGAGGCGGTGCGCGAATTTTGCGAATTCAGGAATCTGGTGCCGCGGGGCCTGAAGCTCTCGCCGGAGGATGTCTGGGACGGCGTGAGTTTCGCGTTGTCCGTGAAGATGCGCGATCCGCAGTTCGCCGGCCAGACCAAGGAGAAGCTCTCATCGCGCGAATCGGCCGGCATCGTGCAGGGCGTCATCAAGGACGCCTTCGCCCTGTGGCTCAATCAGCATTCGGATCAAGGCGAGAAGATCGCCATGCTGGCCATCAGCAATGCGCAGCAGCGCTTCAAGGACAGCCAAAAGGTGGCGCGCAAGCGCGTGGTCGCCGGACCTGCGCTGCCCGGCAAGCTCGCCGACTGCGTGAGCCAAGATCCGGCGCGAGGCGAATTGTTCCTGGTGGAAGGCGACTCCGCCGGCGGCTCGGCCAAGCAGGCGCGCGACCGGGTCACGCAGGCCATCATGCCGCTGCGCGGGAAAATCCTGAATACCTGGGAATCGGACATCCGCGAAGTGCTGCAGTCCCAAGAGGTGCACAACATCAGCATCGCCATCGGCGTCGAACCGGCGGCTGCCGATCTATCCGGCCTGCGCTACCACAAGATCTGCATCCTCGCGGATGCCGACAGCGACGGCCAGCATATCGCCACGCTGCTCTGCGCCCTATTCTTGAGGCATTACCGGCCGCTGGTGGCCGCCGGACATGTGTACGTGTGCATGCCGCCGCTGTTTCGCATCGACGCCGGCAAGGAAGTCTTCTACGCGCTCGATGAGGCGGAACGCGAGAAGGAATTGAAGCGCATCGCCGCCGAGAGTCCGCGCACCAAGATCGTCGTGACCCGGTTCAAGGGCTTGGGCGAGATGAGTCCGTTGCAATTGCGCGAAACGACCATGGCGCCGCAGACGCGCCGCCTGGTGCAGATGACCATCGACGCGAAGGACAGTCCCGACCAGATGCTCGACATGCTGCTGGCGAAGAAGCGCGCTTCAGACCGGCGCGAGTGGCTGGAAAGCAAGGGCAATTTGGCGCACCTCTAGCATGAAAGATCGCGTAGGGCATGAAAGATCGCGTGTAGCATGAAAGAGCAGGAGCTGAATTTCGAGGGCGTGGAGCAGGAGCCCCTCAAGTCCTTCGCCGAACGCGCCTATCTCGATTATTCGATGTATGTGATCTTGGATCGCGCGCTGCCCCATGTGGGCGACGGCCTGAAGCCGGTGCAGCGCCGCATCGTCTATGCGATGAGCGAGCTGGGGCTGGCCGCCGGCGCCAAGCACAAGAAGTCGGCGCGCACCGTCGGCGATGTGATCGGCAAGTTCCACCCGCACGGCGATTCGGCCTGCTACGAGGCCATGGTGCACATGGCGCAGGATTTCGCCTATCGCTATCCGATCGTCGACGGCCAAGGCAATTGGGGATCGACCGATGATCCGAAATCCTTTGCCGCGATGCGCTACACGGAATCGCGGCTGACCCGTTATGCCGACCTGCTGCTGCAGGAACTCGACACAAGCATCGTGGACTGGGCGCCGAATTTCGACGGCTCCCTCGATGAACCCACGATGCTGCCGGCGCGCGTGCCGAACCTGCTCTTGAATGGCGGCTCGGGCATAGCGGTCGGCATGGCGACGGATATTCCGCCGCACAATTTGCGCGAGGTCGTCAACGCTTGCGTGGCGCTGCTCGACGATCCGGAGCTGAGTACGCGCAAGATCATGGCGCACATCAAGGGTCCGGACCTGCCGACCGCCGCGGAGATCGTCTCGCCGCGCGATGAGCTGGTGGCGCTGTACAACACGGGCTCGGGCAGCTTCAAAGCGCGCGCCACCTATCAAATCGAGGACGGCGAGATCGTGATCGATGCGCTGCCGTTCCAAGTCTCCGGCGCCAAGGTTCAAGAGCAGATTGCCGCGCAGATGCAGCAGAAAAAGCTGCCCATGGTCGAGGACCTGCGCGACGAGTCGGATCACGAGAATCCCACCCGCTTGGTCGTAGTGCCCAAGTCGAACCGCGTCGACATCCCGGCGTTGATGGCGCATCTGTTTGCGACCACCGACTTGGAACGCAATTACCGCGTCAATCTCAACGTCATCGCTTTGGACGGCCGGCCGCGCGTCATGGGCTTGAAGGAACTGCTGCTGGAGTGGCTGGAGTTCCGCAAAAATACGGTCACGCGGCGCCTCAGGCACCGGCTCGAGAAGCTGCATGCGCGCCTGCACATTCTCGACGGCATGCTGATTGCGTTCTTGAATCTCGACGAGGTGATCCGCATCGTGCGCACCGAGGATCAGCCCAAACCCAAGCTGATCAAGCGGTTCAAGCTCTCCGATGAACAGGCCGAAGCCATCCTCGAGACCAAGCTGCGCCACCTCGCGCGGCTCGAGGAAATGAAGATCCGCGACGAGCAGAAGAAGCTCGCCGAAGAGCGCGATGAGATCGAGAAGACCTTGAAGAGCAAGGCGCGGCTGACCAAGCTGGTGCGCGAGGAGCTGGTCAGCGATGCGGAGGAGTTCGGCGACGAGCGGCGCACCAAGCTGGTGGAGCGCGAGGCGGCGCAGGCGATTTCCGAGACCGAATTGCTGAGCAGCGAGCCGGCCACGGTGGTGCTGTCGCGCTTGGGGTGGGTGCGGGCCGCCAAGGGGCACGACATCGACGTGCGCGCCTTGAGCTACAAGGGCGGCGATGAATACCAGGCGTCCGCCAAGGGCCGCAACCTGCAACAGGCCGTGTTCATCGATTCGACCGGCCGGGCATACAGCGTCGATGCCCACCAGCTCCCGGCCGCGCGCGGCTACGGCGAGCCGTTGTCGGGAACGGTGGACCCGCCGGACGGCGCGACCTTCGCCGCCGTGCTGATCGGCGAACCGGACGACTTGTGGCTGCTCGCCAGCGACGCAGGCTACGGATTTGCGGTGCGCCTGAAGGAAATCTATGCGCGCAACAAAAAGGGCAAGTCCGTGCTCAAGGTGCCTGAAAATTCGCTGGTGCTGCCCGCGCAGCCCTCGGGCAACAAGGACGCTCTCGCGATCTTGGTCAACAACGACGGCGAGGTGTTGGCGCTGCCCGTTGCCCAGATCGAGGAAATGACCGCCGGCAAGGGGCAGAACCTGTTCGGCATACCCGGCAAAAAGTCCGCCGAGCGCGACGAGTACCTGGTGGCCATGGCGGTGGTCGCGCCGGGCGAGATCCTGACCATCTACAGCGGCAACAGCGCCCCGATGAAGCTCAAGTTCGAAGAGTTGAAGCAGTTCCAGGATAAAAAGGGTCAACGGCGGCGGCGCTTCTCGCGCGCCTACAAGCAGATCGGCCGTCTAGAGGTTGCGCCGGCCTGAGGGGCGCGATTTGATGCGCTCGGCGCGGCCCCTAGCGCTCGCCCGACATGGTCACGTCTTCCGGCGCGTTCACGAAGTAGCCCTGGATGAACTCGATGCCGAGCTGCCACAGCACCGCCATGGTGTTGGCATCCTCGACGCGCTCGGCGACCGTCTCGACGCCCTTGCGTTTCGCCGCTTCCACCAGACCCTTGACGCGCTGCTGCTGAATTTGATTGGTCGACAGGCCCTGCATCAGGGAGCCGTCGACCTTGATGAAATTCATTTCGATGTCGTTGAGCAGCTTCAAGGGATCGCGTCCGGTACCGAAATGCTCGATGGCAAAACGGAAGCCGAGCTTGCGCAGGTTCTCGGCAAGATCTTTCGTCTGGCGCACGTACTGAGTCGCGAGTTCCTCGGTGACCTGCATGCACAAGCGCTTGGGCTCGATTTTCAGCGACTTCAGCTGCTGATCGAGCCATGCCAGCAGACTCTTGTCGAGCACCGTGTCCTTCGAGAGCCGCACGAAGATGCAAGCCGCCTTGCGGTTGGCGGCGAATGACATCGAAGCACCGATGACCCAGCGGTCGATATTCTTCATCAGGTCGTTGCGCTCGGCAGCCGCGATGAACTCCGCCGGCAGCACCTCATTGCCCTGTTCGTCCAGCATGCGCACCAGCACATCGAACATGCCCTTGTCCTCGCCCAACAAGCTGGCAATCGGCTGCTGCACCAGACGGAAGCGGTTCTCCATCAAGGCGCTCTTGATGTGTTTCACCCAAATCTTGTCGTAGGCCTGCACCCGGGTATCCGTATCGGCCTTGTCGACCACGTACATTTGGTTGCCGCCGAGCTCGCGCCCGCGGCGCGTGGCGCTGACGGCGTCGGTGATGGCGGCAGCGACGTCGGGATTGGTCGGCGGCAAGAGACCCAAACCGACCGTCGCCGTGGCGGAGAGGGTCTTGTCCTCGAGCACGAACACATGGTCGTGGACGCGCTTGACCACGTTCTCGGCCCAAGTCTCCACGTCCTTTGCCGTGCCGCGCTCCAGCATCACCAGGATGCCGTTGCCGCCGAAGCGGCCGCAGAGGTCGGTGGCAGTCAATTGCGTCCGCAGCAGCTCGGCCAACTGCGCAATGAAGTCCTCGCTGGCGGCCACGCCGATGGAATGCTGGATGTCGATGAAGCGATCGGGTTTCAAGTGCGCAACCTGGCGCACGCCGCCCTTCATGTTTTGCGCGGCGCGCTCGGTCATGGCCGCGAGCACGTAGCGCTGCTGCAGAAACTGCGTGGTGGCGTCGTTTTTGACGGCATCGGAGAGCTGCATCTCCAGATTGCTGTCCCTTTGATGCAGCGCTGAGATCGCGATGCGCACGGCGGGCTCGTTTTCATAGTCCGCGCGCGTCAGGATCAATTCAAGCGCCAGGCTCGAGCCGTCCGAAAGCAGCGCCTGCACCTTCAGGCTGTGGCCGCTCCACTTGCCTTGCAGGCAGGCGATCAGCGCGCCCTTGAGAGCGGGGTGGGTTTCTTGCTCGAACAAATCCATGAGCGGCGTGCCGTTGAGCGCGTCATTCTCCGAATAGCCGAACAGCTCGAGCCAGGCACGGTTGGCATCGACGATGATGCCTTCCTGCACGTGTGTGATGGCATCCGCCGAGCCCTCCAGAAACTTGTGCAGCTGCTCGCGGTATTCGCGCGCCGAGGACAGCGTCGTCGACAGAGCGCGTTCCAAGCGATGCGCGCGCAATTCGCGCGATGCGACCGCCTGCAAGCGATCTCGATTCGCCAGAGTAACCACGTCCTGGCAGCCCAGGCGCATGGCGTCGGCAATCGCCTTTTCATCGATCGTCTCGCGCACGATGAGTACCGGCATGCCGGGGGCGCTCTGCTGCTTCACCTTCATGACGGAGGCGAGATCCACGCTGAGTTCGTCGATGAAGGCGATCAGCATTTCCGGGTTGAGCTGCGTCAGGGCGTCGCCTAAATCGCTGGCGTCGGAAAGCCAGGTGCAGTGCACCGGATGGCCCGCGTTGCGCAGAGTGCTATTGATCGCTTCGACGTGGTCCTGCGACCTCGTCATCACGATCATCGGTACCGCTCCCTGATCACTCAACTGAAAATCCTCGTAATTTGGTGCAAAGTGTAGCACCTTGGAATTCGCCGATTCTGGGACAGGCGTCAACACCGGCCCAAGAATTGGCGCCCAACTGGCCACAACCGCTGGGTTGCGGCTATGATACGCGCCCTTCAACGCGAGGCCTCGATGGCTAACTACAGCACAAACGAATTCAAATCCGGACTGAAAATTCTCATCGACGGCGACCCGTATGCCATCGTCGAGAACGAAATGGTCAAGCCCGGCAAAGGGCAGGCATTCAACCGCGTGCGGGTTCGCAACCTGAAGACCGGCCGCACCATCGAGCGCACCTGGAAGTCCGGCGACACCGTGGAGGCGGCCGATGTGGTCGACACGGATATGCAGTATTTATACAGCGATGGAGATTTCTTCCACTTCATGGTGCCCGATACCTTCGAGCAACTGACCGCATCGAAGCAGGCGGTGGGCGAGGGCGCGCAGTGGCTGAAGGACGGTACCATTTGCGTGGTCACGTTGTGGAATGGCGTGCCGCTGGTGGTCACCCCGCCGGCGCACATGGAACTGAAGGTCATCGAGACTGATCCGGGCGTGCGCGGCGACACCGCGACCGGCGGTTCCAAGCCCGCAAAGCTCGAAACCGGTGCGATGGTGCGCGTGCCGCTGTTCATCAACGAAGGTGAGACTTTGCGCATCGATACCCGCACGGGCGAGTATCTGTCGCGCGGCAAGGGCTAGGCGCCGAATCTAACGCGCCGTGCCCGGCGCCTTCGATCAGGCGTTATCGACGCTGAATGCCAAGGCGTCGGCCAATCGCTCTGCGCCCAGCGCGATCGCGACCACGCGGTCGAATCCCAACGCCACTCCGGCGCAGTCGGGCAGGCCATGCTCGAGCGCCGCCAGCAGATTCTCATCCACGGGCGGCTGCGGCTGTCCGCGGGCCGCGCGCAGCGCGAGGTCATGAGTGAAACGCGCGCGCTGCTCTTGGGATTCGCCGAGCTCATGAAAGCCGTTCGCCAGCTCCAAGCCGTCGAGATACAACTCAAAGCGTGCCGCCACCCGCGGCGTCCCCGGCTTCAGGCGCGCCAGCGCCGCCTGCGAAGCGGGATAGTCGCACACGAAACAGGGATGCTCGCGCCCCAACCGCGGTCCGACGACAAGAGCCATGAGAAGATCCAGCTTTGCGTCGCGATCCAGCTCGGCGTCGCAGTGAATGTCATGGCGCCGCGCGGCCTCGAGCAAGTCATCGTCGCTGGAGTGAAACGCATCGACCCCGGCATGGCGGTGAATCGCCGCCGCATAGCTCAGGCGCTCCGCGGGACGCAGCTGCCGCGCCGGAGCCAGCAGCCGGCCGAGCAGTGCCTCAACCTCGTCCATCAGGGCCGCATCGTCGAGCCCCACTCGATACCACTCGAGCAGCGTAAATTCGGGGTTGTGCCAACGGCCGCGCTCGGCGTCGCGAAACACCTTGCAAATCTGATAGATATCGCCGCTGCCGGCCGCCAACAAGCGCTTCATGGCGTATTCAGGCGAAGGACACAAATAGCGGCGTCCGGCCAGACCGGCAATATGCGTGGCCATGGATTCGATTTGCGGATCGCTCACCGCGGCCCCGCTCAAGACCGGGGTTTCGACTTCCAGCACGCCTCGTTGCTCGAAAAATGCCCGTGCCGTGCGCAGCATTCGCGCGCGCTGCTCGAGCGCGGCATGCGATGCGATTGGGCGCCAGCTCACTTAAGCACGCCCAACGTTTGACCCCACTTGAGTGGGGCGCCCGAGCGCAGGCCGGTTTGCCATGAGGCACGATCGCGTTGAAACAGCAAAATGACGGTCGAGCCCATATTGAAGCGGCCGAGTTCCGCGCCTTTCTCGAGCGCAACAGCTGCGGGCGCCAGCGTGGTCACGGCGCGCCGCGCAGCGGGCGTGATATCGCCGGCCCATACGGTCGCAATGCTGCCCACGTTCAAGGCGCCGACCATGATGAGCGCGACCTCGCCGAATGCCGTATCAAACAAGATCAGCACCCGTTCGTTGCGCGCGAACAGCCGCGGCACCAGTGAGGCGGTGGCCGTGTTGACGCTGAAAAGATTTCCCGGCACAAAAACCGTCTCACGCAACTGTCCGCGAAGCGGCATGTGCACCCGGTGGTAGTCGTACGGCGCCAGGTAGAGCGTCGCGAAGGAGCCGCCCTCGAAATCCTTCGCCCAGGCGCGCCCGGCCAACAGCTCGGTGAGGGTGTAGTAGCGGCCTTTGGCCTGCAGCAACCGGTCGCCGTCGATCTTGCCCGCTTCGCTGACCGTTCCGTCCACCGGAGAGGCGATCGCATGCGGATCGGCGGCAAACGTGCGAGCATCGGCTTTCAGCGAGCGCGTGAAGAATTCATTGAAGCTGCCGTAGCCGAAAGGGTCGATCTGCGCGGCCTCGTTCATGTCGATGGTGTAGAGCTTCAGGAAACCGCGGATAAGCGCATTTTTAAGCCACGGTGCCCGCACCCGCGTTGCACGCAGGACCAGCCGCGACAGCGCATGCTGCGGCAACAGGTGCTGAAACCACACGAACAGCCGGGTCAAGCTCATGCGCGCGCCGTCACGATGCGCCGGAAATCGCTCTGCAAGGCGTCGACCGTGAAGGGGCCGGTCAGAACAGCCGCAAGATTGCCCGCTGGATCGATGACGAAGATGGCTTCCGAGTGATCGACGATGTAATCGCCGTTAGGCGTTGGTTGGATGGCCGCCGCGACACCCCATGTCCTGGCAATACGCTCGATGCTGGGCTGATCGGCGGCGGTGAGGCCGATAAATTCAGGATCGAAGTTCGGCACGTAGCGGTTGAGCTGCGCGGGGGTATCGCGCTTGGCATCGACCGAGACGAAAATCACCTGCGGAAGCGCCACCGATTTTGCGGCGCGCAGCTGCTTTTTCACGGCCGCAAGCAGCGTCAGCGTGGCGGGACAGAAATCCGGACAATGGGTATAACCGAAAAACATCATGGACCAGTGCCCGCGCAGGTTGGCAGGACCAAAGGGGCGGCCCTGATTGTCGATCAAGCTAAAATCCGCCAGCGGGCGTGGGGGTGCGAGTAAGGTACCGGTGGTCAGCATGGCCGGCGGCCGCGGGCTCAAGAGCCGCGCCGCGAGCAAACCGCCCGCCGCAGCAACTGCCAGAAGCACGAGAGTCATCAGTTTCGATCGAGCCGTCATGCCGCGATTATCCCATACAGCCGCGAAAGCCGTTCGCGCCGCCAAGGCCGGCAGTGCGACCAGCGTCGGGGCGGCCATCGAACGATGCGCGCGGGCGCTGCGCAAAGCGCGGGTGTATTTCGGTCACGGTACCGCCAATGCGCGCGATGAGGCCGCTGAACTGGTGTTCTTTGCCGCCGGACTTGCGCACGCCAGGGGCGCCTGCGCTTATTCCCGTCTTCTGACGCGGCGGCAGACGGCACACATCGATGAGCTGCTGCAACGACGAGTCGCCGAACGCGTCCCGCTTGCCTATCTCACGCATCGCGCCTTTTTTGCGGGGCTCGAGCTGTATGTCGATGAGCGGGTGCTGGTACCGCGTTCGCCGATCGCCGAGCTCGTGCTCAACCGCTTCGAGCCGTGGATCAGCCCCAAGGGCGCGAGCCGGATCCTCGACATCGGCACCGGATCGGGCGCCATTGCGCTGGCCTGCGCCAAGGCCTTCCCGCAAGCGCGGGTGGATGCGACGGATATCTCCACGGCTGCACTGCAGGTTTGCCGGCGCAACGCGCGGCGGCTGGGATTGAGCGGCCGCGTCCATGCGCTGCAGTCGGACCATTTCAACCGCGTGCCTAAGCGGCGTTACGATATCATCGTGAGCAATCCGCCCTATGTGGGACGCGCGGAGATGCGTAGGTTGCCGCCCGAATACCGGCACGAGCCCAAATTGGGTCTCGCGTCCGGTGTTGATGGCTTGGACTCGGTGCGGGCAATATTTGCCGGGGCGCGATCGTACCTCGACGACGAGGGTATTTTGGTCGTGGAAGTGGGCAACACCGAGAGGCAACTGATGCGGGCATTTCCGCGGCTGCCATTTGTTTGGCCGCGCATTGCCATGGGCGGCGGGGGTGTGTTTTTGTTGCGGGCGCGCGATCTGCATGCGCTGCCGGGAGAATCAAGGCGTGGCGGGTAATACCTTTGGGCGAGTCTTCACGGTGACCAGTTTCGGCGAGAGCCATGGTCCGGCCTTAGGGTGTGTGGTCGACGGCTGTCCGCCGGGACTGGAAATCTCGGACGCGGAGATTCAAGTCGATGTGGACCGCCGGCGCCCGGGTACCTCGCAGTTCACCAGTCAGCGCCATGAGTCCGATACCGTGCGGATTTTGTCGGGCGTGTTCGAAGGCAAAACCACGGGTACGCCCATCGCGTTGCTGGTCGAGAATGAAGACCAGCGTGCCCGCGACTATGAAAAAATCAAGGACCGCTTTCGCCCCGGTCACGCCGATTACACCTACCAGCAAAAATACGGCTTTCGCGACTATCGCGGCGGCGGGCGCTCGTCGGCGCGCGAGACCGTGGTTCGCGTCGCAGCCGGTGCGATCGCGCGGAAATTTTTGCGCGAACATGAGCGCATCGGCATCTACGGTTATCTGGCTCAGCTGGGGCCGCTGATATTGCAGCCGGTCGATCCGCCCGCCGCGTACGACAATCCCTTTTTTTGTCCGGACCCGGCGCGCGTTCAGGAGCTCGAGGATTTCATCTGGCGCATCCGCGAGGCCGGAGATTCCATCGGCGCACGGGTGACCGTCATTGCGGCGGGCGTTCCCCCAGGATGGGGCGAGCCGGTGTTCGAGCGGCTCGACGCTGATCTGGCCGGTGCGATGATGGGCATCAACGCGGTAAAAGGCGTGGAAATCGGCGCCGGATTCAAATCGGTCGAACAGCGTGGTTCCGAACATCGCGATGAAATGACGCCGGGAGGGTTCAAGAGCAATCACGCCGGCGGGGTGCTGGGCGGTATCTCCTCCGGCCAGGACATCGTCGTGAACCTTGCGCTGAAACCCACCTCGAGCATTACCGTGCCGGGCCAAACCATCAATATCCGCGGCGAGCCGGTTGAGGTGGTCACCACCGGCCGCCACGATCCCTGCGTCGGCATTCGTGCCACGCCGATCGCCGAGGCGATGCTGGCGCTGGTACTGATGGATCATTGCTTGAGGTTTCGTGCGCAGTGCGCCGGGGTGGTCTCGCCGACGCCGGTGATCACGCGTCGATGAGCGCTCCGCGCATCGCGGTGGTCGGCGTCTCGAGCCTGATCGGCGCGGCGGTGATCGAAGAGCTGCGCGCGCGAAAAATCGCCGCATCCGAGCTGTATGCGCTCGACGATGAGCGCAGCGCCGGAGGGCCGGTCGGCGATGAGGACGCGAAGCTCACGGTGGGCGATGTCGCCGCCTTCGATTTCTCGCGCGTGAATCTGGCTTTCTTTTGCGGACGTGCCGCCTTGTCGGAGCGTTATGCGCAGGCCGCCGCCGCGCATGCCTGGGTCATCGACGGATCCGCGGCGTCGCGCTTGCGCCAGGATGTGCCGTTGGTGGCGGCCGACGTCAATCCTGAGGCATTGGATGCCGTGGGCGAGCGCGGTCTGATCGCGCTGCCGGGCAGCGCCAGCGTGGCATTGGCGACCGCACTGGCGCCGCTGCACCGGCTTGCCGGGCTTGCCCGCGTCGAAGTCGCCACCTATCAAGCGGTGTCGGGCAGCGGACGCGGCGCCATGGACGAGCTGGCCTCCGAAACCGTCGCCATGCTGAGCGGCAAGAAAGCGAGGGGCAGGGCGTTCGGTCGGCAGATCGCGTTCAATGTGATTCCTCAGGTCGACTCGCTCGAGGCCGATGGCGCCTCGCGCGAAGAGCGCCGCTTGTGGGAGGAGACGCGCCGGGTGCTTGATTTGCCGGCGCTCGAGGTCAATGCGACGGCGGTGCGGGTGCCGGTGTTCTTCGGGCACAGTTTGGCGGTGCACGCGGCATTCGAACGCCCCTTGAGCCTGGGGGATGCCCTGCACGTGCTGCAACGCGGGACCGGCTTACGCGTGATCGATGCCGATTCGATTGCGGAATTTCCGACGCCCGCCACATTGGCGACCGAGCCGGATCAGGTATATGTAGGCCGTATCAGGGCTGATTTGACTCGTGATCGAGGTCTAAATTTCTGGGTGGTGGCCGATAATGTTCGGAAATGTGCGGCACATAACGCAGTTTCAGTGGCCCAGATTTTGGTAAATAGATGCCAGTAAGATATAGTTATTGGCTTATGTAAAAGGCAAGTGAGAATTCGCGTCCAAGCCACTATCGCGCAATGAACTTTGTCCGCTTGCCCGCCAGAATTCCGGGAGTAGAAATGTTTGTGACCCTGCCTCGCCTCATGTTGATGGCGTGCCTGCTAGCCCCGTCCCTGTCGTGGGCTCTGGGCCTGGGTGAGATTCATCTGAACTCAGGGCTCAATGAGCCGATGAACGCGGAGATCGACCTGATTGCGGCCGGTCCGGAAGAATTGGCCGCGCTGCGGGCGAATCTAGCCGCCAAGGATGCATTCACCCGTTACGGCATCGATCGGCCGCCGTTCCTATCAACGCTGACTTTCAAAGTAGGCAAGAGCAAGGATGGCCGCGACGTGCTGTTGGTGCGGTCGACCGATTCGATTCCGGAACCCTTCGTCACATTCTTGGTTGAAGTGAACTGGGCCCGCGGCCGTCTGATGCGCGAATACACCGTGTTGCTTGACCCGCCGGTGTACACCCCCGGCGAGCGCGCCAACGCGGCCGCCCCGGTAGCTGCCGCCACCACGGCGCCGGCGGCAGCGGCTCCCGCGGCACCGTCCGCGCGCAGCAAGCCGGCTCCGGCCGCTGCAGCGTCCGCGCCGTCGGCGGATGCGGCAACGGCCCCGACGCCACCGAAGACCCGTTCAAGCCGCGCGGGCCGAGCCGCGAGCCGTGCAGCGGTCGCGAGCAGTGCGGCCGCGAACGCTCCCACACCGGGCAGCGAGTCCAGTGCGAGCGAACCCACTGCGGCGGCTGCCAGCGACGGCACGTATCACGTTGCTCAGGGCGACACGCTCACGAAGATAGCCCGCAGCTTGCACGCCGCAACGCGTGCCGACATGGATCAAACCATGATCGCCATGTACCGCGCGAATCCGGACGCGTTCGGCGGCAACATCAATATTCTTCGGCGCGGCTCCGTGCTGCGCATACCCGGCGGCGATGAAATCGCGGCAATGAATCAATCCGAGGCCATGAGCGAAGTGCATCGCCAGATGGAAGCGTGGCGCGGCGACAATGGTGCTGCCACGAGCGGCCACTTGCGTCTCGTGACGCCGGGTGCCGGCAGCGGCACGAGCAACAGCAACAGCGAGACCGCCTCGACAGGCGAGGCGCAAGCGCTGAAGGGCCGGGTCAAGGATTTGGAAAGCCAGCTGGCGGATACGCACCGTCTGCTCGACCTCAAGAGCAACGAATTGAGCGAACTGCAGCGCAAGCTCGGCTCGCAGCCGGCGCCCGCACCGACACCGGCACCGGCACCGCAAATCGCCGCTGGTCCAACGCCTGCGCCGACGCCGGCTCCGGCGGAAACAGCGCCGAGCCCTGCCCAGTCGACGGCCCAGACGCCTGCGCCGGCGGAGAACACCGCTGCGCCCCCGGCTCCCGCACCCGCGCCTAAACCTGCGAAGGCGACTGCGAAGAAGCCGGCGCCGCCTGCGGCAACCGGCTCATGGATCGATTGGATGCAACAGAATTGGTGGCTGCCCGCGGCGATCATCCTTGCATTGATCGCGGGTCTCGCGATTACCTCCTGGCGGCGCCGGCAATCGAGCAGCGGCGGCGGCGGGGACTTCCCGGGACTCGATTCCACGGACATTACTGAATTTCGCGATCCGAGCGCGAGAATCGCCAGCAGCCGCGGCAGCAGCGATTCATTCGTGGTCGAGGAATCCGGCGAGCATCCCATGCCGGACTTCAATGAGCCGGCCGAGCACTACGGCGAGACGACGGCGGACCTCAAGGCGCCGGACGACACCATGTCGAGCGAGAGTGCGGTCAATCTTGATCAGGGCGATCCGCTGGCCGAGGCGGACTTCCACATGGCATACGGCTTGTACGACCAGGCCGCCGACTTGGTGCGCATTGCACTCGAGCGCGAACCGGACCGGCGCGACCTGCGCCTCAAGCTGCTGGAAATCTATTTCGTCTGGGGCAACAAGGAAGCCTTCCTGCAAACCGCGAAGGGCTTGGAATCCACCCGCGACCGCGCACCCGCCGGCGAGTGGGACAAGATCGTCATCATGGGCAAGCAGATCTGCCCGGACGAGCCGCTGTTTGCAACGGCGGCCGGCAGCGGCCGCGGCGCCGGCGCGCTGGTCGATTTGAACCTAGAGGGCGGCGAGAACCGCGTCGACATAGACCTGTTCGGCGACCCGGAAGGCGAGCGCAGCATCGACCAGACCATTGCAAAGGACATCGACGACACGGCGGCCACGGGCGAATCGCCCGGCTTGCATGCCGGTGCCGATCTCGACTTCACGCTGGACCGCCCGGAACGCGGTGCGGACGAGTCGCCGACGCGCGAAATGGCGCCGCGCGACGAGCCGACGGTCGAATCCGAGCTCATGAATTTTGCCGACGCCCCCACGGCCGAGTCGCCGACACTGAAACCCACGGACGTGCGCGACCGGATTTCATCCAAGCTCGACAAGGTGAACAAGGCGGATCAAACCGCCGAGCTTTCCATCGATGATTTAGGATTGGACCTTGATCATCTCGAGGGCCCGGCTTCCGGCGCCTCGATCAGCATCCCGCGTCTCGAGCAGACCGATCATCCGGCGGATGCACCGACCATGGTCGCCGGTCTCGACGAGAAATCTCGGCGCATGATGCAGGAAGCGGAAAGCCGCGCGCGCGACAAGGACCTCACCGAGCTTGAGCGCGAGCTGGAAGCCTCCTTCGTCGCCGACTTAGGCTCAGATCACGAAGAAGTCAAAACGGCGGTACTAGGGCCTGAATCCGCGCCCACCGTGCAAATGCCGCGCGGCACGACTCCGGAGCCTGGCTCGACCTCGCGTTTCAAGTCGCCTGAATTCTCGGATGTGCAAGAGCCCGAACGGCCCGATGTGGATTCCACCTCGCGCCTGCGCGGCTTGAATGCCGACAGCATTGATTTGGATCTGGATCGGCTCGCCAATGCCTTAGGTTCGGGCGACACCGTCGAACAGCCGCGCGCGGAAGACGAAGTATTTTCCACCGAGGTATTCGAAGCCAGCCAGCGCAACCGCAAGGTCGATTTGGATGTCGGCGAAGCGCTCAACGGCTCCGAAGCCGCTGCGACCAACAAGCTGAAGACAATCACGGCGCGCACCAGCAAGATCAAGGCCGAGGAGCTTTCGCTGCCGGAATTGGAACCGGTGACGATGAGCGAGGTGGGAACCAAGCTGGACCTGGCACGAGCCTACATGGACATGGGCGATCCGGAAGGCGCGCGCAGCATCCTCGACGAAGTCGTCAGCGAAGGTTCTGCGAGCCAGAAGCAGGAAGCGCAGCGTCTAATCGAGAATCTGCCCGGCTAAGCCCCACAGGCTGCCAGCGTGACCGATCCCGGCCGCCGAGTCGCCGCCATCATCGAGTATGACGGCACCGGCTACGCCGGCTGGCAGTCGCAAGCACACTCGGCGTCGATTCAAGACGCCGTACAGGCTGCGCTATCCTTCGTGGCAGGCCATCCGATCATTGCCATCTGCGCCGGACGCACCGATGCCGGCGTTCATGCGCTCGGCCAAGTCGTGCACTTCGACACCCATGCCGCGCGCACGCCGCGGGCGTGGGTCTTGGGGGCGAATACCAAGCTCGCGCCAAGCATCGCGCTGCAGTGGGCGAGCGAGGTGACCTTGAGCTTTCACGCGCGGCACAAGGCGGTGCGGCGCATCTATCGCTACGCAATCTTAAATCGCAGCGCGCGCTCCGCGTTGCAACGCACGCGCGCGGCCTGGATTCACCGGCCGCTGGACGCAGCGGCCATGCACAGCGCCGCGCAGGCACTCATCGGCGAGCATGATTTCTCGGCCTTCCGCTCGGTCGAATGCCAGTCCCAGACCGCCACCCGGCGCATCGACGCCATTGACGTCGCACGCGAGGGCGACTATGTGTGGGTGCAGATCAGCGCGAACGCCTATCTGCACCACATGGTGCGCAATATCGTCGGAACGCTGATCGATGTGCAATCCGAATCAGATCCCCGCGCCGCCATGGCCGGGATACTGGCGAGCGCCGATCGGCGCTATGCCGGCGCGACCGCGCCCGCCGCGGGGCTGTACCTATGGTGGGTGCAATACCCGCAGGATTTTGCTATCCCGGCGCCCCGTGACCAAATTGAGCTAGACTAAGGCATGTCCTGGTTTGAGCGAATTGTTCCCTCGCGGATCAAAACCGAGCGCCGTACCCGATCGGTGCCCGAGGGTCTGTGGACCAAGTGTCCTGCGTGCGATGCGGTGCTGTACAAGGCCGAGATCGAACGCAATCTGCACGTCTGTCCGAAGTGCAGCCATCATATGCGCATCGACGGGCGCGAGCGGGTCATGAAATTTCTCGATACCGGCTCGACCACCGAGATAGCGGCCAGGGTCGAACCGGAGGATCCGCTCAAATTCAAGGATTCGAAGCGCTACAAGGATCGGCTGGTCCAGGCCCAGAAGCAGACCGGGGAGCGCGACGCTCTGGTGGTCATGGCGGGAAAGCTCGAGGGTCTCGACCTGGTGGTGTGCGCGTTCGAGTTTCGCTTTTTGGGCGGTTCCATGGGCTCGGTCGTCGGCGAGAAGTTCGTGCGTGCGGTCGAGCACTGCCTGGAACATCGCATGCCCCTGGTGTGCTTCTCGGCCAGCGGCGGGGCGCGCATGCAGGAGGCCTTGTATTCCTTGTTGCAAATGGCCAAGACCAGCGCGGCGCTCAAGCGCTTGTCGGAAGCGCGTTTGCCGTTCATTTCCGTGATGACCGACCCGACCATGGGCGGCGTATCGGCAAGCCTCGCCATGTTGGGCGACATCAATATCGGCGAGCCGAAAGCTCTGATCGGTTTCGCAGGTCCGCGGGTCATTCAACAGACGGTGCGCGAAACTCTCCCGGAGGGCTTTCAGCGCAGCGAATTCCTGCTCGAACATGGCGCGCTGGACATGATCGTCGATCGGCGCGAGCTGCGCGATCGCATCGGCGCCATGCTGCGATTGTTGAGCGGCAAAGAACCCGCCGCAGCTTAAGGTCGAACTCGCATGCGGAGCCTCGAGCAGTGGTTGGCGCACCAGGCACAGGTGCACCCGCAGTCAATCGATCTGGGCCTCGATCGGCTGCGCCTGGTGCTCGACCGGCTGCAATGGCAGCAGCCTAAAGTGCCCGTCATCACCATCGCCGGCACGAACGGCAAGGGTTCGGTCAGCGCCTATTGCGCGGGCATTTTGCGCGCGGCGGGCTTCCGGGTCGGTACCTTCACTTCGCCGCACTTGCGCGACTACCGGGAACGCATTCAACTGCATGATCGCTGGGTGCACGCGGATGAACTGACGGATGCCTTCGAGAAAATCGAGGCGGCACGCGGTTCGGTGGCGCTGACATTTTTTGAATTCAACGCACTCGCCGCGCTATTGATCTTTGATGCCGCGGCACTCGATGCGTGGGTGCTGGAAATCGGCATGGGCGGCCGCCTGGACGCCGTCAATGTGGTCGATTGCGATGTGTCCGTGGTTACCAGCATCGGCCTCGATCATCAGGAATATCTCGGCGATACCCTCGAGGCCATCGCACGCGAGAAGGCCGGGATATTTCGTCGCGGCAGGACCGCCGTGATCGGCGGGCACGAGCCCTCGCTCATTCTCGAGGAGGCGGCACGCGCCATCAACGCGCCCTTGAAACGGCTCGCCATCGAATACAACTACATTCTCGACGGGACAGGCTGGCGCTATCGCGGCACCCGTTGGGATTTGCCGCATCTGCCCGCGCCGGCGTTGTTGGGCGCCGTTCAATTCACCAATGCCGCAACCGCGATCGCGGCGCTGGAAGAAATATCCCCGCGCTTGAAGGTACCCGCCGCCGCCGTAGCCCACGGGCTCACCCAGGTCGTTTTGCCCGGCCGCTTCCAGCTCATCGCGCCCGGCGAGGGTGCGCCCGCGTGGGTGCTGGATGTCGCCCACAATCCGGATGCCGCGCGTGTCTTGGCGCGCAATTTGAATGCCAACCCGATCCGCGGCAAGACATTGGCGGTGTGCGGAATTCTGCTGGACAAAAATGCCGGGGGAATCGCGGCGATCATGGACGATTGCATCGATGCGTGGTGGTGCGCCTCGATCGACGGGGGGCGGGGCCGCAGCGGCGCGGCGCTCGCCGAGGAGATCCGCGATGCGACCGCAGTACCGATCAGCAGCGCCGACAGCGTCGCGGGCGCATGCCAAGCGGCCTTGGGTGCCGCCGGCCCTACGGATCGAATCGTCGTGTTCGGATCCTTCCACACCGTAGGACCTGCGCTCGAGTGGCTCGAGTCGCAAGGATTGCTGCCGCCGCCCGGGCGTCCCGAATATACTTCGCGGTAATGGATCGACGCGTAAAAGAACGGCTGATCGGCGCATCGATCTTGGTAGCGCTCGTCGTGCTGGTGGTGCCGGAATTGCTGTCGGGTCCGAAGCCCTCCCCTAAGCCGCCGGCCGCTTTGCTTCCCGCGGCGACGCCTGAGCCGAATCGAACGGTCACGGTGGAGCTTGGCCCCAGCAAGCCCAGCGCGAACCCCGATGCCGAGCCGGCAGCAGCCCCGCCCGCAGCTGCGATCGCCCCATCCTTGGGCGATGCCGCGAGTTCACAGTCACCGGCAAACACCGTTGCGCCGCCGAGCCCCGCCGCGCCGCATGCCGCCCCGCACGCCGTACCCGCTCCGGTGCCGCCGAGCGCGGCAGCGACGAGAAATGCCCCGGCGCGGAAAGCTGCCGTTGAATCTCCGGCCTCTTCCCCCATGTCTGCAGCGCGTGGCTGGTCGGTGCAATTGGGCAGCTTTGCCAGCCGCGCGAATGCCGACAATTTGAGCCGGCAAGTCAAAGGCCAGGGTTTTGCAGTCTTTGTAGCACCCGGCGGATCGGGCGCCCATCTGCGCTATCGGGTCCGCGTAGGGCCGCTGGCCGACCGGAATTCGGCCGAACGGATGGCCGCGAAGCTCAAGACGCTGGGACATATTTCCAGCCTGGTGGGTCCGGCGGGTTGACGTCTCATTTTGCAATGCTTTCACGACGGCAGGGGCATCGTCCGGTAGAATAGGGAAGGCAGGCAGGAGGAGGCCGGATTGACTGGAGCCGATGTTCTAATCTTGTTGGTTCTGTTGGGGTCAACATTGATAGGTGCGTTGCGCGGCTTTATTCGCGAAGCAGTCTCGGTCGCCTTCTGGATCCTCGCCATTTGGGCCGCATGGCAGTTCGGCCCCGTCATCGAACCTCATCTGGGCGGTCTGCTGGCGGATCCGAATATCGCGCCCTGGGTTGGGCGGCTGGCGATTCTGATTCTCGTGCTGCTCGTGGGTTGGCTGGTCGGCATGATGCTGAGCTATTTCACGCGCACCCTGGGGTTGGGGCCCCTGGATCGGGTTATCGGCGTATTTTTCGGCATCGCGCGCGGCATGGTGCTGGTCGGTTTGCTGATCATCGGCGGTGAATTGCTGCAGATGAATCACGAGGATTGGTGGGGCCGCTCGAAGCTGGTGCCTTACGGCGAGACGGTCGGCGATTGGCTGCGTGCGATGGTCGGCGAGAAGGGCGAGCCCTGGGCCAAGCTCGAGCGTTTGACGGGCGTCAAGGTCAGACCCAAGTAACGGAGATCCTGATGTGCGGAATCGTCGGAATGGTCGGTAGCAGCGCGGTCAATCAACGCATCTATGATGCGCTGACGGTACTGCAGCACCGAGGTCAGGATGCCGCGGGCATCATGACGGCCGAGGACGGCGAGCTGTTCATGCGCAAGGATTCGGGCTTGGTCCGCGACGTCTTTCAGCAGAAGCACATGCTGAAACTCAAAGGCAACATCGGCATCGGCCACGTGCGCTATCCGACCGCCGGCTGCGACAGTGCACATGACGCGCAGCCCTTTTACGTCAATTCTCCGTACGGGATTTGTCTTGGGCACAACGGCAACCTGACCAACGCGCGCGAGCTGACGGAAGTGCTGGTGCGGGAAGATCGCCGGCATCTGAACACCCGTTCCGATTCGGAAGTGCTCCTCAACGTTCTGGCATCCGAACTCGAGCGCGTCGGTACCCCGCGGATAACGCCGGCGGACGTGTTTGCGGCGGTCAACGCCGTGTACCGCCGCTGCCGCGGCGGTTACGCGGTGACCGCCATGGTGATCGGACACGGTATATTGGGATTTCGAGATCCAAACGGCATCCGGCCCCTGGTGATCGGCAAGCGCGACACCAAAAAGGGCAGCGAGTGGATGCTGGCATCGGAGAGCGTAGCGCTGGATATGCTGGGCTTTGACATGCTGCGCGACGTGGCGCCCGGCGAGGCTGTGTTCATCGACGAACAGGGGCGCTTCTATGCGCAGCAGTGCGTCGCCATGGCGCGCCATACGCCGTGCATTTTCGAGTATGTGTATTTCGCCCGGCCCGACTCGATCATCGACAACATTTCGGTGTACAAAGCGCGCTTGCGCATGGGCGAACGGCTCGCCGAAAAAATCAAGCGCGAACGGCCCGAGCACGGCATCGATGTGGTCATTCCGATTCCGGACACCAGCCGCACGAGCGCGGTGCAGGTCGCGCAGCTGCTCGGCGTCAAGTACCGCGAAGGATTCATCAAGAATCGCTACATCGGCCGCACTTTCATCATGCCCGGCCAGGAACAGCGCGCCAGGTCGGTGCGCAGCAAGCTCAATGCCATCGATTTGGAATTTCGCGGCAAGAACGTGCTGCTGGTCGACGATTCGATCGTGCGCGGCACCACCTCGGCGCAAATCATCGATATGGCGCGCGAAGCCGGCGCCAAGAAGGTGTTTTTCGCCTCGGCAGCTCCGCCGGTGCGCTACCCGAACGTATACGGCATCGACATGCCGGACGCCTCCGAACTGGTGGCGGCAGGGCACACGGACGAGGAAGTGCGCGACATCATCGGCGCCGACTGGCTCATTTACCAGGACTTGGACGATCTCGAACATGCGGTTCGCCACGACAATGCAAAGATCGAAGACTTCGATACTTCTTGCTTCTCCGGCGAGTACGTCACCGGGGATGTGACGCCTGAATATCTCGCGCGCTTGCAGGAAGAGCGCTCCGACGAGGCCAAGGAGCAGCGTCGGCAAGGCGTCGGTCGTGGACTCAAATCCGTCCGGATCCTGTAGCAACCCGCGCTGGGTCAGGAGCCAGGCTCCTGTTTGCCGGCGCCGGATTTGCGGCCCACAATTATGCGCCTATTGGTGATTGCAGCCCGCGACGATTATCGACTGCTGATCCGCAAGCACGTTGAGATTCAGTGGCCGGACGCCGCCATCGTCGAGCATACGCTGGGCAAGGCTCCGGAGCTCGACGAAAATTTTGCCGCGGTCGGTTTCGATGCCGTCATCGTCGCAGCGGCGCCTCCGGCGGCCGATGCGGCAGGCGACTTCGCCGCTGCTCAGGCGGCGAAGCTCGAGTTCGCGCCGATCATCTTGCTGCTGCTCGAGGATGCACCGCAATTTCCGCCGCCCGCGATCGCCGGGGTGCATCGGCTGTACGGCCGAAAAATCGACCGTGACCGGCTTCTAAAAATGATCGTGACCGCCTCCAGCGACCATCGCAAGGCGCTGGCGCTGCTGCGCGCCAATCCGGACTATGAGAGCCGCTACCGTTTCGGCACGGTAATCATCCGCGGCCATCGCTGCATCCGCCAGGTCGGCAGCGGCGGTATGTGCAAGATCTATCTTGCCGAGAGCGAGCGCGCCGGTACGCTGGTGGTGCTCAAGGTTTTCAGCCAGGTACCCGACGTGTCGGAGCGCTTCGTCAGCTTCGACCGCTTTCTACAGGAATATGAAATCGTCGCAGGTCTAAACCACAAGAACATCGTGCGAATTTACGATCTCGGCATTGCCGACGATCACGCCTATATCGCCATGGAGCACTTTCCCGCGGGCGATCTGCGGGAACGCATGAAGGCGCCGGTCACGCCGGCAACGGCGCTGGGGTTTTTGCGGCAGATCGCCAGCGCGCTCGAGGCCATTCATTCCGTGGGTGTGCTGCACCGGGATTTGAAGCCTGCGAATGTGATGCTGCGCGCCGACGGCACGGTGAGCTTGATCGACTTCGGCTTGGCCAAGGCGAACGAAAACGACATCTCGCTCACCGGCACGCGCGAAATCTTCGGCACGCCGTACTACATGAGCCCGGAGCAGGGCCACGCGGAAATCATCGATGCGCGCAGCGATCTTTACAGCTTAGGAGTGGTGTTCTACGAAATGTTGATCGGACGCAAGCCCTTCAACGGCGCCACGGCCATGGAGGTCATATACAAGCACAAGCGCGCGGAGCTGCCGGAAATCGCGCCCGAATTTGCGCCTTATGAGGGCGTGATCGGCCGTCTGCTGGCAAAGTCCCCCGACCAGCGCTATCAATCCGCGGGCGAACTCTTGAGCGCCATTGACGCCCTGAAAATGCCGGAATGACATCCGGGGCCGGGTTTGCGCATCCTCTGCTGCACGCCGCGACCCCGCATGCTTGGGTAGCGCAAGCCTGCGTGCTGCGGGAATTGTTGCTCATCGATCATGCGAATTGCGAGAAAAAGGCGGCCTCGACCGCGCTCGCGCTGATGTTCGCGTACGCGGAGGACCTGAATTTAAGCGCTAAACTGTCGCGGCTGGCGCGCGAGGAGCTACGCCACTTCGAGCAGGTTGCGAAGTTGATCGCTGCACTGAAAATTGCGCCGCAACGGCTTGCGCCGGGCCGCTATGCGACGCAGTTACGGCGCTTGGTGTCGGGCAGCGAACCGCAGCGGGAGATGGATTTGATGATTTGCGGCGCGTTCATCGAGGCGCGTTCCTGCGAACGCTTTGCGGTGCTGGCAGAGGCGATCGATGAACCCATCGCCGGGCTGTTTCGCCGCCTGCATGAAGCGGAAGCCCGGCATTACGAGCTATATCTTGGCCTCGCGTCGCGCGCGGCGCTGCGTGCCGGGATCGGCCTCGAGGGACGAATCGCAGCGTTCGCGGCACTGGAGGCGCGGCTGATCACCGATCCGGATCCTTTGTTCAGGTTTCATTCGGGTCCGCCGCGCGCCAGCGATTGAAGCTCCGGGCCGTTATGATCCCAGCGCAGCACGCTGCCCTGATCATACCAATCGCCCAAAACGATACGCGTGCACCGGCGGCCGTCGACCTCCAGGGCATGAATGGCGGGTCGGTGCGTGTGACCGTGCAGCAGCGTGGTCGTGCCGGCGGTTCGCAATGCCATCGCAACGCTCTCCGCATTGACGTCGGTGATGGCATTCTCCATGGTGGCCGTGTGTGCCTGGCTGCCGGCGCGCGCGGCGCCGGCGAGCGCCCGGCGCGATTCGATCGTCAGGGCGAGGAATTGCCGCTGCCACTCGGCGTCCCGCACCGTTGCGCGCAGGCGCTGATAGGCCCGGTCGTCGGTGCAGAGCGCATCGCCGTGCATCACCAGCACGGCTTCCCCGTAGAGCGTGACGATCAAAGGGTCAGGCAACAACCGGGCGCCGCTCAGTTCGCAAAATCGGCGCGACAGCAAGAAATCACGGTTTCCGTGCATGACGAAACAGGCAACGCCGCTGTCGGCAAGCAACTTCAAGCCGCGGATCGCGGCCGATTGCGCCGCGTCCGGCGCATCATCGCCGATCCACGACTCGAACAAGTCGCCGAGAATGTACAGGGCCTCGGCGCTTTTGGCCTCGGTTTGCAGGAACTGCAAGAATTGCGTGTTGATTGCCGGCCGAACCGCGTCGATGTGCAAATCCGAGATGAAAAGCGTGGCCACCGCTTTAGGTGTTGGGAACGCGCTCGATTTTAAGAATGATGACCGGCCTGAGCGGCGTTTCTTCCTTGATGGCGCCGTGCGCGCCCGTGGCGACGTTGCTGATTTTGTCGACCACCTCCATGCCCGCCACCACCTTGCCGAACACCGCATAGCCCCAGCGCGAGGCATTGGGATCAAGCGCTGCGTTGTCGTTCACATTCACATAGAACTGTGCATTGCCGCCGTGCGGGTCGGAAGTGCGCGCCAAGCCCACGGTGCCCCGCACATTGCTCAATCCGTTGCCGGATTCGTTGGGCACTTTCGCCGGGGCGGCCTTGGGCGTGTAGTCAGTGTTGAATCCGCCGCCTTGGATCACGAAATTCGACACGGCCCGATGAATGAGCGTGTTGGTGTAATGGCCTTGATCGACATAGGCTAAAAAATTGGCAACCGTGAGCGGCGCCCGTTCGGGGTTCAGCTCGATGGTGAAATTCCCCATCGAGGTGAAAACTTGCACCTGAGGTGAGTAAGCCGGAGCTGCGGGTTTGGCCGCGGCTTTGGAATCCTTCGTGTCGGCCGCATTGCAGGTGAGTGCAACGACAAAACTTAGGGACGCAAGGGCAAGTATCAGTGGTTTCATACGCCGTGATTCTACTCGAATAGGTACAATCTTGAGATATGTCATCAAGCATCGAATCGCCGGTCGTTACACGATTCGCGCCCAGCCCGACCGGATCGCTGCACCTGGGAAATGCCCGGACAGCGCTTTTCAGCCATCTTTGGGCACGCAAGAGCGGTGGAAAGTTCATTTTGCGCATCGAAGATACCGACCTGACGCGCAGCCAGGATCGGTTTCGAGACGAGCTCATCTCGGACATGCGCTGGCTGGGCCTTGATTGGGACGAAGGCCCGGATGTGGGCGGCCCCGCGGGACCTTACTGCCAAGCACAGCGCGGCGAATTCTACCATTCTCTGTACCGGCAATTATCCGCGCGGGGCCTGGCTTATCCGTGCTTCTGCACAGCCGAGGAGCTGGAGCTGTCGCGTAAATTGCAGCGCATGGCGGGCAAGCCGCCGCGCTACGCCGGCACCTGCCGCGAGCTGACCGCGGCGCAGCGCGCCGAACGGGAAGCGCACCGCCCCAAGCCGACGCTGCGGTTTGCGGTGCCCGGCGACCAGACGATCGAATTCACCGACGCCGTGCACGGGCTGCAGCGATTTGCGAGCAACGATATCGGGGATTTCATCATTCGCCGCGAGGACGGTACGCCGGCATTTTTCTTTTGCAACGCGGTCGATGATTCTGCCATGGGCGTGACGCAAGTACTGCGCGGCGATGATCATCTGACCAATACGCCGCGGCAGATCATGCTTCTGACCGCGCTCGCAATGCCGATTCCGGCCTACGGTCATGTGGGTCTGCTCACCGGGGAGGACGGCGCACCCTTGTCGAAGCGCCACGGCAGCACCAGCGCGCACGAATTCCGGGAGCGCGGATTCCTGAGCATTGCCGTGCTCAATCAGCTGTTTCGCTTGGGCCATGCCAGCGATGTCGACGGCTGGCTTTCGGCAGCGGATATGCCGCGGCATTTCCGTCCGCAGCATCTGGGGCGCGCACCGGCGCGCTTCGAGGTATCGCAGCTGATGCATTGGCAGAAAGAATCCCTGGAACGGCTGTCGACGGAGGATTTCCGGGCTTGGCTGGCCGCGGATGATCCGTTGGAGTTCATCAACCTGGTGCGCCACAACGTGGTCCTGCCTGCCGATGCCGCTCCCTGGCGCGCGGTCGTGCAAGGCGATCTTGCGCCGCTCGGCGCCGAAGAGCGGCGTGTCATCGACGCGGCGGGTGCCGGGTTTTTCAAAGAGGCCGCTTTGGCGTACGAGCATTCGAAGGGAGACTTGAAGGCGCTGACTCAGCTTCTCAAGGAGCGCACCGGCCGCAAGGGACCGGATTTGTTCATGCCGCTGCGAGTGGCGTTGACCGGTCAGGCACACGGACCCGAGCTGGCGCAGCTCTTGAAGCTCATGCCGGCGGAAACCGCGCGGCGCCGGCTGGAAATCCATGCTCAAAATCCATAATTCATTGAGCGGCGAGAAAGAAGAGTTCAAACCGCTGCGCGGCAACGAAGTCCGCATGTACGTTTGCGGCATGACGAACTACGACTACATTCATGTAGGCCATGCCCGCATGCTGGTGGCTTTCGACCTGGTGCAGCGTTATCTGCGTTCGCTGGGCTATCAAGTGACCTATGTACGCAACGTGACCGACATCGATGACAAGATCATCGAGCGCGCCGCGGCGAACGGCGAGAACTGGGCCGACTTGGCGCGGCGCTTCACCGTGGCCATGCACGAAGACTGCGCCACCTTGGGCCTGCAGAAGCCGGACGTGGAACCGCGCGCCACGGAATTCATCGCGCCCATCATCGCCATGATCGGCACCTTGATCGACAAGGGCTTCGCCTACGCGGCGGCGAACGGCGATGTGATGTACTCGGTGCGCAAATTTCCGGCGTATGGCCGGCTGTCGCGCAAGAAGATCGATGATTTGCGCGCCGGCGCGCGCGTCCAAATCGACGATGCCAAACAGGATCCGCTGGATTTCGTGCTGTGGAAACACGCGAAAGCGAACGAGCCGGCGTGGGAATCGCCCTGGGGGGCCGGGCGCCCGGGCTGGCACATCGAATGCTCCGCCATGTCGACCAGCCTGTTGGGCACCTATTTCGATTTGCACGGCGGCGGCGAAGATCTGAAGTTTCCGCATCATGAAAATGAGATTGCGCAGTCCTGCGCGGCCTGCGATGCGCCTTTCGTGCGCCTGTGGATGCACAACGGTTTCGTGCGCGTCAACGACGAAAAGATGTCGAAGTCGCTGGGCAACTTCTTCACGGTGCGCGAGGTGCTGAAGACGCTGCGCGATCCTGAAGTGCTGCGCTTCTTTTTATTGAGCAGCCACTACCGCGGCCCCATCAACTATTCATCCGTCCAACTCGCGCAGGCGGACGAGACCTTGCTGGGGCTGTACCGGGCGCTCAAGGACGCGGCGCCGGAGGGGTCGGCCGATGCGGCGGAAACTGCGCGCTTCCGGGCAGCCATGGATGACGATTTCAACACGCCCGAGGCTTTTGCGGTCCTGCAAGGCGTCGCCCGGAATCTTAATTTGGCGAAGGCGGCGGGCGACTCCAAGGCCGCCGCCAAGGCGGCCGCGACGCTGCGTACCTTGGGAGGGAGCTTGGGCGTGCTGCAGCAAGATCCCGACAGCTACTTGAAACGCAGCGCTGGAACACAGCAACTTACCGATGAAGAGGTGGAGGCCAAGCTGGTGGCGCGGCGCGAGGCGCGTGCCGCGAAGAATTTCGCCGAATCGGATCGGATTCGGGATTTGCTCAACAGCGCCGGAATACTGCTCGAGGACAAGGCCGGCGGCCAAACGGAATGGCGGCGCGCTTGAGGCGCCGCCATTCCGCCGCCGCTAATCGTAGCGGCGTGATGCGAAAATTCCCACAGCAAGACCCACCAACGCTGCAATGCCGATCACTTGCCAGGGATTATCTCGAACGAAAATATCGGTACGCTTGCCGACGTATTGCGCCTGATCGCGAAGTTGCGAGGCCGTGTCCGCCACCGCGCTCTTGGCGGCAGCGAGTGCGATTTTCACCTTCGCCCGAACCTTTGCGATATCCGGCGAGTCGACATCCTTGAGTGCGCGGGTCAAATCCTCGACATTGTCGAGAAAGCTGTTCACTTGGCCGTTGGCGAAGTCGCCGGCCCCCTTGGCGGTGTCCGATACCGATGGCATCTGGTTCTCCTGACGCCTAGACCCGGCGGCCGAGGCTCATTAAAAAGGTAACGACGGCGCCGATCAAAAACACGACAAATAGGATCTTCGCGATGCCGGCTGCGCCGACCGCGATTCCGCCAAAACCGAAGAATGCGGCAATCAACGCAATAACGAAGAAAACAACGGCATAGTGAAGCATGTTCGCACCTCGAATTTTCTTTTCGCAGCCAGCTGCGGGTGGCGAGAGTATTGGCAAATGGCTGCGGGGATGCAGTCGGTGGCCGGCGTTCTTGAACGTAGGACTAACCTCACGGTATGAGTTCCCGTATGCTAAAGCCCATGAGCACACCCAATCACATGTCTTTCCTGCAACTGCGCTCGCTTGCCAAAAAGAGCGGCGAGCTCGAGCTCTCACTGCAAAGCACCTCGATTCCTCCGCCCGCCGCGGATGAGGTGGTCGTTAGAATCGAAGCGGCGCCGATCAACCCATCGGATCTAGGACTGCTGCTGGCGAATGCCGATTGGAGTCATGCAAAGATTTCCGGAACAGCGCAGCAGCCTACGTTGACCGCAGCGCTCAGCGCCAATGCCGTTCGGGCGATGGCGGCGCGAATCGACATTTCGATGCCGGTTGGCAACGAGGGCGCTGGAACGGTCACCGATGCGGGCTCTTCCTCGGCCGCGCAGGCGCTGCTGGGCAAGAAAGTCGCGGTGCTCGGCGGTGCGATGTATTCCCAATATCGATGCGTCAAGGTGAACCAATGCTTGGTTTTGCCGGAGGGTACGACGGCCGCGGACGGCGCTTCGTGTTTCGTCAATCCGCTCACCGCGCTGGGCATGGTGGGTACGATGCGCCGCGAGGGACACAAGGCCTTGGTGCACACCGCCGCGGCGTCCAATCTCGGGCAGATGCTCAACCGGCTGTGCCTCGCCGACGGGGTCGCGTTGGTGAATATCGTGCGTAAGCAGGAGCAGGAGGAACTGCTCAGGGCTGCCGGCGCCGTGCATGTATGCCGCTCGGATTCGGCCGCATTCTTGAAAGACCTGACCGATGCTCTGGCGGCGACGGGCGCCACCATCGCCTTCGACGCCCTAGGCGGCGGCCCCCTGGCGGGGCAAATCCTGGGCTGCATGGAAGCGGCGGTCAATCGCGGCGTCACGGTATACAGCCGCTACGGATCCACGACGCACAAGCAGGTGTATCTGTACGGCTCGCTCGACATGAGTCCGACGGTGCTCAACCGCAACTACGGCATGGCGTGGGATATCGGCGGCTGGCTGGTCACCCCATACATCGAAAAGATCGGGCCGCTGGCATTTCAGGAACTGAAAGACAGGGTTGCCAAGGAACTCAAAACGACATTCGCCAGCCGCTACTCGCAAGTCATTTCACTGGCGCAGGCGCTGCACCCCGACATCATCGCTGCCTATTCCAAGCGCGCGACCGGCGAGAAATACCTGATCAATCCCGCCAAGGATCTTTGAGCGGCGCTTACATTTGCAGGCTGGGAAGGAAACGCGGCGCGATGCGTGCATGCGCCACGGCCTCGAAGCCCGAGCCCAGCTTGATGAGAGTCGGTTCGCTAAATGCCGCGCCGAAGAACGACAGTCCGATCGGCAAACCACGATGCAGGCCCGCCGGGACCGTTATGTGCGGATAGCCGGCAATGGCGGCAGGCGAGGAACAGCCGCCCGTGTCGGAGTCCCCGTTTACCGTATCGATCAGCCAGGCAGGGCCGGACGTCAGGCTGATCATGGCATCGAGCTTGTGCTCAGCCAGTACCGCATCAATGCCCTGGCCGCGGGTCGCCTTGAGGCAGGCGGCGCGCGCATCTTTGTAGGCTTTTTCGCTGAGCGGGCCCTTTGCTTCGGCCTGCCGCAGCAACTCCTGATCGAACAGCGGCATCTCGGAATCTTTATGCGCTTCGTTGAATCGGATCAACGCCGCGAGCGAGCGCACCGGAAAGGTGGGCGGCAGCCGCCGCAGGTAGGCGTTCAAGTCCGCTTTGAATTCATAGAGCATGACTTCCTGCTCGGGTGCACCGGTCGATCCATGCAGCGGCAAATCCGCCGGGTCGACGATCACCGCGCCGGCGCCTTTCAAGGTTGCAATGCAGGCATCGAGGAAACCGTTGAGCGGCTCGCTGTCGGAAAAGAACTTGCGCGCGACACCTAAGCGCGCGCCGCTCAAGCCCCTGGGATCGACATAGCGGGCGTAGTCGGTTTGAAAGCGATCGCCGACCGCTGCGCTGGCCGGGTCCGCGGCGTCGAGTCCTGCCATGACGCCGAGCATTACCGCGGCATCACGTACGGTGCGGGTCAGAGGTCCGGCCGTATCCTGGCTGTGCGAAATCGGCGCGATGCCGCGACGGCTGACCAGGCCGACGGTGGGCTTCAGTCCGACGATGCCGTTGATCGATGCGGGGCTGACGATCGATCCGTCGGTCTCGGTGCCCACGGCAATGGCGCACAGATTCGACGAGACCGCGACCGCCGAGCCGGAGCTCGAACCGGAAGGCGTGCGATCGGTTGCATAGGGATTGCGGCACTGGCCGCCGCGGCTGCTCCAGCCACTCGAGGAGTGCGTGGAGCGAAAATTGGCCCACTCGCTCAAGTTGGTCTTGCCTAAGACCACCGCGCCCGCGGCGCGCAGCCGCTCGACCAACGGCGCGTCCTTGGGGGCATACCAGCCCTGCAGTGCGAACGAACCTGCCGTCGACATCATGCGGTCGGAAGTCTCGACATTATCTTTTATCAAAACGGGCACGCCGTGCAGCGGACCGCGGGTACCGCGCGTTTTGCCTTCCGCATCGAGCGCGGCTGCAATTTCGAGCGCACGCGGATTCGTTTCGATCACCGACCGCAAGTTCGGTCCGTGCCGATCCAGCCGGTCGATTCTCGCCAGATAGCTCTGTGTGAGCTGCTCTGAGGTCAGGCGGCCGTCGGCAAAGGCTGCGGCAATATCGGCGAGGGACAATTCCTCCACTGAGTCGCGCGCGGCACCGGTTTCCCGCGCGGCACCGGCTTCCCGCGCGGAGGAGGTTGGGCCTTCTGATCCGGCGGTCACGGCAACCGCCGCTGCGACGAGAAATTCGCGCCTGTCCATCAAGGGGTACTCGCTTGCGTTAGTTCGAGATCGCGTTCGGCTTTTAAGCTCGTAAGATCGCGGGATATGGTGGCGACCGCCAGAATACGGCCGCCTCGCCTGTATGTCACGGCGCAATCCCGGGAAGTGATCGATCCTTCGATCTCCAGGGCATCCCAAGATTCGGCATGGCCGACATAATTGATGGTGAAGTCATAGTGCCGGCTCCAAAAGAAGGGCACTGCGTCGAAACGCTGCCGCCGGCCCAGCATGTTGAGTGCCGCGGCCTGGCCCTGGCGCTCGGCAACCACCCAATGCTCGACGCGAATACGATCGCCCGAATAAGGATCCGGCCAGCGTGCGATATCGCCGGCTGCGAAAACGCCTTTCGCGCTGGTTTCAAGGTACTCATCGACTGCGATACCGCGATCGATCGCCAATCCAGCCTGCTCGGCCAACTTGACGCGCGGGTGCACGCCCACGCCCAAGACCAAAAGATCAGCGTCAATGCCGGTGCCATCCTTCAGCGATACGCGTTTGCCATCGACGCGCGCCACCGCTGTCCCCAAATGAAAGGTCACGCCGTGCGACTCGTGCACGCTTCGCACCAGCGCGCCCAGTTCAGCGCCCAACACGCGCTCGAACAGCACCCGCTCAGGTCCCACGACGTGCACCTCGATGCCTCGGTGACGCAGGGAGGCGGCCACTTCAAGGCCGATGAAGCTGGCGCCGACGACGACGACGCGCTTGGCCGCAGCGGCGGCTGCGATGATGGCGCGCGAATCGTCGAAACTACGCAAATAAAACAGTTTGGCCTCACCGGAAACCGGAATATCCAGCCGGACCGGATCGGCGCCGGTCGCAAGCAGCAGCGTATGGAATTCGATTCTTTTGCCGTTCTCCATCTGGATGGCGCGCCGCTCGAGATCGAGCGACTGCACGCGTGCATCGAGCATGAGCTCGATCTTGCGCTCCGAATAGTATTCGGCGCTGCGCAGCGGCATCCACTCCGCCGGCGCCTCGCCCATGAGGAAATCTTTGGATAGATTGGGACGGTCATACGGGGCCGCACTATCTGCACTGATGATGGTGATAGCGGAGGGGTATCCCTCGCGCCGCAGCGCATCCGCGGCCGCCAATCCTGCGGCGCCGCCGCCGACGATGGTGATCGAGGACGGCAGGTCTTTCCCTGAAGCGCCCGCGGCCGCCGAGGGTGTTGGAGGCAGTTCCAAGCGTTCACGGACGAAGACCTTGCCTGCGGTGCACTCCACGCGCCAGCGGGCCAACGGGTCAAGCGCCGGCGCACGCAAGGCGGCTCCCGTGCGCAAGCTGAAACAAGCGTGATGCAAGGGACAGCGAACCGTATCGGCTACGATGAGACCTTGCGCGAGCGGGCCGTGATAATGCGTGCACTGCGCACCGACGGCAAAGTATTCCGGGCCGCGCCGCACCAGAATCGCCTCGTCGCTGTCGACACGGCCGGAAACGATCGTGCCATCGGCAATATCGCGTATTTCGATGCCCGCGCGAAGGTCGGGAAGAGAAGAGAGATCCATTTTTTTGCCCGCTCTGATATAAGGCAATACATACTAGTGATTCTTCGAAAGCGCCGCTATACGAGCGCAAGGGGAGACGATGCGCAAGGGTCATACAGCGTGCACTCATCTGAATGCCGTCAGAGAGGTCGCAGCTTCGGGCGATGGTTGCGTGGAATGCCTGGCAACCGGCGACTCATGGGTGCATTTACGGCTCTGCCGCACTTGCGGCCACGTCGGATGCTGCGACGATTCAAAAAATCGTCATGCACGCAAGCATGCGGGCGTGACGGGGCACCCGATTATTTCTTCATTCGAACCGGGTGAGGGTTGGAGCTGGTGCTTCGTCGATGAGATTGAAGTGCAATTGCCCTGATGGCCCTCGACGACGCGACGGTCATATGCAAATTCATCATTCACCGCGTAAACCAGGATAGTAAAGCCGCCCGCCGCATTGAGACCCCCCGCACGAAACGTCAGAAAGCCCTTACAGACATTCAATCGTCGTAGAGATGGCGCGCCCGCGCGGGCCGCCGCAGCATATCGCAGAACTCCAACTGCGATGGCGCTCGACAACGTACTACTAATCAAAGGGGCATATCATGGGTCGCGGAATACTGCTTTGGCTGCTGGGCGTACCTCTTCCGGTCATTCTCTTGCTTGCAATGTGTTCGCACCGCTAAGGGGAGTGTCATGGAAGAAACAATAATCGCAGGTACCGCTGTCGCGATGGACAGCGGCTCCTTCGCGGCCAAATCCGCCGCCTCCTGGCCGTCGATCATCGCCGGCAGCTTTGTGGCTGCCGCCGCAACCGTGATACTGGCCGCGCTCGGGTCCGGTGTCGGGTTTGCGTCGATTTCTCCTTGGAGCGGTCACGGCATTTCCGTTTCCGCGTTCGCTATTTCAACGGCCATTTGGCTCATCGTGACGCAGTGGATTTCGGCGGCATTGGGCGGCTACATAGCAGGAAGATTGCGCACCCGCTGGATCGGCACGCATGCACATGAGGTATTTTTTCGAGATACCGCCCATGGGCTAATCACCTGGGCGGTGGCAACGGTATTGGTTGCCGCGGTCGCCGCCGGTTCGGTGATGTCCGCGGCGGGAGCGGCCGGCCGCGCCGTTGGCGGCAGCGCCGGCGCCGCGGCGATGCCGGGGAATCCGCCAATGCCGGGCAGTTCGATGCGGGCCGACTCAAACGCAGGCCTATGGACGTACGAGGTCGACAAGCTATTCAGGTCAACCAATTCCACGCCCGGAGCGGCGCCGGCGGAAGCACGGACGGAAGCCAGCCACATCGCATCCAATGCCTTGGTGAGCGGCAGCGTGCCGGACACCGATCGCGCCTATCTCACGGAACAAGTGGCCGAACGCACCGGAGTCTCACAGTCGGAGGCCAAGGCTCGCGTGGATGGCTTCGTTTCGGCAGTGATGCAAACGCAGACCAAGCTGAAGGCCGATGCGGACGCGGCCAAAAAGGCGACGGCGCAGGCCTCGATTTATCTGGCCTTGTCGATGTTGATCGGCGCGTTTATCGCGAGCGTATCGGCTGCATTGGGCGGCCGAATCCGCGACCAGCACGTTTGAGAGGCGCGCGACCTAAAGGAGTGAACGATGGACTCAGCAGAGAAACTCAACAATTTGTTCGATCAGACCGAGAAGCTACTGGCGAAAATCGCGGATCAGCGCGGTCCGGAGATCCAGGAGTTGCGCGACAGACTCGATCGCTCCATGGAACGAACCCGGGTTGCGCTCAAGAGCAATCCGCCGCGCGAACACGTGAAAGCTCGTCATGTCGCCGCGTCCCTCAACGACTACGTGAAGCACTATCCCTGGATGGCGCTGGCGACGGGCGTCCTGGTTGCATCGACCATCGGTATTCTCGCCACCAACGCAACCAAACGTTCCGTGCATCACTGAAGACGTTTCGCCTCGCGCTCGAGGTTTTAATCGCGATTCGGTGCGCCGGGCGGAAACAAATTGCGGTACGGCCGCGCTTCGTCGACCGCCCGGGCTATGGAGGGACGCGACAGCAGCCGCCGCCGGTAGGCCCGCACTGTTGGGAACCGCGCGCCGATTTCGTGCACCCAATCGGCGAAGAATAGCGACGGGGCCGCGGCGCAATCCGCCAGCGTAAAATTCTCGCCCGCGGCCCAGGTTCGGTTTGCCAACTTTCCATTCAGCCAGCCGTACGCCGCGTCGAGGGTGGCGCGCGACTCCCTGACACCGAACGGATCGCGATCACCGTTTGCACGCATGAAGTCCGCGACGATTTTTTGCATCGGCGTCATTACGTAGTTGTCGAAGCAGCGATCCATCATCCGTGCTTCGAGCGCGCCGTCCGGATCGGGTGGAATAAGTTGAACGGCACCGGGATGGCGGCGCGCCAGATGTTCGATGATGACGCTCGATTCCACATAGGTTCGGCCATCGTCGACCCATACCGGAAATTTCTTCAGGGGCCATAGCGTCTCGAGTTCGCTCATCGCGGCAGGGTCTTCTGGCCCGAATTTGCGGTAGATGAAATCAGTGCCGTTCTCGTAGAGCGCAATCAGGACCTTCTGGCAATACGACGCGAATGGATGTGCGAATAGCGATGGTTTCATGCGTTTCCCCCGGAATCCAGGACAATACGTTGCTGCTCGGGACAAGGCCAGCCTGATGGACTAAAATTACTTGACATGACAAATCCGAGTGCGCCATTGGACGGCATCACCGTCCTCGATTTTTCTCATGCCCTTGCCGGTCCGTATTGCACCATGCTGATGGCAGCCTATGGTGCTGAAGTGATCAAGGTCGAAGGTCCAGAGGGAGACATAGGACGCACCTGGGGACCCCCGTTCCATGGAGCCGATGCCTCCTATTTTGTGGGCCTCAACAGCGGCAAGCAAAGCCTCGCCATCGACTTGAAGGCGCCCGAAGGGCTCGAGGCCTGCCGAAAATTGGCCGCAAAAGCCGACATCCTGATCGAGAATTTTCGCCCGGGAACGATGAACCGCCTCGGGTTGGATTACGCGTCCCTGTCCGCGGCAAATCCCCGGCTCATTTACGTTTCCATTTCCGGCTACGGACAGACCGGCCCGCGGCGCCTGGAGCCGGCGATGGATTTGATCATCCAGTCCGCCTCGGGATTGATGAGCATTACCGGAACCGCCGCGGGCGAAACCGTCAAGACCGGGCATTCGATCGCCGACATCACGGCGGGACTATTTTCGCTGATCGGCGCCATGATGGCGTTGGAGGCACGTCATCGTACCGGGCGCGGGCAATTCGTGGACGTCTCGATGATGGATACCGTGATGTCCACCATGCTTCCTAGCTTTGCGCGGTACCTGGCCTCCGGCATCGTGCCGAAGCCGATGGGGACCCTTTTTGACGGCATCGTTCCCTACCGCAACTTCGTCTGCGAGGACCGCGAGATCACCCTGGCGGTGGCAAGCGATAAACTGTGGAAGAGCTTCTGCGAGGCGATTGGCCGCACCGACCTGGCCAATCACGCGGATTACAATACCAATCCGCTGCGCGTGAAAAACCGCCGCGTGCTCGAGCCGATGTTGGAGGCGATGTTTCGCTCGCGTCCCGCCGGGCATTGGGTCGCTCTGCTCGCGCAGCACGGCGTGCCGGCGACCGTAGTGCGCAATCTCAAAGAGGTCATCGAGGATGAGCAGACCCGCGCGCGCAATATGACGCCGATGGTGCAGCACCCCGTCGCAGGAGCTATACGGGTGATGGGCGTTCCCGTCCAGCTGTCCGAGACGCCGGGACGAATCGGCAGCGCCTCGCCGCTGTTGGGCGCCGATACGGCTGCGATTCTCAAGACCGTCGACCGCGATTGATTCCGTCCGGCAGAGGCGCGCTTCAAACTTGCGAACGGGCCCAGGTCAGGCGCTTCGTCACGGCGTAGTTCCACACCGCTCCCACCGCGATGCCCGTGAGGGCGGCAATGTACCAGGTGCCGGAGATTTGGTTGACGTAGGTCGCAAGTCCCACGTTCATGCAGGCACCCAAGCCGCAAGCGACGTTGAACGACAGCCAGCCGCGCAGCCAGCGCAGGCCGCGCAAGCGCCTGTCGCGGTAGGTGAGCACGTTGTTGACGGCGAAATTGAAGGTCATGGTGCATACCGTTGCGCTCGCCTGAGCCACGATGAAATCGGCGTGGGCGAAATGGCGCAGCAGGCTCAGGATGGTGAAATGCACGACGACGCCCAGCGCTCCCACGATGCAAAAGGCGACAAATCGCACGGGTACGAGATGTCCGAACAGCTTGTCGAGCAGCAGCATGGCGTATTCCCAGGCGGTCAGCGAATCCAGCTTGCTCACCCCTGCCTGGCGAAGTCGAAAACTGTACGGCAGTTCTTTGAAGCGCAGCGGTGCTGGAGACGAGGCGAACAGATCCATGAGGATTTTCGTACCGATGTTCGACAGCTTGCGCACCGCGCTTTCAAATACCGGCCGGCGCAGCATGAAAAAGCCGCTCATGGGATCGGTCAAGGTATCGGGTACCAGCATGCGGCTCAAGCGCGTGCCGAATTTGCTCAAGCGAATTCGTGCGGCACCCCAATCGCCGGTGCCGCCGCCGGCGACATAACGGCTGCCGACCACCATGTCGGTATCCCCCTGCTTCAAGGTCGCAAGCATCTGCGGCAGCAGGCGCTCATCGTGCTGCAGATCGCCGTCGATGACCGCCAAATACGGAGCGGAGCTCGCCAGCATTCCTTCGACGCAGGCGGATGACAATCCGCGGCGCCCCAATCGTTGCAGGCAGCGAATTCGAGAATCCTTGGCGGCGAGCTGCCGCACCAGATCCGCGGTTCCATCCGGCGAATCATCATCGACGTACAGCAGCTCCCAGGCACAATCGCGCAGGCACGCACCGATGCGTTCCACCAACTCAACGACGTTGTCACGTTCATTGAAGGTCGGGACGATGATGGAAAGTTCGGGGCCGCGAAGCGGAGTCAGCGGGTCCAACCTAAGTAGCTCGCGGCGGGAAGCCGGCGATTCGATCGCGATCTGGGGTTGCGTAGCGCACTGCGATCAGACACCGGTCGTTAAAGTTACGATTAGTCGCGGTTGTCTTGAGGCAACCACCCCCGCTTGCCGCGCTATAGTATTAATTCAGCGCGATGTTCACAAGGCCGATGAGGCATCCCTTCCGCTGACCTGCTACGATTGCGGCCCGTCGAAAATCGCGGATTTCGGGGTGTAGCTCAGACTGGTAGAGCGCTACGTTTGGGACGTAGATGTCGCAGGTTCGAATCCTGTCACCCCGACCACTAATTTCTATAGGTTTTATTCATCCTCACCAGCCTGCGGTTCCAGGTACAAAAGTCTCACGGTTCCAGAAACGGTTCCAATCAACGAACCAACACTGAACAGAAGCGCGGCGGCCGTCGCAATCGCGGCGCCGGACTTGGACATTTGCATCTCCTGCCAAGGGAGATCGTTGGCTGGCATTGGCAGCGAGCGTGGCAATCGCTTTTGTTATGGGGGCTGGTATTTGGCTCACTCCCCGCTCCAGCCTTGCTGCCCGATGTGGTCGCGCACATGGCTGAAGAACCCGATCGCTCGATCCTAAGGCACTTTCCGTAAGTTATGCCAATAGCTGCGAATTTCGTGGCGCTCAGGGAAGCAATCTCGACGATATCGCGGAAAAGCTGTGTCAGGTCCATATTTAACGCCGACACTCTCGCCGAACATTCCTGTCAGCGCCCTTTCCCGATGACGCCGGTCTCCGCGTTGAGCGCCGGATCGCGAGCAAAGGCAGCTGCAATAAAGTCCATGAACACACGCGCTCGCCGCGGCAGCAGCCGGTTTGCTGCATACACAAAGTGGATCGGCACGGGAGGTCCGTGATGTTCAATCAGCAACGAACGTACGCGGCGATCGGCGAGCGCATCTTCAAACAACCAGGCCGGTGCGTAGGCGATACCCATTCCATCGAGCACGGCACTGCGGATGCCATCCGGAGTGTTCACGCGGAAGCGCCCACGAACCACCACGTCGACGTCTCGAAATGACCAGGTGCTGCCGGCGGAGGAGAGCGTGTAGAGGATACAATTGTGATTCCGCAAATCGTTCGGGTGGACCGGTGCCGGATGTTCAGCCAGATACTCGCTGCTTGCCACACAGAGTCGCTCGGCGGCGCCAATGCGCCTTGCCTTGAGCGCACTGTCTTTGAGTGTCCCGATGCGGATGGAGAGATCAATCCCTTCCTCGACGAGATCGATATAGCGATCGCCAATCTGCAAATCAATCTCCATTTCCGGGAACTGCCCCAAAATCGCTTTCACTTGGGGCAGGATATGGGAACGGCCAAGCGCTGTGGGACACGCGACACGCAATAGGCCCTGCGGGACATCTTCACCGCGAGCGTTCGATTCTGCCTCCGTGATGGCATCGATGACACGTCTCGCCTCGGTGTAATAGCGTTCACCCTCCGGGGTCAGGGTGAGCTTGCGCGTCGAGCGGTGGAGGAGTCGCGTCCCCAAATGTCTCTCGAGCGCGGCGATGTACCGACTGACATTCGGTTGTCCCGTCCCAAGTTCCCGCGCGACGGCGGAGAAGCTGCCCGTCTCGACCACCCGGGCAAAGCTGTGCATGAGAAGAAATCGATCCATCGACCAGCCTCGGGTTGTGATATTCATTCAATTTGCGCATGAATATTATGCCAATTTGACCGACTTATCTAACACGGTGGGGAGGAGGACACTAACTAGTAGGAATTGGTGGGTCAAGACCGGCACCCGTCCCCCGATGGGCGCATTGATAGGAGAAGCGATGAAGAAGCTCGATAACAAGGTGGCCGTGATCACCGGCGGCACCTCCGGCATGGGATTGGCCACGGCAAAGCGATTCGTGGCCGAAGGCGCCCACGTATTCATCATGGGTCGTCGCCAGCGCGAACTCGACGCCGCGGTCAAGGACATCGGCACCCAGGTCACGGGCGTGCAGGGCGACATCGCCAATTTGGCGGACCTTGATCGGCTCTATGAAATCGTTAAAGCGCAGAAGGGCCACATCGACATTGTCTTCGCCAATGCCGGGGTTGGCGAATTCGTGGCCATGGATGCCATGACCGAGGCTCATTTCGATCAGACGTTCGACGTCAACGTCAAAGGCACGCTGTTCACCGTGCAGAAAGCGCTGCCGCTCTTCAATGACGGCGGCTCCATCATCGTCACCGGTTCAATCGCCTCCGTCAAAGGCATCCCCGCGTTCGGCGTCTATTCTGCCAGCAAAGCAGCCGTCCGTTCCTTTGTCCGCACCTGGACGCTGGAGTTCAAGGATCGCAGGATCCGTGCGAATGTCATTAGTCCCGGCACGATCGATACGCCGATCTTGGCGCCGCTTCCGAAGCAGGCCATTGCCCAAATCGTCGCCAGTATCCCGATGGGTCGCATGGGTAGCGCGGATGAAATTGCCAAAGTGGCCGTTTTTCTGGCCTCGGAGGACTCGAGTTTTGTCACCGGCATCGAACTGTTCGTGGATGGCGGTACGGCGCAGGTCTGACGGACGTCGCGATAGTGTGTCCTATCGAAATCCGCCGTTGACGATCGTCTCGATTTAGGCTCGCACGCAGATCCGGAGCTATCATGAAACTCTATTCGTGGACAGCAGCGCAGCCCCTTGCCACGGTCAAATGAGCGTTTAGCCACGACCGACTAAGTTTGTCGCGTCATGAAAGATCAAGAGTCCTTTCTTTAGACAGTAAATCGACACCCGGAGCCGAAGCCAATGACTGACGAGACCGCCTACACTCCACCCAAAGTCTGGATCTGGAACAAGGAGAACGGGGGCACGTTCGCGAACATCAACCGCCCGGTGGCCGGGCCGACACACGACAAGGATTTGCCGGTGGGTCGCCACTCGCTGCAGCTTTATTCACTGGCGACGCCCAATGGTGTGAAGGTGACGGTGATGCTGGAGGAACTTTTGGCACGGGGTCACGCGGACGCGGAATATGACGCTTGGCTCATTAACATCCGCGACGGCGATCAGTTCGGTTCGGGTTTCGTGGGCGTGAATCCGAACTCCAAGATTCCGGCCCTGATGGACCACAGCGGGCAGATCCCCATCCGCGTCTTCGAATCCGGCGCAATCCTGATCTATTTGGCTGAGAAGTTCGGCGCCTTCCTGCCTGCGGAGCCTGCGGCGCGGGCGGAGTGCTTGTCGTGGCTGATGTGGCAAATGGGCTCGGCGCCCTACCTGGGCGGCGGCTTCGGTCACTTCTATGCCTATGCGCCAACTAAAATCGAATATGCGGTCGACCGCTTCGCCATGGAGGTGAAGCGGCAGATGGACGTGCTCGATCGGCGCCTGGCCGAGAACGAGTACCTGGGCGGAACGCAGTACACCATCGCTGATATGGCAGTCTGGCCCTGGTACGGTGCGCTCGCCAAGGGCCTGGTCTACGAGGCTGGCGAGTTCCTACAGGTTGCCGACTACAAGAACGTCCAGCGCTGGACCGACGCGATCGCCGAGCGACCGGCGGTAAAGCGCGGGCGGATGGTGAACCGTGTCTTTGGCGACCCGGCAAGCCAGTTGCGCGAGCGACACGAGGCGAGCGACTTCGACACCAAGACACAGGACAAGGTCGCCGCTGCGGGGTGAGCTGTTCTGTTGGCGTAATCATATGAGGATCGAGCGCCCCTAAAGCGCACAGTGAGATGATCTCCCTGATCGCGAGTGCGGGCACCGGAGCCGTCGGCGTGTTTGCGATTCAGCCCACCAATGGTTCCCTCACCGATTTGGGGACTGCCGGCAGTCTTCTGGAAGCGGCGGGTCTGAATGGAATTGCTGCGAATTGAAACTAGAAAGTAAGGTCTAGTCCTCGGCCATGCGTTGTGGCATGTACAACGCACGGTTCTTCTTAAGGCTCATCGGTGGCGAGAACGGATCTCGCGCACGCCTCTTCCGAGCTTTCGTCTCAGCAGCGTACGCAGCGTTACACCGTCCGAATAGCCAATTTCGGAGGCGATCCGATCCACGCTGGCATTGCTGGTTTGCAGCAGATGCACCGCGCGTTCCACACGCAGGTCCTGGAAGTAAGACAGCGGCGATTTGCCGAGAACGGTACGAAGACGGCGCGCCAGGGTGCGTTCGCTCGTGCCCGCACTGCGTGCCGCGTCGTTCAAGGAGAAACCTTGTGCCAGGCGGCGTCGTGCCCAAACCTCGAAACGCTCTACCAATGGATCGCTGTGCGCCAGATGGTCTGGAATGATGAAGCTGGCCTGCGAAACACGGGGTTCAATCAACAGATAGTTCGCCGTAAGCGCGGCTAGCGCAGGGCTTCGCTTGCGAATCAGGCCGAGTGCGAGGTCAATGTGTGCCAACGCGGCGCCGGCCGTTACGAACGCGCCCGACGTCACCAACATGCGAGATTCGTCTAGTTTGATGTTCGAATAACGCTGACGAAACAGCGGAGCAAGCCACCAGGAAGTGGTTGCGTCATGCCCGTCGAGAAGCGCGCTGTCGGCAAGAACGAAGCTGCCCGTACATGCGGCGCCAATCCACGCACCGCCCTGCGACCACTCGCGCAGCACGCCCCCGGCATCCGCGACGTCGGGGTGAGTCAATCGCTCCGCCAGTGTTGAAGGCATTTTCGCGCCCAGCGCGGGCAATAGCACGGCATCCGGACGAGGCGCTATTGGCGCCGCAACCAGCGGGACCCTGAACCCCCGCGCGGTGTGCACCCGACTCCGCACGCCTACCACGGTGACATTGATGGCTGCTGTCGGAAGGTCCATCGCGGTCGCCAGTTCATTGGCGGTTCCGAGCGTATCGAGTAAAGCCGACAGACCTAAATCGAACGTACCCTGCAGCGCCAGAACGAGAACATGCATGGCGAGAACAATACCATATTCGACGTTTTCGCCACTCGTCGGTTCGCCGCCGATGGCCCAAGCTACACTCCTGTTAACAAAGGAAAGAGGCTCATGGTCAAAGTCGCATTGCTCGTTCGCTTGGAAGCAAAGCCGGGAAAAGAAACCGCCGTTGTAAAGTTCTTAGAGGGCGCACTGCCACTCGCCAATCAGGAAAGCACCACTCCCGTGTGGTTCGCCTTGCGGTTGGGGCCGTCATCGTTCGGGATTTTTGATGCGTTTCGCGATGAGGCGGGCCGCAAAGCCCATCTCGCGGGTCCCATCGCCGCTGCGTTGATTGCCAACGCGACGGAGCTACTCGCTCAGCCTCCACAGATCGAGCAAGTCGACCTATTGGCGGTGAAGCTACCAATGTAGTGTGACCTCGGAACGCCAGCCGCTCCAGCGGGCGCGCTTTTTCCAGCCTTCGTTCAAACTGGCCTCAAACAGCGAGACGGCGCGAAGGTCTCCAAGCGCACCCCATCAGCACCATTATCTGCTCGCGCACATCGCCCTAAAGCTGCGAGCTGCGGGGTTCCGGCCGTCGAAGCAATTGTCTCGAAGTAACATAGCCAAAGCTCATTGCGCCGGAAGAGCGATGCCGCTACAAGTAAATGCACATCGTCACCGCCTGTCCAGCGACGAGAGCTGGCAAACCGTATCGGTAGACGGCGTGTACACTGCGTGTTTCGAACCATTCCCAAGCGATTGCGGCCAAGATCAAAGTGTCCACGCCTAAGTAAAAACAATTGTCTGGAATCAACGAGCTGGGAAATCGCGCGAAAGCGGCCGAAGTGATGGCGCAGGTTGCGATCAACATCAGCCGGCGGTGGTACTCTGGCCGAAGGCGCCATCGTATCGCTAAGCCGAGACTTATAGAGAACGACAGCATATCGAAGAACGGGACAACAAGAAACGTGGTGCTGGTAATGTGTCCCTCGGCAGCGTGCAATCGCTTCATAGCGAATACGGCGCCGATTGCTACGAAAGGCATCAGAGTGCCGAGAAATATCCCAACCCTACCGAGCCGGCGGTGCCAGATTACTCGCTTCGAACGTATCACTGCTGTTTGTGAAGCGAATAGTGCAATCCACGCCGTAAACAGTGCGATGTGCGCATACAAAATCCATGGTCGCGGCGACGGAGCACTCCGGCCGACCTATTTGAAAAGACCAAGGTCGATTGCATCGGCCATAGCCTGATAGCCTTCGTCGTTCGGATGAAACCGGTCTTTTGATGCATAGCGTGGCAACAGCCTACCTGGGTGCTTTGGATCCCGAAGGACGGCGTCGAGATCGATGACACCATCAAAGGAACCACTGGTTTTGATCCACTCGTTTACCGCCTGTCGAGTCATCTCCTTGGAATCGGAGTAGTAGCCCGGCAGATCAACACCTTCAAAGGGTGTAAGCGGCGCACCAATCAGCTTGACGCCGTGCGCGTGGGCCTGAGAAATCAATTTACGGTAGGCGTCGATCAAGTCCCTCGGAGTCCGAAGATCGGCGGGATCGGCAAAAAATCGGCCTTCCAGCTTCGCACCGGGGAATCCGATGTCGTTGATCCCGTCAAGAAGGACAATATGAGTTACGCCAGGTATGGCCAGTGCATCTCGATCAAATCGGGCCAAGGCGCTCAGTCCAAAACCCGCTCCGAAGCCGGTCCCGGCGACGAAGCCATCACTTAACAGCCGATTGCCGCCTATTCCTGCGTTGACGACAGCCACCTCTGAATATCCAGGGACTCCTTGCAGACGACGGAAGAAATCATTTGGCCAGTTACGGTCTGCATCAAAGGTCGACCCGTATCCGTCGACAATCGAGTCGCCCAACATGACAATCAATCGCTGGGAGGGTCGAGCAGGAACCAGTACGGCGCTGACAGAGATGAGCGCCCTCGATGTTGCGTCAGCGTCTATTTTTGCCGCATGAGCGTAGTCACCGCGGGAGGAGATCACGGCACGCTTGAGGGCAATCTCGTGAAACGTCGCCGCACTGATGCGATCTGGGAAATAGAGGGTTAGGGTGAGTTCTGCTCCGGCCGAGACGGGAAAGTTTACTGCATCGCTGAGGACCGTCGCGCCCGCTGGAATTGCGACTGCAGGGCGGCCCTTGAAGGCGAGAGTTTGTATTGAGGTCGGCGTCACGCTCCCCGGGTCTTCAGGTAATGCGACGGTCGCCGAGCCCATTCGTAGGGGTGCCGAGCCGTACTCGTTGGAAAATTGAATACGCAGCTGCCTGCCTCCGATTGAGACTCGCACACGCTCGCGCACGGTCTGGCCGTCAATATTGAGCAGCCGTTGCTTGGGATCAGGGTCCGCCCACTCTGGGCTGGCGACCCAAGTGGCGACCCAAGTCGACCGCGAGGCCTCGGTGAAATTTGAAACCAACACGAGAATGCAAAGGAGGACACCATTTTGTAGATTTCTCATGCGTGAATTGCTCCCAAATCCTTCGGTGGGTACAAAAAGACGAATCTGCCATTCGAGTCGCCTGAAGTCCTGAGGCTGCTCCAAAAAGATCTGAATAATTCTGAAAGAGTGTCAAGGCGCGAGCGGCGGAAGGCGCCGCGTACAAAGGGGGAGGCGACTCGTAGGTCAAATGGTGTTTTCGCCGATCTCATTTTGTGCCCGCCCATCGTTAGAGATCCGCTTACCCATCGCAACGCGCCAACCGCAGGGACCCTCCCGATGACACGGGCTGGGCGCGAACATCGGATTTACCAGAGTCTCGACAAATCTTTGACTGGACCGCCTAATCTGGTCCAACAATACGAGAGTAATAAAATATTCTCCCTTGGAGGTCAGTTCAAACAACGTGACCCCGAAATCCAAATCGCTTTTTTTTCATAGGCGCGCAGCAGCTAGTCGGAATCGTCAACGAACGGCTCGCCCCAAATGTAGTGATTGAACCAGTCTAGATTGTGGTCCATCACGGCCCGTAAAGTTTTTGGGCGTCCAGGGCCGTGCGCCATGTTCTTATATACGTAGAAGCGAACGGGTACCCCCCGATCAGTCAATCCCTGAAACAGTTGATAGGCATTGTCGATCGGTACGCGAGGATCGAGGTCGCCGTGATCAATCAACGTCGGGGTCTTCGCCTGACCAACAAAGTTGATAGGCGAATTGCGACGATAGATTTCCGGGTCGTCAACCGGCGTGGCCCCAAGATAGCCGCGCGCCAACCAGCGCATATCGCTGCCACTATCGTAAGTCCGCCAATCCGTGACTCCCGCACCAACGGAAGCCGCCTTAAATCGGTCGCTATTGGTAGTCGTAAATCCCGAGATGAAGCCTCCGAAGCTCCAGCCCATGATACCAACGCGATCCTTGTCGACCATCCCCGTTGAGATCAGGTAGTCCAGACCTGAAACGATGTCCGCGAATGGACCCGGCCCTAAATTGCGCATCAAGAGACCGCGAATGTTTTCTCCGTAACCCGGGCTTCCCCGATAGTTGGGCTCCAAAATCAGCGCGCCCTTCGCCGCCCAGATCTCCTTTGGGTAGTACGAATTCATCTCGAGGGTCGCGTGTGCAGCCAAGGCAACGGGGCCGCCATGAACTATGATTAGCAGCGGGTACTTCTTGCTCGGGTCGAAATGGGCCGGTTTTATCAGGGCGCCCTCTATCGGATACCCATCGCTGCTCGTCCAAGCAATCATTTCGCGGCTCGCAATGTTCCAACTTTTCAGTTGCGCACGAAAATCGGTCAATGCTTTTCCAGCAAATGGTTTTAGCTGCGAGACATAGACCTCCGGGCAGTGGCTCGCGTCCGTTTCCAAGAAAGAGACCGTCTTGAAGTCGGCGGTGAAACTGAGCGACGAATAGACAGCATTCTCGCGCGTGCTAATTTGTCGAATTACTCGGGTACGCGGGTCTAGGTGAAACAGATGCACACCTGACTTCTTCGGTGCAGTGAAGTAGATGCCAGTCTGAGTCCAAGCGACAGCCGAGGCGCTTTCGTCGAAATCAGACGTCAGGCTTGTAACTGTTCCCCCATCGGCTGGAACGGTTGCGAGATTGCGGTCGACATAGAACCAATTCGGCCTGCCCATCGTCGTCGTGAACACGATCTGTTTCCCGTCCGGCGACCATTCTGGATCGGTGTCGGGTCCTTCAAGATCGACGATTTTTTTCACGCCACCGGCGGTTAAATCGTAGACGTAGATGTCCGCTGACGGATCGAATGTCAGTCCAGGCCGGCTTTGTGCGTCGAAGGCAATTCTGCGACCATCCGGCGACCAAGAGAAGGAGCCTACCGTGAATTGCTTGCCGCTCGTCAGGCGTCTAGGGGCGCCCCCGTTGATATCGCCGACCCAAAGGTGGGTCATGGTGTAGTCGTGCCGAACTGACTCGAAATCGGAATACTTCTCCCTGCGGTCGATCAGCGGCTGTGTCTCAGAATCCGGCGTCGAAAATGCGATGCGCGCGCTGTCCGGCGCCCAACGAAAGGCAGAGACACCATTACCCAGGCTCGTCACTGGTCGCGCCTCTCCGCCGGCTGGGGAAATGACATAGACCTGCGGGGCGCCGTCCCGACTCGAAATGAACGCGAGCCAACGGCCATCGGGTGACCACTCCGGTTCGCGATTGACGCCTTTGGAATTGGTTAGCTTGACGATCTGTCCGGTGCGAACCTCTGCAAGCCAGAGTTGCATGCCGTATGAGTTCTTGGCCCAGTGCGTTTCTCTTATCGTATATGCAACAGAGCGCCCGTCGGGCGAAATCTCTGCGCTGCTGGGCGTCTGAAATTCAATCAACTCATCGGTTGTCGGACTATGCAGCTCTTTCGCCAATGTCGCAGCGCTGAGTGACAGTGAGACTGACAAAGCCATTATCATTCTTTTCACCATATCTCTCCCTTCTCGTCCAATCGTGAGATTGTGTCGCTCGCGGAAATCTGCCAATGCCGTCTTCATGGATTGTCCAGTGAGACTGAGCCGTCCGCAGCAGCCATTTCGTTCCCGCGTAATTTGGCAAAAATGCTTTCCGCGGCAACGTAGAAAGCGGGCGTGATGTAGAGCGTCAGGAGTTGCGATACCGCAAGACCGCCGACGGCTACGATTCCAAGCGGACGGCGCGCCTCCGCGCCCATGCCAACGCCCAGCGCGATCGGAAGAGTCCCGAGGATGGCCGCCATGGTCGTCATCATGATAGGGCGAAAACGGACGACACAGGCCTCGATGATCGCTGCGCGGGGTGAAAGATGTTTCTCACGTCGCAACTGCAGCGCGAAATCTATCATGATGATGCCATTCTTCTTGACCAGCCCAACAAGCAGGATGAGCCCGACAAAGCTGTAGAGATTGAGTTCCTGCCTGAAAAGCATTAGTGCGAGCAGACCACCCACCATTGCCAACGGCAGCGACGTAAGAATTGTGAGGGGATGAATGAAGCTTTCGTAGAGAATCGCAAGTACCATGTAAATGACCAACACCGTTGCAATGAGAAGAAGCGAGAGGTCGCCCGATGACTGCCTGAAAGTCTGTGCGTTGCCGACGAAACTCCCTGTTATGTCTTTCGCCAGAGTTTTTTTCGCCAACGCCTCAACTCGTTCAGTGACTTCGCCCAAAGCGACACCCTGTGCCAAATTGAAAGACAGAGTGACCGACGGCAGTTGTGAGTAATGAGTCACTCGCAAAGGGCCAATGGTGGGGGAAATCTCTGCTACCGCGCGTAGCGGTACAAGACTATTATTCGCGCCCCGCACATACAGAGCATCGAGCGCACCGATATCTGATTGATACTGCGGCGCCAACTGCATCATGACCCAATATTCATTGGCGGGGCCAAAGATGCTGCTGACCTGCTGTCCTCCGTATGCTGCCGACAACAACGACTGCACTTGCTGAACGCTGACGCCGAGCGTGGAGGCGACTTCCCGTCGGACACTGACGCTTATCTCGGGATTGTTGAGGGTCAGATCGCTATCGATACCCTCAATGCCGGGAATTTGGTTGAGCAATCGCTCGAATCGCGGCGCCTCCTCGTAGAGCGAGTCGATATCAGCGCTTTGCAACTCATACTGATATTCCGCGTTGCTATTGACGATGCCGACGTTGACCGCTGAAGGGTTTTCAATATAGGTCTGCAGCCCAGGCACGGACTCCGTCGCCCGCCGTAGTTGCCGCCGGATTTCGTCGGCGCTGCGACGTTCACTCATCGGCCGAAGGCCCATGTATAGAAGACCTATGTTGTTCCCCCCCGTGCTGCCCCAGCCTTCCCCGGCGTTGGACATGACAGTCGAGATAGCGGGGTTTGCGGCGACAATTTTTGCAACCTGCTGTTGCATCGCATTGAGCTGATCAAACGTAGTCCCCTCAGGCGCCTGTGTGGTTCCGATGATTTGCCCGGTATCCTCGCTTGGGATGAAGCCGCGGCGAACTTGCGCGAACAAGACAAAGGTGAGCGCGAGAATCAGTCCGCCGACACCTAACATGGCACCCCAATGATCCACCGACCAAGTCAGTGAGGCCCGGTAGCGATCGCGTATGCGTCCGAAGCTCCCGTCTAATCCAACGCCGGCGGACCCGCGACTGCGCTGGCGTAGGAAACGGCTGCACAACATGGGCGTCAAGGTCAGTGATAACAGCCCCGACAGTAGAATGGCGATGCCAACCGTCACCGCAAATTCACTGAACAGCCGGCCGACGATGCCCCCCATGAACAGTATTGGAATAAAGACCGCTACCAGCGACAGCGTCATCGAAATGACGGTGAATGCGATCTCTTTGCTTCCTTTCAGCGCTGCTCGTAATGATGATTCGCCCTGTTCGCGGTAACGGACGATGTTTTCGAGCACCACAATTGCATCGTCAATCACGAAGCCCACTGCCAAAGTCAGCCCCATGAGGGAGAGCCCGTCGATGTTAAAACCGGCAACTCGCATGAGCGCAAACGTTCCTATGATTGAAATAGGAAGAGCCGATGCGCTGATTAGAGTGGCGCGCCAATCGCGAAGAAATGTCCAAATGACACCCGCTACGAGGCCGATCGCCACCAGCAAGCTCGTGCGGACCTCATTGATCGAGCCCCTCACAAAGTCGGCTCTGCTATACAAAAGGTGAACCACGGCATCTCCGGGTGCCTGGCGCGTGAGCTCCGGCATCAGGGCATTGATCGCGTCCGCTACCGCAACAGTGTTGGCGCCGCCCTGTCGCTTCACAGAAAGCATCACTGCCGGAAGCATTTTGCCGGTGCCGCGCGCGAAGTCGGTAAAGGTGGTTAGCTGGCGGTCCTGCTGAATTCCGTCAACCGCATAGCCAATGTCGCTCAAGTGAATGGGTGCGCCGTATTGATAAGCCACGATCATTTGATTGTAGGCTTTGGCATTGGCGAGCTGGCCGTTGCTCTCTACTGTGTAAGTGCGCGACTCGCCGTAAAGCGTTCCAGTGGGAAGATTGGTGTTGTTGCGCTGAATGGCATCGCTTACGGTTTCAAGCGTCAGGCCCCGCGCCGCAAGCGCATATGGATTCAAGTAAATGCGGGCAGCGTACTTGTAGGATCCGAAAACCTGCACCTGCGCGACCCCCGGAACCTGAGCGATGCGGGTGGCAATACGTGTCTCGGCGTATTCGTCCAGTTGTGTCAGTGGAAGATTCTTGGCGGTAAGCGCAATGTACATAATGCCGTAGTCCGCCGGATTCACCTTGCTCAAAGTGGGCGGCGATGGCATTCCTTGTGGAAGTTGGCGCAACGTTTGCGCGATTGCCATCTGCACGTCGGCGGCTGCGGCATCGATATTGCGGTTCAAATCAAATTGCAGCGTGATGGCGACGCTGCCGGTTGCACTTGTCGAACTCATCGAGGTGAGCCCGGCGATGGTGCCGAACCGCCGCTCCAACGGCGTCGCAATCGATGAAGCGATGTTCCTAGGATTGGCACCCGGTAAGCTCGCGCTCACGCTGATGGTCGGAAAATCGACGTTGGGCAGCTCACTGACGGGGAGGCGTCTGTAGGCGGACAATCCTACGATCACAAGCGCAGCCGCCAAGACAGCCGTCATGACCGGTCGGTGTATGAAAGGCGCTGAAATGTTCATGAGTTGGGAAGCGTGATTTCCGCAGGAGGCAAGGCGGCGTCCTTAGAGGCCGAGACTCGCGCCCCAACTCGCAGATCACGCGGGGCCCTCACAATCACTTGCTCATTACCGACAAGCCCCTGGGAGAGCACCGCGAGATTGCCCATCTGCCGGTCCACTTTCACGTCTCTTGCGGCCGCTTTGCCTTGCTCCACGATGTAGACAAAGCTGCCCCTCTGACCAGTCTGAATGGAGGTTTGCGGGACGACGACGGCCTTGGCTTCAACCGTGATCTGGAGGTTCACAGTCACGTATTGCCCGGGCCATAGTTGCTCGTGAGCGTTGGGCAATTGAGCCTTGAGCGCGATCGTCCCGGTATTCGGATTGATCGCGTTGTCCATAAATACCAACATTCCCTCGTCCAGATCAGTTGAGCCTTTGTCGTCCGCAACGCTGACGTGGATTGCGCGCTGTGCTTGATACTGGCGCACGCGGCCAAGAAATTGCTGAGGAATGTTGAATTGAACCAAAATCGGACGCATTTCGTTGATCGTGACCAATTGCAGCGCGTCGCCGGGAGAGACAATATTTCCGGATTTCACAGTTACACTGCCGGTACGCCCGGCGATCGGCGCTCGCAAATCCGTATATGAGAGATTGATCCGGGCTTGTTCATACGCAGCCTGCGCTTGATCTGCCATGGCGCGCACGTTCCGATAATCCTGCTGTGTGACATAGCCTTTCTTGGCAATCGTTTCGAGGCGGTCGGCATTGCCCCTAGCGTTGTCCGAGGCCGCCTTGGCTGAGGCCAATGCTGCCTCGAAGGGTGCAGGCTCAATTTGGAATAGGCGCTGACCCTTTGAGACAAATTCGCCCTCTTTGAAGAGCACTTGCGTTAGCATCCCGGAAACCTGTGGGCGAATCTGCACCATGTGTTGTGAGGCGACCTGCCCCACCGATTGCAGGATGACCGGCATGGGTTGAACGCGTGCCGCAGTAACCTCAAGACTTAGGGTTTCCTCCTTTGGAACATTGGGCGGTGCCGGAGCGGTCGTCGACAGCCGCAAATACAAGACTGCGCCCACCACAATCCCAATTCCGCCGAGGAAGATGAGCTTATGCCTCAACGGGACTTCACTGCGCTCGAATCGCTTCCACCTGGATGCGAAGCGTTACTTCCATTTTGAAGCCGAATCGCTGGCCGACAGTAATTCCAAAATCCGATCGGTTGAACACACAAAACGCATCCGCGCCGCATAGTTGCTGCTTTGGCTCAGGCTTATCGTCGATACATTTGAACGAGTTGATTGCGAGAGTGAGGGGTTTAGTGATGCCGTGAAGGGTCAGGAAACCTGAGACCGTTGTTGGCAATCCGTTAACGAAGTCGCCCAAAGTGCCTTTGTATAAGGCGGTTGGATACTTCTTCACTTCAAAGATCGGTGGCGCCGACGAGTTTACTGCGGCGTTGTTCAAATCGTCATTGCCAAAATCGACGCTCGCCATGTCAACGGCGACATCTAGCGACCCGGTATGGGCGGCCGAGTCGACTGTGATCGTGCCGCTGGTCTTTTTAAAGAGTCCCCGCCAGATGGACAAGCCGTTAAGATGATCGGCCTCGAACATCGGATGCGTGTGATTAGGGTCGATGTTATAGGTCGTCGGCGCGGCTGAGGCGAGACCAGCAACGATCAGAAGGATGACGAGCGCAGTGTACTTCATTTGTTTCCTGGCGAATTTAGGTGATTAAGATCTCCCTTTACCTTTGGCGGCAGCATTCGGGCCAGCACTTCATCGCCTCGCCAAAAGTGGTGATAGAGGGAGGCCAATACATGAAGCGCTATCAGACACATGCCTGCGTAAGACAGAAAGGCGTGAATCGGCATCAAGGTATCGTTGATTTTCACGCGCTGCGAATAATCCAAATGGCTGATGAGGGAAACCTGCGGCCAATGAAAGTTGCCCAATATTCCGACAGGCGAGCTGCGCGCAGATAGGATCAACGACCCAGTCAGGGGAACCACGATGACGAATACATACAGTAAGATGTGGGCACTCTTGGCCAGGACGCGCGTTATGGCGCTCATGTCGCGCGGCAACGGAGGGTATGCGTGCAGAAGGCGCCAAATCATGCACGAGAGACTCGCGGCGAGCAGGATCATTCCCGATGACATGTGCAAGCGGTACGCGGAGTGAACATATCCTGCTTCTCCGGGGTTGAAGAGCCGAAAGGATAGGGCGGATGCGAATTCAAACAGCACGAGGGCTGCAATCGACCAATGGAACAGCATCGCCGCGCCGCTGTAGCGGACCGGCGAGTTGTCCGGGCGCTTCTCCGGCATATCGAAATGATGCTGCGTCAATGAGAGGGTTCGGAAGGTTCTTGTCCTGGTCGCATCGTAGAGGTTGTTTGTAAATAGACTGTTTCTGCGGCCCGGAAATTTGTAAATAATTGTTTCCGTCCGGCCCGGATAACGAGGATGGCGCTAGACTTGACCTCCGGTATGAAACGCGCGCCCGTCAAAATCCTTGTCGTCGATGACGATCGCCGCACGCGCACTCTCCTGCAGTCGTACCTCCAAGAGCTGGGATTCATTGTCACCACGGCGCCAGACGGCGAACAACTGGAGCCGATTCTTGCTAAGCAAAAAATAGATCTGCTGGTGCTTGACCTCATGCTCCCGGGAGAAGATGGGCTGAGCCTATGCCGTCGATTACGCGGCACTGGAGTCGAGCTGCCAATCATTATGCTCACCGCCAAGGGTGGCGATGTCGACCGGATCGTCGGCCTGGAAATGGGTGCAGATGACTACCTGGCGAAGCCCTTCAATCCGCGGGAGCTGGTGGCGCGCATCAAGGCCATATTGCGACGCGACCGAAAACCCCCCATCGGCGCGCCGGCGCAAAGTGATGTCGTTATCCGCTTCGGCATCTTTGAACTCAATTTGGGAACGCGGACCCTCGCAAAATCGGGAACCCCGCTCTTGTTGACGACCGGGGAGTTTGCCGTACTCGAAGCTCTGGTGAGCCACCCGCGCAAGCCCCTGTCGCGTGAGAAACTGATGGAGTTTGCGCGCGGCCGCGAGCACGGCGCCTATGATCGCAGCATGGATGTGCAAATTTCCCGGTTGCGTCGTTTGATTGAAAGCGACTCCGCCGAACCTCGCTTCATACAAACGGTATGGGGCTTCGGCTATGTTTTCGTGCCGGATGCTTCCACAACATGAGACTACTGCCAAAATCTCTGGTTGGGCGCAATGCGCTGTTCCTAACCGTCATCCTAATCCTGAACAATGTCCTTTGGTTCGAGTTGGTCCGTCCAGCAGTTTACGAGCGATACGTTCAGCCGTACCAGATCTATCATCCGAAGGGCATCCTCAGGTTCTTGGTGGATGTCGAATGGGCCTTATTCGCTTTGCTAGTCTGCACATTTGGCGTCTACATCATCTTTTATTGGTTGCGGCGGCAGCTGCAAAGCCTGATTGGCGCTGCGCGGATTCTGGGCGATGGACGTATGCCCCCTCCTTTACCCGAGACCGGCCCCGAGGAAATCCGCGAACTCAGTAGAGGATTCAATCAACTAGCGCAAAATCTTGAGGCGCTCGAGTCGGATCGGCGTTTGATGCTGGTCGGCATTTCGCATGACTTATCGACACCGCTCACTCGCCTGCGACTTGCCATTGAACTGATGCAAATGAAGCCAGACATGAATCAGGTCCCCGGCATCATCCAGGATATCGAGGAAATGAACGGCATTCTGGTGCAGTTCGCCGACTACGCCAAGACCGGCAAGGATGAGGAGCCGGTGCTCGGGGATTTCAACCAAGTGGTAGTTGAAGTCTGTCAGCGCTACGTTTCCGTCGGTAAGGCGGTGCGTTGGGATCTGGCTAAGATACCGGCATTCAATTTTCGTGCGCTTGCCGTCCGCCGCTTGGTCACCAATCTTGTCGACAACGCCGCTCGTTATGGGCGTGGCGAGATTGAAGTGAATACTCGTCACCAAGACGGCATCGTGACGCTGACTGTGCTCGACCAGGGCCCTGGTATCCGGTCCATGGATCCGAATAGCCTCATAAAACCATTCGCCCGAGAGAACATCGCGCGCGGAACTCAGTTGGGCGCCGGGCTTGGGTTATCCATCGTGGATCGAATCGCAAAAACTCACGGTGGTGATCTTGTCTTAAGTAATCGTCCCGAGGCCGGGCTGGCCGTAACAGTAACGATACAGGCCGGCCCGTAACTCTCGCAGACGGTAGGACGTGCGAGGGAGTCAGAAGACTGGGCGGACGCCAATGTGTACCATTAAGGTGCGATCCACTAAAAGGGAAAATCGGTAGGCACATGCGGGATCACCATATTTTTGCTTTCCTTCTGACAACCCTGATCGCGGGTCGGACTGCGGCCGCAGCAGGAGAGGTCGCGTCCCCGCTGTGGCCAAAAGAGAACGATACTCTCGCAGCATCCGAACTACCCGCTGCGCAAATTCGGGAGCTTCTCGAACAAGTCGAAGCTACGAGCTTCGATACACCGGAGTCATGGCTCGTTGAGCTGCGCGCTCGAATTGTTGCGATTGGTCGCGCGCGGAGCATTATCGTTCGTGGCACGAGCCTACTATGCGGCGGCACCGGCAATTGTCAGATATGGCTATTTCGATATGACAAGGGGCATTGGATTAATCTCATCGAGGGAGAAGCGCCGATGGTAGACAGCCTAAAGCTGACACAAGGAGCGAACCAAGATATGCCCGATCTCATTGCAGGCACAAACACTTCGTCAACGTCGGATCGGTATTCTGTCTATGTCTTTCATGATAAGACTTACCGGCGCGTGAAGTGCTACGAAACTACCGTAGGAGTAAGCAAGGAAGTCGCTTGCGAATGAACCCTTGGCGGTCTCAATAGGGAGTAATTTTGCGGCGTAGTTCCTGCGCGAGCTGTCCACCATTAACAAGTTAATGGTCAGGACAGCAATTTCTCGAGCGGTTCCCAGTAATTGGATTTCCATCCTTCAGCCAGATGTTCCGCTTCCCCTTTCGGGAATCCGGTATGGTCAAACGTCAACAATGTTCCGGATCCCTGAGGCGCCAGCACGAACTTTGCAATCGAGTACGTGCCAGGGTCCCACATGCCGGTGCGCCACGCTTGAACAATCCGCACATTTGGAACGAGTTCGATCTGGCGTCCCGAGATGTAGCCTCCGAATATCGCGAATTCACCGCCGGCCACCGCACTAATCTGCGCTGGCGGAGGAGCTTTCACCATGCCCTTTTTTACAGCACCGCTTAGGAGGACAGCTTTTTGAAACTCCTTTGCATCGGTCAGCGCCGCGTAGAGACGGTTCGGCGAGGCCTTGAACTGAACTTCTTGATGAATCGATTCCATAGTGCGAGCGATCTCCTCTGCTGCTTGTGCGCGGGTACCTGCCCCAGCGACGGCCGCGGCTCCCAGTCCCAGTGTGAGTCCTGCGATCACGTCGCGCCGGGTCGCCGTGTTGTCGTTTCTTTTATCTGGCTTCATGGTCATCCTTATGTTGTGCTCGCAGAATCATTTGATATTTCAGCAGCCATACAAAGTATGATCAAGATAATAGTTTGCATAGGCGACCGGTGTGCGCACCTACAATGTAGCGCCTAGCCACAAAGCAACGAGGAACAAAAAAATGCCCTATCCCGCCGGTCATCGTGAAGCTGTTAGAAAGAGAATTATTGACACCGCGCGTAGACTGTTCAACCAACACGGATTCGACAATGTTTCGGTGAAGCAAATCATGGCCGGAGTCGGAATGACGCACGGCGGGTTTTACGAATATTTCGAGGACAAGAGCGCCCTGTACTCAGAGGTCCTCAGTTGCTTCCTGACAGACCCAAAATCGGGTCCGCGTTGGGAGGGCATAAGCGTTGATCTCGATTCCGCAGATGTCGGTGCGCAAATCATCCGAGCCTATCTTTCGCGACAGCACTTTGAGGACGTCGAGAACTCTTGTCCCATGGTGGCACTCCCGACGGATGTGCGGCGCTGTAGCCCAGGCGTGAAGACGGCGTTCGAAGCAGTATTTTTTGCGATGGTGTCTTTGTTGGAACAGTCTGTCTCAGGGCGCGGCCTCGATCGACGCGAGAAAGCGCAGGGAATCGCCGCCTTGTGCGTCGGCGGTATGATCGTATCCAGGGCCCTGCGTGATGTAAGGCTTGCCGATAATCTCCGAGAAGCGTGCATGGCGGTTGCATTAGGACTCATGGATTCAAGCGGGTCGCCCGACGCCGGGACTGAGGATGAGCCAAAGCTCAAGAGCGCGCGGCGCTCGAGCAAAATGGCAACTGCTAGATAGCACCGATCAGTCTGGACAAACGCCTTGCGGTATCTGGGATTTTCACTGTTCGAACGACTTGACCTGCATAGACGCTCCATTCAGTAGCTTCGGGCGCGAAAATTTGATTTTAACCGGTGCAAACACCCGGCACCATGTTGCCCACTTTGCGGGTCCAGGGGCACCAGAGCCGCCTGTTCGGGAGCCCGACTTTATTCGGGGGGATTCGAGTGGTCGGCGCTCGCTCCAGTCGCAAGCAAGCACGACACGTTCCTGGATGCGTGCGTTCTCAGTCGCGAACGACGATCTTTCCGTTCGCAGCGCTTGATTCGATGAGCCGGTGAGCTTTTGCGGGTTTTGTCCGGTAAGTGCCGTCTGCGACTCGATCGACGATGTCCTGGAACGGAATCTCTGCGATCGGAAAATCTGGCTCGCCCGTGATCAGGGCGCTGCCAAACACGCTGAGGTGCCGGGCGAAACTTTGTGCGTTGCGCACTTATGGCGATTCGCTGCGCGTGACATAGGCGACAATTTCATCCGCGGCCTGCTCGGCGGAAGTCTGCACGGTATTGACGCGAATTTCGGGATCCTCGGGCGGCTCGTAAGGCGAGTCAATGCCGGTAAAATGCTTCAGCCCGCCGGCACGAGCCTTTTTGTAGAGGCCTTTGACGTCGCGCTGCTCCGCCACCTCGAGCGAAGTCTCCACGTAGATCTCGATGAATTCTCCGGGCAGGGACATCTCGCGAACCATGCGCCGTTCCGCGCGAAATGGCGAAATAAACGCCGTCAAAACTATAAGGCCGGCATCGGTCATGAGCTTCGCTACCTCGCCAATGCGACGGATGTTCTCGACGCGATCGGCGTCCGTGAAGCCCAAATCCTTATTCAAGCCGTGACGAATATTGTCGCCATCGAGTAGAAAGCTGTGCTTGCCCAGGGCATAGAGCCTTTTTTGCACGAGGTTAGCGATGCTGGATTTGCCGGCACCGCTTAGGCCCGTGAACCACAATAGGCGGGGGCGTTGATGCTTCAGGCGTGCATGCGCGTCGCGATCCACGTCAAGCGGTTGCCAGTGCACGTTGCTCGAGCGGCGCAGGGCAAAATGCAGCATGCCGGCGGCGACAGTCGCATTGCTGATCTTGTCGATGAGAATAAAGCCCCCGAGCTCGCGGCTCGCTTCATAAGATTCAAAAATCAGCGGCTTATCGGTGGATAGATTAGCGACGCCGATGGCATTGAGGCTTAAAGTCTTAGCGGCGAGATGTTCCAGTGTATTGACGTTCACCTGGTACTTCGGGCCATGGATGGTCGCGGTCACGAATTGCGAGGCGAGTTTCAGCCAATAGGGCCGGCCCGGCAGCAAGGGTTCATCTGCCATCCAAACCAATGTTGCTTCGAATTGATCGGCGATCTCAGGAGAAGCGTCTGCCGCTGCGAGTACATCGCCACGGCTGCAATCCACTGCATCGGCCAGCGTGATGGTCACCGATTGGCCGGCGACCGCCTGTTCCAGATCCGAATCGAGGGTGACAATCCGCGATACCGTTGAAGTCCTCCCCGAGGGCAGCACGCGCACGGCATCGCCGGTGCGAAGACGCCCTTGGGAAATCAATCCGGCGAAGCCGCGGAAGTCCAAATTGGGACGATTGACCCATTGGACGGGCATGCGAAACGGCCGCCGCTGCGCAGCCGTGCTGTCGATTTCAACGGTTTCGAGCAGGTTCATGAGCGGCTGACCCGCATACCAGCCGGTGTTGGCGGAGCGCGAGACGATATTGTCACCGCGCAGGCTCGAGATCGGGATCGCGGCAAAGTTGTGGATGCCGATGCTGTCGGTAAAGACGCGATAATCACCGACGATTGCTTCGAACGCGTCTTGGGCGTAGTCCACCAAGTCCATTTTATTGACC
>DATAVX010000080.1:0-14394 GCA_036267535.1 Steroidobacteraceae bacterium
GGCGTGATCAGCCGCATTCTTCCGATGGAGGACATGCCCCATCTGGAGGACGGCACGCCCGTTGACATCGTGCTCAATCCGCTGGGCGTGCCCAGCCGTATGAATGTCGGCCAGATTCTGGAGACACATCTCGGCTGGGCCTGCGCAGGTCTTGGCCGTCAGATCGGTGACGTTGTGGACAAGGTGAAGCGCGACGGCGGCAAAGCCGATGGTGCGCTTCGCAAGACGCTGAAACACATCTACGGCAACGATGCGCGCCTGGGCGAACTCGACGACCAGGGCCTGATCGAACTCAGCGAAAACCTCCGTGACGGTGTGCCGGTGGCGACACCGGTGTTCGATGGCGCCAAGGAAAAAGACATCGTCGAGATGCTGCACCAGGCTGGCCTCAACGAGACCGGTCAGGTGACGCTATACGACGGCCGCACAGGCGAAGCGTTCAAGCGCGCCGTCACCGTCGGCTACATCTACATGCTGAAGCTGCACCACCTTGTGGACGACAAGATCCACGCCCGTTCTATTGGGCCATATAGCCTCGTCACCCAGCAGCCATTGGGCGGAAAGGCACAGTTCGGTGGACAGCGCTTCGGCGAAATGGAGGTGTGGGCACTTGAGGCATATGGCGCGGCTTACACGCTGCAGGAAATCCTGACCGTAAAGTCGGACGACGTGGCCGGCCGCACCAAAGTCTACGAGGCTATTGTCCGAGGCGAAGACACATTCGAGGCCGGGATCCCGGAATCCTTCAACGTGCTCGTCAAGGAAATGCGCTCGCTCGGCCTGAACGTGGAGCTCGTCAATGGCTGATTTCGAACCCAGAACCCCCCGTAGGGAATCAAGAATGAATCAAGACCTGATCAACGTCTTCCAGGCCGGGAAGGAGATTCCGGCTTTCGATCGGATTCGTATTTCCCTCGCCAGCCCCGATCAGATTCTGCGCTGGTCGCATGGCGAAGTGAAAAAGCCGGAAACGATTAACTATCGCACCTTCAAGCCCGAGCGCGACGGCCTTTTCTGCGCGCGCATTTTCGGACCTGTGAAGGATTATGAGTGCTTGTGCGGCAAGTACAAGCGCATGAAGTACAAGGGCATCGTCTGCGAGAAATGCGGCGTGGAAGTCACGGTGCAGAAGGTGCGCCGCGATCGCATGGCCCATATCGAACTGGCATCGCCGGTCGCGCACATCTGGTTCCTCAAGTCGTTGCCGTCGCGCATCGGCCTGATGCTCGACATGACGTTGAAGGATCTCGAGCGCGTCCTTTATTTCGAGAACTACGTCACCATCGAACCGGGCCTGACGCCTTTGAAAGAGCGTCAACTCCTCACCGAGGACGAGTACTATAAGGCGCAGGATGATTACGGTGAGGATAGCTTCACTGCGAAAATTGGTGCGGAAGCCATTCGCGATCTGCTGATTGCTATCGATCTCGAAAAGTTGCGCGACGATCTGCGCAAGGACATTTCCGAGACGAGCGGCGTCGGCGAGAAGCCGAAGAAAATGGTCAGACGCCTGAAGTTGGTCGAGGCTTTCATTGAGTCTGGCAATCGTCCGGAATGGATGATCCTGACGCAGGTCCCGGTGATTCCTCCGGAGCTGCGGCCGCTTGTGCCGCTGGATGGCGGCCGCTTCGCGACTTCTGACCTGAACGATCTCTATCGCCGCGTTATCAATCGCAACAATCGTCTGAAGCGGCTGATGGAGCTGAAGGCGCCGGACATCATCGTGCGCAACGAGAAGCGCATGCTACAGGAATCGGTAGACGCGCTGTTCGACAACGGCCGTCGCGGCCGTGTCATCACAGGCGCCAACAAGCGTCCGCTGAAGTCGCTCGCCGACATGCTGAAGGGCAAGCAGGGCCGCTTCCGGCAAAACTTGCTCGGCAAGCGCGTCGATTATTCAGGCCGTTCCGTGATCGTGGTCGGTCCGGAGCTTAAGCTGCATCAATGCGGCCTGCCGAAAAAGATGGCGCTCGAACTCTTCAAGCCGTTCATTTATTCGCGGCTGGAGGCCAAAGGTTTCAGCCAAACGGTCAAGCAGTCGAAGAAACTGGTCGAAAAGGAGAAGCCTGAAGTCTGGGACATCCTCGAGGAGGTGATCCGCGAACACCCTGTTCTTCTCAACCGCGCGCCCACCTTGCACCGCCTCGGCATCCAGGCATTCGAGCCGGTGCTGATCGAAGGCAAGGCGATCCAACTGCATCCGTTGGTCTGCACCGCGTTCAACGCGGACTTCGACGGTGATCAAATGGCGGTCCACGTGCCGCTATCACTGGAAGCGCAGCTGGAAGCGCGCGTGTTGATGATGTCGACGAACAACATCCTCAGCCCTGCCAACGGCAAGCCGATCATCGTGCCGACGCAGGATATCGTGCTTGGACTCTATTACCTCAGCCAGGAGCGTGACAACGAACCCGGCGAGGGTATGAAGTTCAACGACATCGGCGAGATCGAGCACGCGCTCTTCTCCGGTGCGGTGACACTGCACGCCAAGATCGAGGCACGCTTCCACACGGTGGATGGGGACGGTAAGCCGCTCCTGCGGCGCGTAAAAAGCACGCCTGGCCGCATGCTGATTGCCGAGCACCTGCCGCGCAATCCAAAAATCCCGTTCGAGTTGGTGAACCGTCTGCTGCGCAAGCAGGAGATCAGCCACATCATCGACGAGGTTTACCGGCACTGCGGCCAGAAGGAGACGGTGCTGTTCGCCGACGCCATAATGGGCTTGGGCTTCCGCGAGGCCTGTAAAGCCGGCATTTCGTTCGGCAAGGACGACATGGTCGTGCCCGATACGAAGGTGAAGCTCATCGACGAAACGCGCCATAAGGTGCGCGAGTTCGAACAGCAATACCTGGACGGCCTGACAACCGACAAGGAGAAGTACAACCTCGTAGTCGATACATGGTCGAAGTGCACCGACCAGGTTGCGGCCGAAATGATGAAAGAAATCTCCGAGCCGAAGATCGATCCCAAGTCGAAGCGGATCCTGGAGATGAATTCGATCTACATGATGAGCCATTCCGGCGCGCGCGGCTCGCCACAGCAGATGAAGCAGCTGGCCGGTATGCGCGGCCTCATGGCGCGTCCTGACGGTTCGATCATCGAGACGCCAATCCTTTCCAACTTCAAGGAGGGGCTGACCGTGCTCGAGTACTTCAACTCGACGCATGGCGCGCGCAAGGGTTTGGCGGACACGGCCCTCAAGACGGCGAACTCGGGTTACTTGACCCGCCGTCTGGTGGACGTGGCGAACGACTGTATCATCACCACCGAGGATTGCGGCACGAAGAGGGGTGTCACCGTTCAGGCCGAGATCGATGGCGGGCAGGTGGTATCCTCACTCTCCGAGCGCATTCTTGGCCGCACCGCGGCGGAAGACATAAAGCACTCGGAGACCGGCGAAATCATTGTCAAGCGTGGCAAGGAGATCGGCGAGGACACTGCCGAGCGGATCGAGAATGGGCACGTCCAGAAAGTGCGTGTCCGCTCCGTGCTCGCATGCGAGTTAACGGACGGCGTCTGCGGCAAGTGCTACGGCCGCGACCTTGCTCGCGGCACGCCAGTGAATATCGGTGAAGCGGTCGGGGTGATCGCCGCGCAGTCCATCGGCGAGCCGGGTACCCAGCTCACCATGCGCACCTTCCACATCGGCGGCGCGGCGCAGGTTGCCGGTCAATCCAAGATTGAGGCGTCGTACGACGGCAAGATCAAGGTCAACAACCGCAATGTGGTAAAAAACTCCGATGGCGAACTCGTCGCCATGGGCCGCAACATGCAGATGGTGATCGTCGACTCGAAAGGGCTTGAGCGCGCGAGCTACCGCATCACATATGGCGCCAAACTGCGAGTTGATGAGGGCGCGAGCGTGAAGCGCGGTGATCGTCTCGCGGAGTGGAACCCGAACGCGCTCCCCGTGCTCACCGACACTGACGGCATCGTGAAGTACGAAGACCTTGTTTCCGGCATCTCGGTGAAGGAAGTGGCGGATGAGAAGACCGGCGTCACCAACCGTGTCGTGATCGACACGCGTGGCACGGGATCCAAGAACCAGGACTTGCGACCGACGATGCTCATCATCGACAAGAGCGGCAAACCAGTGCAGATCGCGGGCGGCGAAGCCCGTTATCCGCTGTCGGTGGATGCCATTCTCTCGGTCGAGGATGGTGCGGAGGTAAAGGCGGGCGACGTTCTCGCGCGTCTTCCGACGGAAGGCGCCAAGACACGTGACATCACGGGCGGGCTGCCGCGCGTGGCAGAGCTGTTCGAGGCGCGCAAGCCGAAGGAATCGGCGGTGCTTGCGGAAGTCGATGGCTTCATTGAGTTCGGCAAGGACTACAAGAACAAACGGCGCGTCATCATTCGCCCGAAGAACGAAAAGCTGGAGCCGTTCGAGTTCCTCGTCCCCAAGGGCAAGCACATCGGCGTGCGCGAGGGGGATTATGTGGAGAAGGGCGACTACATCGTCGAAGGCAACCCGTCGCCGCACGATATCCTGCGGATCAAGGGCGTCGAGGAGCTGGCCGTCTATCTGGTCAAGGAGATCCAGGACGTCTATCGGCTGCAGGGCGTGAAGATCAACGACAAGCACATCGAGGTGATCGTCCGTCAGATGATGCAGAAGATGGAAGTCACAGACGGTGGCGATACAACGCTTCTGATTAACGAGCAGGTCGATCTTTTGGAATTCCAGGAGGCGAACAAGAAGGCTGTCGATCAAGGCCTCAAACCCGCCGAGGGTCGGCCCGTTCTGCTCGGCATTACCAAGGCCAGCTTGCAGACGCGTTCGGTGTTCTCCGCGGCGTCGTTCCAGGAAACCACCCGTGTGCTCACCGAAGCTGCGGTGCAGGGCAAGGTGGATACCTTGGAGGGGCTCAAGGAGAACGTCATTGTCGGCCGTCTCATTCCGGCCGGCACCGGCGGCGCCGTCGCGCGGCTGCGTCATGTGGCGGCCGAGCGGGACCGTGCGATCCAGGAGGAGCTTGCGAAAGAGCAGCCTCCGCAGCTCGAAGCTCCGCAGGTGGCGGCGGAGTAATTCGCTCTCCTGTCAATCGAAGAACGAAAGGGCCGATGGAAACATCGGCCCTTTTGTTTCCTTCTGGCCATGTCACCAGATAAATATCCAACGGGGAAAATGAGAGGCGGGGAAGGGCCCTACACCCTATATTCCCCCTATGACCACGCCAGAGCCATTTTCCTGGGACCGCATCGAAGCCCGTGCCGGGAAGTTCAATGGGAAGTTCCTCATCGGGGTGCTGACCACAGGCATCTATTGCCTCCCCTCCTGCACCGCACGGCAACCGAAATCTGAAAACGTCCGGATCGTCCGCACGGAAGAGGAGGCGAAGGGGTTGGGCCTGCGAGCCTGCAAGCGGTGCCGTCCTGACCTCTTCTACCGCGGCGAAGACGAGGATATTTCCCTGTTCGAGGGCCTCGCGGCGCGGGTTCGCGCCGCGCCATGCGAATTCCCTGACGCGCCGGCATTGGCCAAAGCGGCCGGCGTGAGTCTGACCAAATCCGGCGATTTGTTTCGCGTGCATGCGCATCTGGCCCCTGCCGCCTGGCTTCGGCGCGAGCGGGTGCGCGGTGCTTCGCGGCAACTGCTCGAAACATCCGATCGGGTACTTGAAGTGGGCTACGCTGCGGGGTTCGAAAGCGAGTCTGTGTTTCACCGCCAGTTCCTTGCGCTCACGCGCATGACGCCGGGTGCCTATCGGGCGATGAACGGTGGATCCGTTTTTCTGCTGCACTTGCCGGGCGGATATCGCGCGCAGGAAATCCTCGCCTATCACACGCGGGACCCGGAAAGCCCATGCGAGCGCGTGGACGGCAACCGGATTTTCAAGGCGCTGCGCACACCACAAGGACCGGCGGCACTTGAATTGTCACTGGAAGGCGAAGGCGCCTGGGCCAAAGTGCATGGTGTTGAGAAAATGAACCGCGAGACCGCTGCGCTGCTGCACAATTCCGCGCTGCGCATGCTGGGTCTCAACAATGAGGTGACGACATTCGAGACGCGCATGACGAAGCATGGCCGGTTTGCGTCGCTGATCGCAAAGCGGCGCGGGTTGCGAGTGCCGTCGATCCCGACTGGTTTTGACGGGCTGTGCTGGGCCATCATCGGGCAGCAGGTGAATGTGAAATTCGCGGCCGCCCTGCGACGCGAGATTCTTAATCTCGCCGGCGAGCCGATCGGCGAAATGCGCACCCATCCCACACCGGAAAAGGTGATCGAACTCGGCGCGTCACGTCTGGTCAAGCTGCGCTATTCGCGCGCCAAAGCCGAATACCTGATCGGAGCGGCGCGCGAAGCGGCCGAAGGCAGGCTCGAGATCGAAGGTCTGCCGGAAACATCCGCGGTCGCAGCCGAGAAGAAACTCACTTCCATCCGCGGCATCGGCAAATGGACGGCACGCTACACCATGCTGCGCGGCGGCTTTGCCGATGCGGCACCGGCAGGCGACAGCGCGCTCGCCACTGTACTTCAGCGTGTGCACAAACTCGCTGAGCGGCCGGACGCCGAACATGTCGAAACACTGATGCAGGATTTCGCCCCACATCGCAGCCTTGCGACATGTCACCTTTGGGCGAGCTATAGGGACGCAGCATGAAAAACGGAAAGCGGTACTGGGCACCGATCAACTCCAAATTCGGAAATTTCGCAGCCTGGGTTGATGATGAAGGCCGGATTCTACGTTTCCATCTGCACGCGAAGGGGGCGGAGAAGGTCGATCCCGAAGCCGAGCGCAACGACAAGAAACTCGTGGACGTGCAACGCCAGGTCAGTGAGTACGACGACGGCAAGCGCCGCGACTTCGATTTCGAGCTTGCCCCCGACGGCCCCGAATTTCACAAGCAGGTCTGGGCCGCGCTGCTCGAAATCCCCTTCGGCGAAACGATAAGCTACGGCGCCATTGCCCGCAGAGTTGGCCAGCCGAGCGCGGCCAGAGCAGTCGGAGTGGCCAACGGCTCTAATCCGATTGCACTGATAGTGCCATGTCATCGGGTGATCGGCAGCGACGGCAGCCTAACGGGATATGGCGGCGGCCTTCCGCTTAAACGTGCGCTGCTGGAACACGAAGCCCGCGTTGCAGGTCGTCCATTCGACCTGTTCGCCTGACGGCAGCTTACGAGTGCGTCGGTGAAAGTTGGGTCGGCGGTGTCTGCGCGGGCTGACTTGCGGCAGGCTGTGCAGCGGTGGTCGCTGCCCATTGCGCGTCGGCAGGTGCGGCGGCTTGCGCAACGAGCGCCGCAAGCTTCGCATCGCCCTGCGGATTCGGCGTCAACGGCCGGTCCCACCGCCATGCAGGGGCAATCAACGAAGCCACGTCGTCTGCATCAAGGCCCGCGCCTGTAATCACCACCACCGTGTCTTTGCTTGGCATGACCGCGATCCGTTGACCGCCGTTACCGTTCGCTTCGAAATCGGCGGGGCATCCAGCGCGGCCATTCGGGTACAGCCACATGCCGTAGCCATATTTTACGTTGGCGCTGACGTTGGCCTGTGGGCTCAGTGCCGCATCCACATATGAGGCGGGCACAAGCTGCTTGTCTTCCCACACACCGTGATGAAGCCAGAGGTAGCCGAGTTTCGCCATATCGCGTGGCTGCAGCTTGAGATCGGCAAACCCATGGCTGACGCCGTCACTGTCCACGGGCCAGTAGAGGTAGTGGATGCCCAGAGGCCAGAACAGCTCGCGCTGGGCGAAATCCCCTGCGCTGCTTCCGGTCTTTCGGCTCAACAGGGCCGAGACCAGTTCCATGTTCACAGCGCAGTAGTTGAATTGCGCGCCAGGATCGGCGACCTCCTGCCGGTCCAGCGCAAATGTGGACCAATGCGGGCTGCTCTCCATCTGCTGCAGGAAATTTTGTCCATCCTTATCGCTGCAATCGAGACCCGAGGTCATACTCAAGAGATGCGCAAGCGTGAGATGCGCCTTACGAGCATCGGTTCCCGGCACGGCGGCCGAAAGCACCGGCAACACAGGCGTATTGAGATCGGCGATCTGTTGTTTGGACTGCGCAATACCCACCAGCGTCGAGACCACACTCTTTGTGACGGAGGCGACATCGTGCAGCTGGTTATCGGCGAAGGGATGAAAGTAGGCGTCGAGAACAATTGAGCCGTGACGCTCGATAAGCAGGCTGTGCACGGGCAAATGCTTCCACTCGATCGTCTGGAGGGCATAGGCAAGCCAGCCAGAGTCGATTCCCTGCGCCTCCGGCGTTGAGGTTTGCCAGCCGTTCGTCGGCCACAAAACAGCCGGCTTCGGAGGTGCAGGAGGCGGTGGTGGAGGAGGCGGCGTGGCGCAGGATGCAACCGCAAGACTTGCGGCGCAGAACAACAAACCTCGCGCCGCGGCCGCGCGTGTACGCCCCATGAGGATACTCCGACACTGTGGAAGCCGCAGGGCTTGCCTGCATCTATGCGGAATCCTTACACAATCCGGCGCGGAAGACAAATGCGGAGCTTATTAAGTAAAGTTATATGGGCCGGTTAGCTACGGCACATCCATGCTGACCCGCAGGCCGATGCGGGTGCGCTCGGCGTCCGTCAGAAAGCCATCCGAGATAGAACCGGGTGTGCCCGAATGGTCGCTCGACCACGGCATCTGGAACTGGACTCCCCAATCGATGACGAACGGCGCGGCCACGTACGAAATCGTCGGCCCAAGATAATAGGCATTGGTGGCGATGTGGGACTTGCCAAACAGTCCGTCGAAGTCGTTCTCGTTGTTGAACTCGCCGCCGATCGAGAACTCCGGCGTAATATTGTAGGCCGCGCCGGCGAAGAACTCGATTGCGCTGCCCTTGTTCCACTGGCCATCTTCCCGCTCCCACGTGTCTTCGAAATTGATGTTCGCGGCCAGGCGAAGCTTGTCATTGATGAAGTTCTTCTGGAGCAGAACCTTGCCCTCGAGTTCCCGCGTATTTTCACCGTAGGTCGGCTCGAAATAGAGGGCGAGGCCGAACGGATCGAAATACGGATTGAGCAGTCGATAGATCACCTCGCCCGATACACTGGTCGCGTTGAATGTCTCGTCGGGTCCAACGGGGGGATGCGGCGCACTGCGTTCCCATTCATAGTTGAAGTAACCTGAGACCTGAAGGTCATCAGTGATGCCATATTCAACTTCGCTACGGGATAGCCAGCCGTTGAAGGCCTGATGCGGCTTCTGGTGCGACCAGTAGAGCGACTGCTCGATCTCCTTTTCATACTGGGTATCAATGTCCGTGGTGTAGAGGGTGATAAACGGCTGATCATCGGCTTGTGCGGCCGCGGCGAAGGCGAACGCCAGGACCGCGGTCCAGCCGATCTTTCGGTCCACCTGCATCTTGGCTGCCCTCCAATTGCCGGAACAACCTGCCCACTGGGCGGGTATTGTCAATGAGAATTACTCGCAACAAGGTGTCGCAGTGGAGCATTTTTGTTGCTTGGCAATCTAATACTGCTTCTCGCAGCTGCGAATTCTCCCCTCGAAAAACCCTTGACCCACCTGAGTCCCACTTTTATATAGCCGCACTCCGCAGGCAGGCCGTCCTCCGTGTTTTGGCTGGGAAACGCTGCCGGGAAGCTAGTTAGGAAGGTTCAGCGTGCGTGACCTGGGGTTTGCCCTCGGTCCTCCGCGAGCTGGGGCAGCCCGAAAGGGCGGCAGCCCCGATTTGTTTTGTGCCGCGCGAGCGGCGGATGTCGAACGGAAAGCAGAATGCCAACGATCAACCAGTTGATCAGAAAACCGCGCGGCGAAAAGCCGAAGCGCAACAAGGTTCCGGCCCTGCAGGGTAGTCCGCAAAAGCGCGGTGTCTGCACGCGCGTCTACACCACGACGCCGAAGAAGCCGAACTCCGCGCTGCGAAAAGTTGCAAAGGTGCGCCTCACCGGCAAGGGCGGTTATGAGGTCGTGAGCTACATCCCGGGCGAGGGTCACAATCTGCAGGAACACTCGGTGGTGTTGATCCGAGGCGGCCGTGTGAAGGATTTGCCGGGTGTCCGTTATCACATCATCCGTGGCGTGCTCGACACGCAGGGTGTGAAGGATCGCAAGAAGCGCCGTTCGCTCTACGGCGCCAAGCGTCCGAAGTGATCTGAGCGAAGCGAGAAGGAAGCGAAATCATGGCCCGCCGCCGCCGCGCAGAAAAACGGGAGATCAATCCGGACGCCAAGTACGGCGATCTGGTGCTCGCCAAATTCATGAACAGCCTGATGTATGATGGCAAGAAGTCTGCCGCCGAAGGCATCATCTACGGCGCGTTCGATGTCATGCAGCAGAAGACGAAACAGGATCCGCTACAGCTGTTCCACGAAGCGTTGCGCAACGTCAGCCCCGCGCTGGAAGTGAGATCGCGGCGCGTTGGCGGCGCGACCTATCAGGTACCGGTGGAAGTGCGGACAGACAGAAGCCGTGCGCTCGCTATTCGCTGGCTGATCAATGCTGCGCGGTCGCGCAATGAACCGACCATGACGGGCCGTCTTTCAGGCGAATTGCTGGATGCCGCCAACAACCGCGGAAGCGCGGTGAAGAAGCGCGAAGACACGCACAAGATGGCCGATGCCAATCGCGCCTTCTCGCACTACCGCTGGTAATCAGAGTTTCGAGTTAAGAGAAAATGCCCCGTACGACACCGCTCGACCATTACAGAAACATCGGCATTGCCGCGCATATCGATGCCGGCAAGACGACGACGACCGAGCGTATCCTTTATTACACCGGCAAGAGCCACAAAATCGGCGAAGTGCACGACGGCGCTGCGACCATGGATTTCATGGAGCAGGAGCAGGAGCGCGGCATTACCATTACGTCTGCCGCCACGACATGTTTCTGGAAAGATCACCGGATCAATATCATCGACACTCCGGGCCACGTGGACTTCACGATCGAAGTCGAGCGCTCCATGCGCGTGCTCGATGGCGCGGTGGCGGTGTTCGATGCCGTGGCCGGCGTCGAGCCGCAGTCCGAGACGGTATGGCGTCAGGCTGATAAGTACGAAGTGCCGCGTATCTGCTTCGTCAACAAAATGGATCGCATGGGCGCGAACTTCATGCGCTGCGTCGATATGATGATCGACCGCCTCGGCACCAAGCCGCTGGTGCTGCAATTGCCCATCGGTGCGGAAGCGGACTTCAAGGGCATCGTCGATTTGGTATCGATGAAAGCGCTGATTTGGCATGAAGAACAGTTGGGCGCGCGGTTCGACGAAGTGGAAATTCCGGCCGAACTGCGCGATCAGGCTGGCGAGTATCACACGAAGCTCGTGGAGCTAGCGGTCGAGCAGGATGAGAAGCTGCTGGAAGCCTATCTCGACGGCCATGCGCCGAGCGTGGACGATCTGAAGCGCTGCATCCGCAAGGGCGCAACGACCTTCAGCTTTGTGCCGGTGCTGTGCGGCTCTGCTTTCAAGAATAAGGGCGTTCAGCCGCTGCTCGATGCGGTGATCGATTACCTGCCATCCCCGCTCGATATCCCGCCGGTGAAAGGCACCGATCTCAAGGGGAATGAAGTCGAGCGTCCGGCGGACGACAAAGCGCCTTTTGCCGGGCTAGCTTTCAAGATTATGGACGATCCGTTCGTCGGCTCCATCACCTTCGTGCGCATCTATTCGGGTACGTTGCAGTCCGGCACCGGCGTTCTGAACTCGGTGAAGGACAAGACTGAGCGGGTGGGGCGTATGCTGCTGATGCATGCGAACAGCCGTGAAGACATCAAGGAAGCCTATGCTGGCGATATCGTGGCGCTGGCGAGCCTCAAGATTTCCACCACCGGGGAAACGTTATGCGATCCGAATCACCCGGTGATCCTGGAGCGCATGGAATTCCCCGATCCGGTGATCGAGGTCGCGGTGGAGCCGAAAACAAAGGCAGACCAGGAGAAAATGGGCGTGGCGCTAAATCGTTTGGCGCAGGAAGACCCGTCATTCCGAGTCTCCAGCGACATGGAGTCGGGTCAGACCATCCTCAAGGGTATGGGAGAGCTTCATCTCGAGATCAAAATCGATATCCTGAGGCGGACCTATAAAGTCGATGCCAATGTGGGAGCACCGCAGGTCGCATATCGCGAGACGTTGGCGAAGCCTGTCTCTATCAAATACACGCACAAGAAGCAGACCGGCGGCTCAGGCCAGTTTGCAGAAGTGTCAATCGACTTCGAACCGCTGCCGCCGGGCTCCGGGTTTGTGTTCGAAAATGATGTCGTGGGCGGCTCTATTCCGAAGGAATTCATCCCTTCGGTGGAAAAGGGCATCAGAAACCAGAAAGAGAGCGGGTTGATTGCCGGCTTTCCGGTGATCGATTTCAAGGCGACCTTGACCGACGGGAAGTACCACGAGGTGGACTCGAACGCGCTCACCTTCGACATTGCGGCACGCGCGGCCTTTCGTGAGCTTGCCGAGAAACGCGCCGCCAAGCTGCTTGAGCCAATCATGAAGGTTGAGGTCGTGACGCCTGAAGATTACTTCGGCAGCGTCATCGGTGACCTTAATTCCCGCCGCGGACAGGTGCAGGGCACCGACACGCGGGGCAATGCGCAGATCGTCACCGCTATGGTGCCGCTCGCCAATATGTTCGGCTACATCAACACGCTCAGGTCGATGTCCCAAGGCCGTGCGCAATACACAATGCAGTTCGACCACTATGAGCAGGTCCCGCAAGCGATCTCGGACGAGATCGTGAAGAAGTACACGTAATTCATCAGCCTACGGAGAGACGGAAATGGGCAAGGCAAAATTCGAGCGGAACAAGCCGCACTGCAACATAGGAACCATCGGTCACGTGGACCATGGTAAAACGTCGCTCACCGCGGCCATTACCAAGGTTCTGGCCGAGAGCGGTAAAGCGAATTACACCGCCTATGACCAGATCGACAAGGCGCCGGAAGAGAAGGCGCGCGGCATCACCATTTCCACCGCCCATGTGGAATACGAAACCGACAAGCGCCATTACGCACATGTCGACTGCCCGGGTCATGCCGACTATGTGAAGAACATGATCACCGGCGCGGCGCAGATGGATGGCGCCATCCTGGTCGTCTCCGCCGCCGATGGCCCGATGCCGCAGACCCGCGAGCATATCCTGCTTGCGAGACAGGTCGGCGTGCCGGCGCTCGTCGTCTACATGAACAAGGTGGACATGGTGGATGACCCCGAGCTGCTCGACCTCGTGGAGCTCGAGGTTCGCGAGTTGCTCTCGTCTTACGAATTTCCCGGCGACAAGATTCCAATCGTGCGCGGTTCTGCCCTGATGGCGCTGGAGGACAAAGAGCCGAAGATGGGCCACGACTCAATCATGGAATTGATGGCAGCGGTCGATGAGAACATTCCACAGCCGGAGCGTCCGATCGATCAGCCGTTCATGATGGCGATTGAAGACGTGTTCTCGATTTCCGGCCGCGGAACGGTGGTGACTGGCCGTATCGATCGCGGCATTGTCAAGGTTGGCGAGACGGTGGAAATCGTCGGCATTCGCCCGACGGTATCGACGACCGTCACCGGCGTCGAAATGTTTCGCAAGCTGCTCGATCAGGGTCAGGCGGGAGACAATGTGGGTTGCCTCTTGCGCGGCGTCGATCGTGAAGGCGTGGAGCGTGGCCAGGTGCTGGCGAAGCCCGGCTCGATCACGCCGCACACGAATTTTGCCGCTGAGGTGTACGTGTTGACGAAGGAGGAAGGCGGGCGTCATACGCCGTTCTTCACCAACTACCGTCCGCAGTTTTACTTCCGCACCACTGACGTGACGGGCATCGTCAAGCTGCCGGAAGGCACGGAGATGGTGATGCCTGGCGACAACGTGTCGATCGAAGTCGAGCTGATCGTGCCGATCGCGATGGAAGAGAAGCTCCGCTTCGCCATCCGCGAAGGCGGCCGCACGGTTGGTTCCGGCGTCGTCGCAAAGATTATCAAATAAGCACGCGAACGGACAGTCGAAGAAAGCGGTATCGAAGGAACACACGATGCAAGGCCAAAACATCAGAATAAGGCTCAAGGCCTTCGATCACCGCATTCTCGACAATTCGACGCGGGAGATCGTCAACACGGCCAAGCGCACCGGCGCGCAGGTGAGGGGACCTATTCCGCTTCCCACCGGCATCGAGCGCTTCACCGTCAACCGTTCTCCGCACGTCGATAAAAAAAGCCGTGAGCAATTCGAAATCCGGACGCACAAGCGTCTTCTCGACATTATCGATCCCACTCCGCAGACCGTCGATGCTTTGATGAAGCTCGACCTTGCGGCGGGCGTCGATGTCGAGATCAAGCTTTAAGGAGTAACAGCGCGATGCGCACAGGCGTCATCACGCAGAAAGTCGGCATGACGCGCCTCTTTCTGGAGGACGGCCGGCATGTGCCTGTCACGGTCCTGAAGCTTGACGGCTGTCAGGTCACCGGAACACGCACGGACGAGCGCGACGG
>DATAVX010000081.1:0-64842 GCA_036267535.1 Steroidobacteraceae bacterium
CTTTCCCACGATGGCCAAGATTTAGAGGCGCCATGGCTCCCCCGATGGCGCCGCGGACGGCCTATGTGGATGCGACGCTGTTGTTTAGCTCCATTGCCGTCACCCAAGCGGGCAATACGGTCGATGACGGCGGAACCAGCACGCCTCCCGGATGGGACGTGGGTGCGCAAAAGCCTAGCTGATTTCCCGATCACTCAAGAAGTGGCCGATAATCGGATTCAGCCATTCGGGCCGGGTCGAGAAAGTGGCGTGCTCGGTCCCCGGCAGCACGCACAGCTCGGCGTGGGGCAGGGCGCGAAAAATCTGCAGAGTATGTTCGAGCGTGATGTCGTCACGGTCGCCCGCGATCACCAGCACCGGCTGTGTGATCTTGGCCAGCATATCGACGTTTAATTCCTTCTCCGTGGGAGAGGTGAGCCAAAGGTGGGAAAGCTTCTCGTCGATCGTGGTCGGTTTGGTAATTTCCTCGGCCCGCAGTTCCTGCAGATTTTCAGGTGTCAACCCTTCGGGAGCGATGTTGGCGCCGCTGATCACAAGGCGCCGCACCAGTTCCGGATGTCGTACCGCGAGCATGAGGGCGAGGATTCCGCCATCGCTGAACCCCATGACATCGACGTGCACGAGCTTGAGCATCTTCATGAGTGCCGCAGTGTCGGTCATCATGCCCATATAGCTCAAGGACCCGGCTACATCGGGGGTTCGTCCCTGGCCGACCTGGTCCGGCGCGATGATCCGATAGTGCTCTGAAAACACGCCGAGCTGGTGCTCGAAGGAATGTTCGCCTGAGTCCCCGCCGCCGTGCAGCAGCACCAGTGTCGGACCGTTGCCGCTCACGGCGTACGCCATCTGATGCCCATCGATGAGTGCCCAATGATGAGAAACCTGCGGCGCCCCGCTCGCAGCGTGGGCGATGCCCAACAATGGGCACAATATGCATGCCGCCAGGGCCGGCAGCACAGCGCGCAGCTGCCGGTGCCTCATCGCGGTCACCGCCGCACTACGAATTGTCTCGAATAAACCGACTGACCAATCTGCGTACCTTGGCGGCGGTGGGTGCATCAATGGCTTCCCCCGAATCTTCCACTTCGTCGTAACTGAACACGGCAGCATGAGTCTTGCCATTGGCCGAAATGGACAGATTCGCTTCGCGCTGCGGACCTTGTTCATCCAGTTGCACGGACTGCGCCACGATACCACGGTCGCGCAGCGCGGTATCCACAAAGGAGCGGATGGTCCCTAAACCCTTTTGATACTGATCCTGAGACATGGGAACTTCTCCAACCTGACTCGCTCAGATTACACCGAGTTGCTCGAACCTAAATCGATGGATCATGGCAGTCCCTGCTTGGCTGCGGCCGACCAGCATTTCCCCCGCCATGGAACGCGTCCGCTCCAGGAGGGAGTGCATCATCCCCGGCGCCGCGTCGAACGGATCGACAAATTCGCCTCCAAGGTGTTCGTGCGCGACAGTCAGCTGAAGCGCTGAGCGATCAACTCTGACGTCCAAATCGACCGACTTAAGATCGTTTTCGCTGAACGTCAATGCCAACGATTCCTGTCCGATTCGGTACAGAGCCGTGACGGCGGCGGGACTGAGACGCATTTCCTCTTCCGGAAAATGCTCCGAGCAGATCACCGATGAGGTCGCGCATATTTGTCTTAGATACCAACGAAGCGCGGCAAACAGCCCGATGTTGTCCAGCAAAGAAGGCCTGAGGGCCTCGGACAACCTTCGTTCCACATCAACCGCCGCCACCATCGACTTTTGGGCGCGTATCAACCGAGGATCAACGAACTCGGGCGCTCCAAGCGCGTGCGCCACCGCCGAAAGATCCATAGCCGCCGAAACGATCAGGCCGCCCAGTTGGTCGTGCAAGGCGCGGTGCAGAGCGGTCTGATGCGCTTCGGTGGACTCATGCAGCTGCCGAATTACTGAGCGCAGGTCGTGATAGCTAGGATCCGGTGCAGGTGTACTCGGAAAGAGATTCATAAAGTTTCCGCTCGAAGACGGCTTGGCGTTGGCGCTCATTGTGGTTGAGCGCCCGGAAGCGGAGATGTAGGCCAAAGGCGCCAACGGTACACAGACTTATCTACCTCGCTTCATGTCTACTCGATCGGTCAAAAAAATAAGTCCCATTCGATCGACAACCTCGCGCGGAATGTTTGCATTTCGTCAGCGATAAGGTGTGTCGGCGCCGGCCTACTCATCGCAAGGACTCGCAAGAGTGCTCTGTCTTTTGCCCGTGACTTATCGTTGGGCGGTCCGTGACCAATCCGAGGAGAGCGACGCCTTGAGAGGCCAATCACGAGTTTCTAAACCGCAAAAAGATGAGTCATCGGAGCGGCAAAGGAAGCCAAGAAAGGCGACGGAGGGCGCCGCTGTGCCGGCTTCAGAGGACCGGGGGCTGCCAAAGGGAGGCTCGTATCAGGACGCAGATGCCGAGGGCGGCGCCCGTAGCGGCGCCGATTTGCCGAGCCAGCGCGGCTAGGCCGAGGCGCGAATGGCCGCAGCGGCGCTCAATAAATATCGTCGAAAGCGCGACTTTTCCAAGACGCAAGAGCCGAGCGGTGCGTCACGCACACAATCGGCGGAGCAGTTGCGCTTTGTCATTCAGAAGCATGCCGCCAGCCATTTGCACTTCGACCTGCGCTTGGAACTGAATGGTGTCTTCAAATCCTGGGCAGTGACCAAAGGGCCATCCCTGGACCCGGCCGATAAGCGCCTGGCGGTGGAAGTAGAGGATCATCCGCTCGATTACGGTGATTTTGAGGGAACCATTCCGAAGGGTGAGTACGGCGGTGGGACTGTACAGCTCTGGGATCGCGGCTTTTGGGCGCCCCAGGGCGAAAAATCCGCGCAGCAGATGCTGAAATCCGGGGAGCTGAAATTTATTTTGGCCGGCGAGCGCCTCACCGGCAGGTGGGTTATCGTGCGCATCAAAAATAATCGAGGCCGCGACACGCGCACGAACTGGCTACTCATCAAACAGCGAGATCAGTATGCTCAGCCGGGCGCCGCGGCTGTCGTGCTCTCCGATGAGCGATCCGTGGCGTCGGGGCGCACGATGCAACAGATTGCGCGCGGAACCGGAAAGGCACCCCGCCCGTTCATGAATGCTGCGCGAAGGTCCGGCAAAACACCTAAAGTCGGCACCCGCAACTTGAGTATGGCCAGGACCAAATCGTAGTCCGCGCAATACGGTTTAGGGACTTCAGCGCGGCGGGAAACCTCGGCTGCGGTCCGTGGCGACAGAATTCGTGACGCACGACACCGTTTAGCAAAAACGTTTCCGCTAGAACCTTCTTCGTTGGCCGTTGCATTGACTCATATCCGGACAGTGCCCGGTCGCCAAATGGGATCGCTTTTGCATGACGGTAATATTCCCTGACGAAAGGATTGCACAACTTTGGAACGGAGCGCTGGAGGCAAGCGTCAGGCGCGCGCCGCTTGAATCATTCTTGCGCTCCCACGCGCTGAAAGTCGCTTCACGGGGTCCGGCCCGGGATACCGACAATATTGCCCGGGCGGCGCTTTTGGTTCTGCGCCCGGCGATGGAGAGGCTGGATGCCGGCGCGCGATCGCTAAGCTCGGCGCAATGCGTTTTTCTCGGGCAGCTCAATTGCTGCGTCTGCGAAAGCTTAGCGGCCCTCATCGAAGAACCGCGCTGCTGGCGGGTCGCTGCGTTAGTCAGTACGACTCAACTCTTGCGACCGACCCTCGGTCTGCTAGCCGCGGCAAAGTTAGCGGCCACAGCGGCACGAGAGTATCGCGGACGAAGATTGATCGACGAGTTTCAACCGATTCGCCGGATGACATCTGAGGCGATTGCACGGAACTCTGAAGAACTGCTATTGAAGCTGAGCGCCTACACGGCCAGCCGCGTTGACCAACCTCATCGGTCGGCGTCGTCCTGATAGTTGCCCGGCCGGCGGCGTACGCTTTCGCGACGCCGCCGTGAGCAATAGGTTATTTGCGAGCCGACTTGCGCTTTGTCTGCTTGGGAGCCTCGCCTTCCTCGCCTTCCGAGATTCCCATTTGTTCCATTAACTCCATTTTGCGCTTCAGCAGCTTCGCTCCTAGGGCCGCGGTGTCGAGCTTTGCCTTCTTGGCCTTCGGGAACATCTCACTTTCTTCTTCCTTGACGTGATGATTGATTTGCTCGCCCAACACGGTGACTTTGGCGTCGTATAAATCATCTTCGGCGTCCATTCCTTCGAGTTGAGCGACCAAATCCTTCGCTCCTGCGTGTTCCACGAGCGCTTCATCCATCAAATCCGAGTCTTCGATTGCTTGGCGGACCGCCGGATAAAAGATTTCCTCTTCGATCGCAGTATGTATCTTTAATTCATTGCATATATTGCCGACAAGGTCGGATTTTTCCGCATCGCTGCCGTCCTCTTTCAGCTTGCTGAATTGAGAAAACAGCCCTTTCACTTTCTTGTGATCTGCGCAGAGGAGCGCAATCGCATCTTGTTCGGTAGTACGGTTCGTGGCCATGACGATCTTCCTTTCAAAGTTTTGTTAGCGGGGTAACGAGGTGGCTCGTAGATTGGACCAGCCGCATTCGGTTACCAGTATCCCAATGGCGCAATTGGATGTCGGACCAAATAACCTACGAAGAGGTCCGGGAGCCGCTTCGCAACGGATGCGGCTTCGCTGAGCGTCTTTGTTGCAGCGCACAATCAATGCACAGCGGGGCGCTGGCGCTAAGCCACAAGCTGATTTGGCGCTCGCCGAATGATTGGTGAAGTGACGCCTTACCGTTTTCCAGGCGCCGGGAAAGGGAATCTTCTACCAGTTGACGGAATACCGCACGATTAAACCGCGAAGACCACCAACGCGATAGTCAGCAAACCCATAGCTAAAAGCAGGGCATTGTGGGTCCATCGAGCAACTCGAACCAGCATTTCAAACTCTCCTGTTTCTTCTTGCGGCGCCCGCCTGCACAGATGGGCGGCGCGTCCAGGAATATGGGGGCGCAATGTAGGATTTCCAGCGAAACGCCGGTATGCGACAGGTCACAAAACGCGTATGGCGCGAGGCGAATAGTGCCGCAATTTAGGGCTAAGCATCCTGGCGGGCGGCGCGCTGGCGGGTTTTCCTCGTTTCCTCGGTTAGTAAGAGGACAAAGCAAGGAATTCCCGTGCGCAACCTCCTGACGATCGATCTCAAGAAAAGCCGCTTCGGCGAATGCGCCATGCGTACCGCAAAACTGATGCTGGCCTGTATCCTTCTCGCCGCTTGCGGCAAGCAGACGCTGCCGCCGACCCATTCACCCGCTGCCTCCCCGCCCGCCGGGCGGCAGCCCCAAGCTCCGGCACCCACCCAGGGGGCAATCACGCCCGGCTCGAAGGAGGGCGAGAGCGCCGAGAGTTTCTTCGATCCCAGGAAATATCCGGATGCGGCACAAGGGACCTTCGTCGATCCGCAGAAACTCACCGCGACCGAGCGCAAGTTCGGCATGGCCCCGAAGCGCGATGCCCGCGTGACTTACCAGGACGGTGTGATCCTGATGGAGCACGGCGATGAAGCAATCCGCGAGGCCAAGACGGACGGCATGACTTTCAGTTTCGATGCCAATGCCGAGCACGTCGCCGAATTCGCGGAAGGCAAGATCGTCTTTGCAACGGGCCGTGTGGTCGGCCGCGTCGGCCAGCTCACACGCGATGGCGACACGGTGACGGTAAAGCTCGCGCCCGTGCAGATCACCGAGATCGTGAAGAACGGCAGCTTCATGATCCACAGCGACTTCAGTCCGAAGGATCTGATCATCTACACGGCGCCGGATTTTCCGAACACCAACGATGTCGCCGCCAAGCAGCAGTCAGACAACTTTGATCGTGAGTTCGGTGAGCCGCGATACCTCCGCGCCGGCTTCCTGCAGACGCAGTTGGCGCTGCCGAGCGGGCTCGGCAAGGATCTTTCGATCACGAGGCCGTGGATGCCGGACACCAGTAACATGCCGGTAGTGAATATTCCCTCGTCGGGACTGAAGGTGGCGCCGGCCATTGGCTCGGATGGCGGGATCGGCATCAACTTCTCGTACGTAAAGACCGGCATCATATTCAACGGCTACGGTCAAATGGTGCTTCCCGCCCCGCACGTGGACTTCCTGCTGGTCATCGACAGTTCCGGCATCAAGACTTTCGGCATTGAGATCACCGGCTCCATCTCACTGCGCATGTCGATCGAGGCCACGAGCGACCTGGATCAATACCTCAACGTCAACTCCACGACGGTCTCGCCCATCGACATTTCTCTGCCCTGCCCGGTAGCGGGTCTGCCGCTGGCACTGTCCTTCCACACCTCCTTCAACCTGCACACTAACTTTGCGGCCAAGCGATCCTCACTGATGAGCAGCGGCTCGTGGGGCTTGAACGGTAGGTTGTTCGCGGGCTACAAGGGCGGGCAAAAGTCGCACGATACCCCGGACGCGCAGGCCACATCGCGGCTCGTCTCGAACGTCAGCGGCCTCTCGGTCGGCATCAATACCATCGGGGGCGCGGTCAACGTCCGGCCGATGATCGGGCTCGGTGGTTTTGGCTTCATGACAGGAGTCTTCCTGGGGGTCAGCTTCACGGCTGACATCGCCAAGCAAGCGAGCCAAGTAATGGTCGACTGTCATGTGGCGAGCGGCTCGGCAAGCGTCGACTCGGGTGTGGGTTACCAACTGCCGGGCCCAATCGTCGCCTTCGTCAACACGATTCTGAAGCTGTTCAGCACGTATCAGATGGCGAAGGATGGAGTGCTCATCCAAGGTTGGGGCGGTCCGCTGTTCAAGATCAATGAGGATATCCCAAAGACCTGCGGGGGCTTCTCCGGCGGCGCGCCGCCCGCGGCAACTTGAGCCGCAAGCGTCGGCGCACGCCGGCCGTACCAACCTCGATGCCGGGGGAAAAAGCCCACGCTCCGGGACACTTCATGAACGAGGCAGTGCGGCCATGAACGAAGCAGTGCGGCGCTGCGCGTCAAGCGCAGCGCCCCGAATCGCAAATGCCTACCGGCGGTCCAGTCCGTCGCACACGATGTTGGTCGACCCGCTCACGCTGCCGACACTCGCAGAAATGCTCGCTTTGCCATCCTGGTACGAATGCGACTGTTTGCACATCACCAATCCCGCGGACACCGTGGCCACGCTCGTGGCGCTGGAGTACCAGTTCGCGGTTGCGGTGACGTCTTTCGTCACACCCGATGCGAAGTAGCCGATGGCCTTCAGCTGCCGCTTGCCGCCGTCGGGGATTTCACAGTAATTCTCCGGCGTCACTTTGATGTACTTGAGCTGCTGGGCTTGGCAGGTGACACCGATCGACGCGCTGATGCTGCCGCTCGTCGCCGTGACCGTTGCGGAGCCGTTGCTGCTCAAGTTTGCGTTGCAGGTCACGAGGCCGCCGGCTGACACCGTCGCGACGCTCGGCACGCTCGAACTCCACTGGATCGAATCGGTGAGAGGCTGCGCAGGTCCGGAAGAGAAGTTGCCGGTTGCGGTCAATTGCCCCGTGCCGCCGGCCGGCAGGGTGAGCTGCGAAGGTGCAATCGTGATGGACGTAAGCACGGGAGCCAGGCAGGTGACCGTCGTCGAACCGCTCGTGGTGCCAGTGGCGGTACTGCCCGTTGCCGAGATGGTGGCGGATCCGGTGGCGTTCGCGTTGGCGTTGCAGCTCACCAGACCTCCGCTCACCGCCGCGATGTTCGGTGCGCTGGAAATCCAGGTGGCGGTGGGCGTGAGATCTTTGGTCGATCCGTCCGTGTAGGTAGCCGTCGCCGTCAGCTGCGTCGAGCCGCCGGCCGCTACTTGCGGCGCCGCAGGCGTCACGCTAATAGAAGACAAGGCGATGACCTTCACCATGGCCTGTGTGAAACTCGTGATGCTGTTGCCGGCAGCTGCGCTGCACGTGAGTTGTACGGAGTAGGTGCCCAGCGTCTTGAGCGCCCCGGTCGAAACCGAACCTGAACCCGAGACCGTCGTCGGCGTCAGGAAGGTGCCGTCGCTCGCCGAGATCGAGCACTGAGCGGGCGGAAACGACAACGGGAACGCCGCCGTGGCGGGACCCCAGGTCAGCGCCGCCGCGGCGGGACTTGCGGAACTCAAAATGACCGTGGCCGGCGTGGTTGTGAGCGAGACGCAGGGCGGAACGTTGCTCGTCGGCCACTCTGCATTGGCAGACTGCATTAAGAAGTACAGATCGATGGGCAGGAATACGTTGGCCAGCCGTCCGTCGATGTCGCCAGCCGGATTGGGATTGCCGGGCGGCGCTGCGCCTAAGAACGCAGGCAGGTGAGCGCGCACATAGGAATCGCCGGTGGCCAGCGAGTTCATCGCGCAGCTGTAGCCGTTCGATGCGGTTTCGGCGAGACCGCCGTTGAAGAAGGTTTGCGCCTGGTTGACGTAGCCCTGCACGGTTGCGGCGACACTGGGATCGATCTGCGAACTTGCCGCGCTGATGGTGCTGGTCAGGTTGGTAAATTTATCGGTGACGAAACCGGGTAGACCGGCAGGCATGCCGCTCGACGCGCTATTCAACCCCAAGCCATAAGCCAGCATGGAGAGCACGTGGGTGTGTCCGCCGCCGCTGTCGCAGAACCCCGAGAGATCGACGAAGTAATTGCTGCCCGGCGCGGGGCCGCCCTCCACGTCGCCGCCTTCGATCAAGGGCAGATCCGAGCGCGGCGCCCAAGCGAAAACTTCCAGCTGAGGACAGGTGAGATTCAGGGGCCCGGGCAGGTCGATGTTCGGATCGACGGTGTGCTGAATGAATGTGTTGTTGACGTTCTGGTCCACCGTCTTCGCCGTGCCCTTCACGACCACGAATCCGGCACCGGTGGGTCCGGAATGACCGCACATGGAACCCGGCAGCACGGTGCTCGGGAAGCCAGGACAAAAATTGGCGACGTCCAGATTACCGCCCGCGCAACTCCAGGTGGTCCCGACCACTGTCACGCGCGGGTCGGATTTCACGACGCAGCTCTCCTCGAGGAGCGGCGCGGCGGGTGGAATCGTGCCGGCACCTGAAAGTTGCGTCGTCAGCTGCGGACCCAAGGGCGCGCAGGCCATCGGCGCGACGCAAGCCGTCACCGGTACGGAGCCTGAACTGCTCACCGCGAGACCTTGCGGATCTTTGTTGCCGGTGCTCAAAGAGGCCAGCGGGCGATTGGCGCCGCTCGACGGCGGCGTGCCGAATTGCAGGATCTTGCCACGCCCCGGCGTGAACTGCGATACGAAGGCGTAGGTCAGGGTCGAGTATGTGCCCACCTTGATGCGCTCCAATCCGAGCCCTAAGCCGTTGGCGAAATCCGCGGCCATCGCGCCGCTGGCTGAATCGAAGCGCATGATGCGACCGCCTAGCGTCGTGAGCAGCAAGCTCACACCGTGAGCGGCATCGGCCGGCCAGATATCCATGCCGATCGGCAGGCTGCCGCGCAGCAGCGAGGCGCTGACCGCGGTGGAAGTGGGATTGTTGAGTGGGTGCTGCGGATTGGCGAGCACGCTTTCGATCGCGGCTTGCGAATAGACCATCACTCGCGCGTTGAAAATATCATTCGACAGCACGAGCACATCGCCCGCATTCCAGGCGGGTGCCGCGCCGCCGACCGGGGTCGCCGCGGTGGCGGCGACCAGCACTTCAGTGACGATGCCGCAGGTGCTGTCGATCAAGATGGGCGCGCCGTAGTTGCCGGTGGTCGAGTTGAAGGGCAGCACCCAGAGCGCCGGCCTGGTGTCGAACGGTACGCCGGCGGAAATCACGAATACATTGCCGGCGACGTCGGCTGAAAGGCTCAGCGGGTACTTGGGACCTCCGCTCTGATGGGTCCACGTGAAGATGGGCGTCGCGACGGAATAGCTTGCCGGACCCGGGCCGGGATAGCGCAGGATGCGCCCGTTCTCCGCATCGGCCACGATCAAGTCCATAGCGCTGGTCACGGAGTTCGGAACGCGGGCGACCGCGAAAAAACTGCCGTGAGTTGCCGCATCGGTATTGAGGACCTCTGTTCCCGTGATGAGCGCCCCGGTGTTGGCGGGCGTGTTCGGCGTCACTGTCACGTTGTAGAGCGCATCGCCGTTGCTGTTCACGGCGGTCAACCCAAATTGTTCTACGGGTACGGTCTGGGCGTGGACGGAAGCAAATGCCAGCAATGCCGCTGCGGCTGCGGTGAACCTGAATTCCATCTGCATCCCCTTATCTTGGTTTTGTGGGGCATCGCCGTCGCGGCGCGGCCCGTCTCGAAGTGACGCCTACGCTAACACAATGATGTATCAGGATGTCACGGCGCTTTTCGCCTTATGTCACGGCGCTGCCGGATTTTGTTGCGTCGCCTCAGCCACTTGCGTTTTTTCGCGCCGGTGCAGGTTGTCGAACCAGCTTTTGGCGAGCGTCCGATAGATCAAGGGCAATTCGCCGTTCTTGCTCAAGATCGAGTAACCGTGAGTGAGAGGCTTCTCGGCCTCGGCGTATCGGCCCAAGCCCGTCAACGCTGCGCCTTCCGCGCATTCGGCGAGCGCGGTACGCCAGTGGTCAGGCGATAGTGCGGCGGTATAAATCGCCTTGGCGCCCCGTGCCGACTCCATGGCGGCCGGAAAATTCTTTTCATCGACTTGCAGGATCGCGAGTGCAATCAAGCTCGAGGCCACGTCGGGGTGCTGTGCATCGAACAGCCGCCGCCGCATCGCCAGGCCCTCCTGCAGGTAAACACCGGCTTCCGTGTACTCGCCGGAGATCGTGAGCCAAGAACCGATCACGTTTAAGATCCGCGCAGTTTCCGGGTGATCCGGCGGATAGGCTTTGCGGTAAGTCGCGAGCACCTGCCGCATGTTGGCGAGTGCCTCACTCGTTTCGCCGCGGTCGGACTGCAAGGAGGCAAGATTGGCCAGCGTTCGCCCGACCTCGGGGTGGTCGGGGCCGAGCAATTCGCGCCGCATCTCGAGCGACTGCCGGTACAGTTTCTCAGCTCCCGCAAGATCGCCCCTGTCCTGAACGGTCATCGCAACGTTCTCGAGCCCGTTAGCGATTTCCGGGTGCTTATCACCGAGTAGGCGCCGGTTCATCGCCAGGGATTCCCGGTAGAACTTCTCGGCGTCGTTGGAATCGCCTTTCTCATAAAGCAGCAAGCCCATGTCATTGAGCACTTCGGCGAGATCCGGATGCGGCTCGGTGCCGCGTAGCGCGCGCTGCATCGCCACCGCCCGCTGCATCAGGGGAATCGCGGCGGCGAGATTGCCGCCGTCGGCAACCGCTCGGGCCAGATCCTTCAGCGTGCGCGCAACAGCCGCGTGTGTTTCGCCGTACAGAGCTTTTTGCCGCTCGAGCGCCTCGCGCAAACTCTCCTCGGCGTCCTTGTAGCGCCCCTGACCGGCGAGCAGCGTGCCGAGGCCATAGAGCGAACTCGCCAGTTTTTCCTGATTTTGCCGATCTTTTAGGTTGGCCGATTCGATGCGGATCGCCTCGCGGTATGCTTTCTCGCCGGCATCGTAGTTGGCCTGCAGCGCCATCAACTCGCCTTGATGGCTCAACGAGTCCGACAGGTCCAGAGGATCGAGTCCCGACAACTGGCGCCGCTTCGCCACCGCGCCATCGATCAACGGCCGCGCTTGAGCATATAACCCGAGTCCCATGTACACCGTGCCCACGGTATCCATCAGCGTGGCTTGAATTTCCGGTTCCTTCGCCAGCTCGCCTTGGATGCGAACCGCGCCCTTGTCGAGCATCTCGCGCGCCGTCACCGTGTTGCCTCGCGCTTCGCTGGGATCGAAGATCTTGAAAAGTTCGACCAGGAACTGAGTGGCTTTCTTGGAGGTGCGTGCCTCGGTCTCGGCGCGCAGGGTCTGGCGCTGCGCGGCGGCACGCTCCACCAGTGCATACGCAGCAAGTCCGCTGGTGAGTACCATACCGGCCGCCGCCGCACACGAGAAGGCGAACAGGCGCGCGTTGCGGCGTTGTTGCTCGCGGCGGCGCAGCGCGTCGTATCCGACGCCGAGCAGTCCTGAGATCAGCTTGAGCTTGGCGCTGTTCTTGCCGTCCTTGCCGGGACGCGCATCGGCCGCGATCGGCTCGGTCCGGGTAGCGCTTAAATTTCCGTCCGGACCTAAGCGAAAACGCAGTGCCGGGGGAAAGCATTCCTCGTCTTCGCGTCCGGGCAGATCGCTGGCATTCGGTTCGCCGCCGACGATGATGCAGAGGATCTGATGCTCGCGCCCCAGGCGCTTGAAGGCGAGAATCTCTTCGTTGACCCACTTCGATTTGGCTGAATTGGGCGAGCAGATGATGATCTGGGCGGCGGAGCCCGCGAGCGCGGCATTGATCAGCACCCCGAGGTCGGTGGCGCTCGGGAGTTCGTCGCGGTCCTTGAAAATGGGCGTGAGGCGCTTCGGCACTTCGCCTTGGGCGGTCGCCGTGCCGATCAAGACTTTAGGCGGACGATAGCGCTCTAAGGACCTGTGCAACCACGAGGCCCAGGCCGCGTCGCGGTGGCTGTAGCTGATAAAGGCGCGGTACTTAGGCGCGTCCACTCTTGTCCATCCCTAAGGGCGCTCGAATTGAGCGCCCTTAGGACCACTTTAGCAAATACCGGCGGCAGTTATCGAAGCGGCGCCGCGATTGACGACGAATGCCGAACCATTCACTCCTGGCTAGTGCTGTAGAGACGAAGGCGCGGCTGGCGCGGCGGGTTGCAGCGTCTTGAGCGGAGTTACGACATTCAAGGTGCCGCGCTGAAGCGACGTTCCGATCGCACCGGGCGCAGCCGCGGGTGCGACCGGTGTCCAAACCGGTGCCGCTTTCGCTGCCTGAGGTGCCGTACCCCATGCGGGCGTCTGGGCTTGGGTGGCCATCGGGTCGCCGGGCGCAACCGTGCCGATCGTCGCTTGCTTCGGCAACGCGCCGACCCCGCGCTGCACAGAGAGTTGGATGGAAGCGACCAAATCCAGCGAACGCACGCTGGCCTTTTGCACATTGGAGCTTGCAGCCGTGTTCCAACCCTGCGCGGCGATCGGCGCCGTGGCGATCGGCGAGGCGGCGCGTGGCGGCCCCGGCGGCGGAGGCGGCGGAGCGGGTGCATGCGCCACAGTGGCCGCGAATTGCGCGGCATTGGAGGGCAACACCGCCATCGCCTGCGGCTGACTCGCAGATCCTGCGTAAATTACCGTGCCGTTGGATGCGAGCACGACGGGGCTCGCCCAGCGGCTGGGCTGGATGGCGAGATCGGAAGAAATGCTGGCGTTACCGGTGGTGCGGTGCACGAAATTGCTGAAATTCAAGATGTTCGGCAGACCGATGGCAAGGTGTGACAGCGTGTAAGGGCACTGCCTGCCTTGCAGATCGCCGCCCGAAAAGGCCACCGACAATCCCTGCATCGGCGCCGCGCCAAAAACCGGATTGCCGCCGTTGATATTGATGACCGGACGCGGCCCGGTTTGAACCTGTCCGGTGAATTGCGGGCTGGTGTTGAGCGCCGAGCACGCGGGTATGGTTTTGACGCTGTTGTCGAAGGTCAGCGTTCCGCTGAAATGTCCGGTTTCATGCGCAGGATCCACACTGATGCCGTTCAACGGAGGCGCGAACAGCAAATTGAGCGTCTTCGAGTTCGGTTGATTTTGCGCCCAGACGGCAAGATGAATCAGCCGCGATACCGACACGCCCGGCTGCAGCTGCTGGTTGATGGCAGTGAGCGCCGTCTGTTCATATCTTCCCAAGGTCGCATCCAAGGGCGCGATTGCCTTATTTTGGATGGTGGTTTTGACGGGAACACTGGTGTTGTCGATGGTGCGGACGATAAGCGCCGTATAGTCGGGGCCGCCGAAGAAGTTAACCACGTCGCTGACCACCAAGGCGACATCCGTCACCCAGTTGCCTTTGCTGTACTGGAAATTCGAAAAACTCACCGAGGCCGCAGTCACGTTCAGGAGTTGGTTGGGGACATCGGAGATCTGCAGGCTTAGCGAGAAAATGATGTCGGCCGAGAGATCGATGCAGGGATCTTCCGGGCGTGCCAACGAGGGCGTGGTCGAGCACAGGCTGATGGTGCTGCCCGGCACGCGAAAGTCGGCGCGGAACATGTTCGTGCCTTCGGGCACCAAAGTGAAATCGACCTGTGTGGGCAGAGTCATTTCCGGCGGCAGATTCGTATTGCCCATGCGGCTGTAGAGAGTTATGCCGGTCGGAACGGCGTGGTTGCTCACCGTGTACAGATAGTTGGGCGTGTGCAGCATACTCGGCACGTTGGCCAGGTACCAGGTTCGGAACACACCCCAGGCGGAGTTGAGCGCATCGCTCAAGAGCGTCGGATTGTTTTCGAGCACCTTGAGCGTTTCGCTGTTCGGCATCGCGGGATCCCATTGCTCGGCATAGACGATGAGTCCCACGGGCGGGCTTGCCGCCGGCACCGATTGGCCCATGAACATAAGTAGTGTGCTCGCCGCAATCGCTTTGGGACCCTTCATGACGCTCTCCAATTTACGTGGCATGTAGGGAAGAACCGGTTTTGGCCGGAAAACGCGCCACCGGGCGGGAGAAATCGCGGGGGCAGCAGAGGCCGGCGCCTTCGCCGGCGGCCGATTCGCTCAAGTGGCGCAGCGATCGATCTCCGAGGTCGGAACAAATGCGGACGGAACCACGCAGCCCTTGGTAAACAAGGACGACCCCACCACTTGCGGCGCTCATACACACCACATCGTTATGACGGACGGCATGATCTACGCCGATTGGGCGACCGCCTGTCCTGTAATCAGCCCGGCGCCGTTCGGAAATCCCTCGCCGATCACGCTCTGCGTCCTGGGGGGGCGCGAATGTCACGTTCTCGAACTTCACCATGGCATTCGGCGCCAAGGTCAACACCTATTTCGGGAGCCAGGCGATACATGGCATCGTCCTGCGCGATCGTCCGCGGCGCAGTTGGGGTTCGCCTCGGCTGAGCCGGCCGACGGGCGATCAAAACAACTAAAGAAGCAGGCATGCGGCGCGCGGACGTTCTGTTGCAGCGCCGCGATGCTTCTGAAATTTATTCCCGCCCTGTCGAATCGGCCGATCTCCGATCGTCGTAAGCTTATGGAGAGCGACGGGAGATCCCCAATGTGCCCGTTTGTGCAACGACAGCGCTCGCGGCCCAGCGCCCGCGCACTGGCGTGGTTGCGGGGGTGTTTCGCTCGAGGCTGCCGCAGGAGATTTGACATGAAAATTTATTGGATCAAGGCGCAGGCGCCGCGGCGCGTGCTGGCACTGGCAAAGCATCTTGGCATCGAGGCGGACTATGTTGCGGTCGACGCGAAGGCCGGGGGCTTGAAATTGCCGGAATATACCGCGCTCAATCCCAACAAGAAGGCTCCGGTCCTGGTGGACGGGGACACCGTGCTGTGGGAGTCCTCCGCCATCATGGCCTATCTTTGCAACAAGGCGGGATCGGACATGTGGCCGACGCGGCCCGCGGAGCAGATCGAAGTGCTGCGCTGGTTGTCATGGAACGATTGCCATTGGGCGCCCGCGGTGGGCGCGTTCTACTTCGAGCACATCGTCCGGTCCACTTTTGGTCTGGGGCAGCCGAACCGCGATACGTTGAAGGCAGCCGTGCCCGAACTCTTGAAGTATGCCGCCGTACTGGATGCCCAACTGGCGGGCCGCACGAACGTGGCGCTGGGAAGGCTGACCGTTGCCGATTTCTACCTGGCTCCGATGGCGAAGTATTGGAGGGAATCGGAGATGCCGCTGGAGACCTACCCCAACATCGTGCGATGGCTCGACGATTTGATGCGCATTCCCGCCTGGGCCAAGCCCTGGCCTGAAAAGCACGCGGCGCTCGCGGCTGCCGGCTGAGGCTCAAGCACCCCCGGCGCCTGCGGCTACTGATCGAGGCTCAAGCGCCCGCGGCGCGGTAATCATTTTCAACACACGAACTGGAGGAACCAATGAAGAATTATCTGGCGGTTTTTGTCGGCACGAGCACTTCGCCGAAAGTAGTGGAGTTCATGGCGATGGAAGAGTCCAAGCGCAAGAAGGTCGAGGCCACCGGCATCAAAGCGTGGGGCGAGTGGATGGCGGCTCACAATTCCGCAATTGTCGGATCCGGCGGGCCTCTTGGCAAAACCAAGCGCACTAGCGCGCGAGGTATCGAGGACACTCGCAACAACATGTCGGGCTTCGTGATCGTCAAGGCCGAGTCGCACGAGGAGGCGGCCAAGATGTTCGAAAATCACCCGCAGTTCACGATATTCCCCGGCGACGGCGTCGAGGTCATGGAAGTGCTGCCGATTCCCGGTCAGGCGCCGAACTAACGTCGATTTTGATTCGCGTGCATGGCGAGCGCTGATTAGACTCTGCCATGCACGTTTTCCTGTACGTCATTGCCGCTGTGCTGATCCTGGTTGGATTGGCAGGCGCCGTGGTGCCGATGCTTCCCGGCATTCCGATCATTTTCGGCGGCATCTGGCTCATCGCTGCACTGGATCACTACCAACATGTGGGTTCCGGCTGGCTGATCGGCATTGGAATCATAGCGGCCGCCGGGTTGCTGCTCGATTTCACGGCAGCAGCCCTGGGCGCCAAACGCGTCGGCGCGAGCGCGCAGGCGATCGCGGGCGCGCTCATCGGCACCGTCATAGGCCTGTTTCTAGGGATTCCGGGCCTAATATTTGGGCCCTTTGCCGGTGCGCTGATCGGCGAATATTTGGCCGGGCGTACGCTCGAGCGTTCGGCGCGTGTCGGTATTGCGACGTGGGCCGGACTGATCTTCGGTACGTTGATGAAGCTGGCCGCCTCCATCATGATGGTGGTGCTGTTCGCCGCCGCTTGGTGGTGGAACGGCGGCCGCTAGACAGGACCTCACGCCGTCTTGGTTCGATCCACGCTCTTTGAACCGAGATAACCGGCGTGGCTGACGCCCATGAGGACGAGCAGTCCTGACTGTACCTCCGGCATTTTCACATCGCCCACCGACAGATCGCCATAGGCGATCAGCGCATAGAGCTGCATGCCGTAAGCGACGGCGATGGCGACGGTGAAGAAGAACATCTGCAGCTTTGCGACATCGACCAACTGCACGTTGGCAAGTTCATCGCCTTCGAACATGTCGGTGAAGCGCGCATCTTGAATGCTGCCGTTGCCGTACAAGATGCCTTCGCGATTGGCGTTGACGCCGCTCGGCTCTTCGCGGTAGCGCGCTGCAACCTTCGGCACCAGCTCAGGATCCGCCGGATTCTTGGCCTTCTTGGCGCCGTACAGCAGAGGTGTCCCGACGAACGAGGTGGCGCTCAGGCCGAGCAGCGCCCAAATCTGCCAGTCGACGCCGATGTTCAGCGGCTGCGGCGCTTCGCCCATGCGGATGCGCTCGAGCGCGATCACGAAGAACCCGGAAACAATGACGATGGTCCAGATGACCAGCTGCAGGCGCGACAGGCTCATGAGCTTGCGTTCATTGATGAGGATGCCGAGGCCGCGGCCGGTGATCGCCTTGCCGGTGAGCAGGAAGAACACGACGATGAGGCTGAGCGCGATGAGCCAATTGGTGCCGGCCGGCAGGAACCAAGCGGCGACTACCACGCCGGCGGTGAGCAGCAGCAGTGCGCCGGCGATGCTGCGCGGCCGGCGCTCGGCAAGTGTCGGTGCTGGAGCGATGGGGATGGGACTCGCATTCATGGTGCCGTATCTCCGTGCAAAAGACTGGCTACGCGGGCCGCGAGGCTCTCGTCATGGACGACGAAAAACAGTCCGCCGCGGCCATTCTGGCTGACCCCGCAGGCCTTGGCATTGCCGCTGATGGCGCCTTGCTGGTTCATATCGCCGAAGATCGCGAGATTCGTGCCGTCGGTCGAGACGCCGATCTTGGCGTGATTGCCATTCGCGGCTGGGCCGGCCTTGAGGCTGAAGATCGTGCCATTCCAGGTCCCCGAGGTTGCAATTTCGACGCGGCCCGGATTGTGAGTAAGGCTGCTATCCCAGCATTTGACCTGCGCGCTGGTGGTAGGGATCTCAGGGCGCATCCACCAAGTCGCGGTTCGCAGCGGCGTGCCCTGAAGCAGCGATGACACCAACTGCCAGGGTGGCACGTGCAGGGCGGAAGGCTTCGAAATGAGGCGCACGCCACTGGAAAGATCATCGATGCTCGCCTGGGCATTTTTCGATTTTTTGCCGAGAGCGGACACGAGCGCGGCCACGTCGGCTGGGCCGCCGTTACTCACGATCTGCTGGTCTGCGGGGTCCGTGGCGACGCTTGCATTGCCGAGCGCACGCAGAACAATGAGCAGGTCAGCGTGATTCACCGCCAATGCAAAAAAATGCTGACTGAATTTGACATCGTTGATGGTGACGCAGCCCAGCGTGTTGTCGTCGTGCGTGCGAGGGTGCCCCGCGCTACCGGCTCCCGGCCAGGAGGGAGTGGTCACCTGCATGATCAGGCCGCTGCCTGAGTCATCCCAAACCAGCAGCCCTTTCGAATGACCCCACGGCGAAGGACAGGAGTCGCTGCTGCACGAAGGCAGGGAGGGTTCCTGATAGAACTGATCATTCCACACGACGTAGTGAAAGTTGCCGCGGTAGATCTCAGCAAAAGTGGCCCCCACAGGATCTTCGGCGGTATCGCCCACGCAGCCGCCTCCGGCCTCGAGCTCCGGCCGCTTTGCGACCGTGTCCGGGTCGGCATCGCTGGTATACACGTACTGCTGACCGAAGCTCGTGTAGGGCTGCACGTCGCCGCCAAAAGGGCAGGCGCGCACCGCGGCGGCAGCGCATTTTGGAAATTTGCCGGCGTTGAGCTTGAAGACGAACCACCACTTGACCGGCTTATCGGCGGCGACCAGCGGAGTCGGACCTTCGGCGCGAGCGGCCGCCGCCAGGACAAGAACAAGAGCCGCGATCCACGGCGCCGCGGAGAAACGCGGGCGGCGAATCGTGTGATCATGAAGCCAATCCATGTGCCTCACTCCTTGATCGTTGCTATTGGCGGAGGTTCTTCCCGAGAAATTCCATGGTCCGCTGCCAAGCAAGCCGCGCAGCTTGCGGATCGTATTTCAAAAAGTCCAGATTCTTCGAGTCGGCCGTCTCATTGGCGAAGGCATGTTTCGCATCGTAGCGATGGAACTCGAATGCGACCGACGCGGCGCGCAGCTTTTTCTCTAGTTCATCCACCTTGCCGATTGGAAACGCCGTATCGTGGATGGCCCAATGCCCCATGAGGGGAATTTTTATTTTGGATGCGTCCACGTACTCGAGCGGTGGATAGCCATACCAGATGACTCCGGCGCTGAGCTCCGGAACATTCACCGCGGACAGCAGCGTCAGGGCGCCGCCCATGCAGAACCCTGTGACCCCAACCCTCGAGCACCCCAGAGACTTCAAGTGCTGCACGGCGCCGCGCACGTCCTGACCGGCCGCATCGCCGAAATTGAGCCCATTCATCAGATGCTCGGCTTCGTGAGCCTGCAATGCGACTTTGCCCCGATACAGATCCGGCACGAGCGCACGATATCCGGCCGCCGCCAGTTTGTCGGCGGCGCCCCTGATCTGTTCATTGAGGCCCCACCATTCCTGGATGACGACAATGCCGGGCGCATTGCGGCCTTGAGCAGGTTCAGCGAGGTAGCCGTCGACACTTTGGCCGTCGGGCCGCTTGTAGACCATCATGTTGCTTTTATAGCCGGCCGCGCTGTTTATGACAAGGCGAGCGTCACATGAAATATTGAGTTTCGACCGCGACCCGCAGTGCGAACGCGTCGCCCAGGATCCGCACCTTGGAGTCGAACATCTCGTCGATCGGACTGGATTCGAGCACTCGTTCCGTCAATTGCGACAGGATGGCCTGCTCCGCGGGCACCGCTTCGCCGGCGACGCGGTCGTTGACCGCCTCGAGAAACTCCGGGACAAAAAGCTCTTGCTCCAGGGACATATGCGCCTGCATCCCGCGGCAAATTCTAGAGGCCAGCTCTTGCTTCCGGAGATTTGAACCCGCAGAGTCGTAATCGTCAAACCACTGCAGCAACTGGCTATAGCTTTCCGCAAGCGTGTCGATGGCGCCGCGTATTGCGACCGGCGAGCCCTGTGAATTGGACCCCGCAAAAACAACGGCTGGACTGATCATGTTCTCTCCCAAAGCGGCGAGTGCCCATGCTGGAATATTCCGCTTCTCGCCTCTCGCAGGATGTAAGACTACGGGCTACAGCGGCGTCAGCGGGCGACTGATCATGAGGTACGTCTCACGCAGGGAAAAGCCTTGAGCGGCATGCGCGGCTTGGCTCAGCGCTGCTTTGGAGGACTCTCCAGAAGCACCTTTCTGTTGGCGTTCTCCAGCCTTTTTGCGGATATCTCCACCGAGATGTTGTATCCGGTATTGCCGACCTTTCTCACGCAAACCCTGAAGGCCAGTGGCAGCATCGTGGGCTTGGTCGATGGCTTTGCGCAGGCCACGCAGAATATCGTGCAGGGCTTCTCCGGCGCGTTGTCTGACCAACTGCAAAAGCGCAAATCCATCGCGCTCGTGGGTTACTTGCTCGCGGCCCTCGGCAAACCCTTGATGGGCCTGGCCACTGCGTGGCCGGGCTTCTTCGGCGCGCGTCTCCTCGATCGCTTCGGCGCCGGCACGCGTTCACCGCCGCGCGATGCCCTGATTGCGGCCTCGGTGCATGAGAAGGACCGGGGGCGTGCATTTGGGCTCGAGGGAGTCGGCGACAATGCGGGCGCTTTCATCGGTCCATTGCTGGCGGTGGCGCTGTTGTATGCGATGCACCTCAACATCCGCAATATTTTTTATCTTGCCCTCGTTCCGGGCCTGCTGGCATTTGGCTTGGTGTTATTCGTATCGGACCGGCCCGCGGAAGTGCGCGCAAAATCGAAGCTCGATTTCCATGTGCGCTTCCCGGCGGGTTATTGGAAGTACCTTGCGGTCACCGCACTGTTCAATCTCGGCAACTCCAGCAATGCCTTTCTCATATTGCGCACTCAGGATACCGGCGTTTCGCTGCAGTCGACCATCCTTGTCTATGCCGCTTTCAACCTTGCAGCCGCCTTGATTTCCTATCCTGCGGGTTTGTTGTCCGATAGCCTCGGCAGGAAGGGCATTCTCTTGGCATCGTTCATCATTTTCATGGCGGCCTATTTGGGATTTGCGCTGACGCGAAATCACGTGCTCATCATTGCGCTGTTCATTTTTTACGGATTGTTTCAGGGAATATTTCGTGCCGTCGGCAAGGCCATGGCAACGGATTTTGTCCCCGAATCGTTGCGTGCCGGCGGCATCGGCTGGTACAGCACGACGGTCGGCATTTTTCAATTGCTCGCCAGTCTCATGGCGGGAGCCCTGTGGGATAGGGTGGGGCACGCGGCGGTATTTTTCTACGGCGCGGCCATGGCTGCGGTGGGCGCCGGCATGCTGCTGGCCTTCGTTCCCGCACGAAAAATCTAGCCATTCGATTGGAAATCAGGCTTCCCCGTGGCCATGTCGATCGCCCGTAGGAGGATCCGCACCCGGAGAAGGGCGCCTGCGGAATTGTCTGCGCATGCAACAGAGGCCACCGTAATAGGCATGGGGAGGTGCACACTCGAGCGCGCGGCGGAGGTGTTTCATGAGCCGACGACTTTGCATAATTCCGGCGATGATTGTTCTGTTCGTGTCGGCGCCCGCTTTGGCCGCTGAACCGAAGACAGCCTCATTCACGCCGCGAGAAATGGCCCACTGCATGATGAAGCGTCTGAGAGCGGACAATTCCGAATCATTTCGCGATGCTTTCAAGACTTGCAAGCAACAGTTTGATTCAGCGCAAGCTGATCGGTCGATGGAAACGGCGATGACCGGGACAACGCCTCCCCAGCCGGCAAAGCCCTAGCGCCGCCCTAAAATTTGCGGGATTTTTGTCAAAACCGCGAACTCCAGGAAATAGTTCTGATTGAAGTGCAGCGGTAGCGCTATGATTCAAGGCGCATTGGGTGCTAGCACCGATAAGAACGGCGATGCGGGCCGCAAAGCGGCCCGGAAGGGAGAAATCAGCTTGAGCCAGCAATCTGTAGCGACCACAAATATGCCCTTGATTGCCGCCATCGTCGGGGTGGCCACGATCGGCGGATTCATGTTCGGCTACGACAGCGGCGTCATCAACGGCACGCAGGAGGGCCTCAAAAGCACCTTTGGCTTGAGCGAAGGGTGGCTGGGCGTCACGGTCAGCGCCCTGCTGCCCGGATGCGCGGTCGGCGCGTTTGCGGCCGGCCGGGCGGCGGACCGTTTCGGCCGGCGCCGCGTCATGCTCGCCGCGGCCACGCTGTTCATCTTGAGCGCGCTGGCCTCGGGTGCCGCGGCCTCAGCGGTGATGATGGTCATTGCGCGCTTCGCCGCGGGCGTCGGCGTCGGTGCCGCGAGCGTGTTGTCCCCGGCGTACATCAGCGAAGTGACGCCGGCGAGCATGCGCGGACGCCTCTCGAGCGTGCAGCAGGTGATGATCATCGCAGGCCTCACCGGCGCCTTTCTCGGCAACTACTTTTTGGCGCATGTCGCGGGCCGCTCCACCGAAATATTGTGGTTAGGGTATGCGGCGTGGCGCTGGATGTTCTGGATGCAGGTCATCCCGGCGAGCATTTTTCTCCTCACGCTGCTGTTCATCCCGGAGAGCCCGCGCTATCTGGTGGCGCGTGCCCGCCACGAAGAGGCCGTGGGCGTGTTGACCCGCCTGTTCGGCGCCGCCGCCGCAGCGACGAAGAGTCAGGAAATCAGGGGTTCGTTGGCTGCGGATCATACTCCCCGCCTCGCCGATCTCATCGACCGCTCCACCGGCCGATGGCGGCGTATCGTCTGGGTGGGGATCGGCCTTGCAACCTTCCAGCAGCTGGTGGGCATCAATGTGGTGTTCTACTACGGCGCCGTGCTGTGGCAGGCCGTGGGATTCAGCGAAGCGGATTCACTCAAGATCAATATCTTGAGCGGTACGCTGTCGATCGCCGCTTGCCTGCTGGCGATTTTTCTCATCGATCGCATCGGCCGCAAGCCGTTGCTCATGATCGGCTCGATCGGCATGGCCATCACCCTTGGGACCCTGACCATTGCGTTCGCGACCGGCAATTTCGGCGGCGGCACATTACACCTCGCGCCTCAAGTGGGCAGGCTGGCCCTGATCAGCGCCAACCTTTACGTGGTCTTTTTCAATTTCAGCTGGGGCCCGGTCATGTGGGTGATGCTGGGGGAGATGTTCCCCAATCAGATTCGCGGCTCAGGGTTGGCGGTGAGCGGCGCGGCGCAGTGGAGCGCGAATTTCTTGATCAGCGTGAGCTTTCCGGCGCTGGCGAAATACATTGGCCTGCCCATCACTTACGGCTTTTACACCGCGTGTGCATTCATTTCGATTATTTTCGTGGTCAAGATGGTGCACGAGACGCGCGGCCGCGAGTTGGAGGACATGGTCGGGTAGCCTAAGCTGCCGCGCCGGCGCGATGCGGCGTTCTGCAGCTGGGGTCCCGTAGGAGACCTCTTAATTGCCCACGCGCCAAGCAAGCGACAGACGCTCCCGGCGGAAAGCGAGAGACTCCACTGCATACATTTGGAGCGTCACACGTGGCAACGAAATCCCAAATCAGCCCGGACCAGCCGCCCACCCCAGGCGGCGATCCAGATCAACCTGATAATAATGTTCCCGTTCCGCCAGCCCGCAGCGATCGCGAGGTGAAAGATAAAGAAAAGCGCGGCTATGGTCATACCGGCAATCGGGACGAGGTTCCTCTTCCGCCGGGCGCCCCAAAACCGCGCGAAATTTACTGAGCGGTCGAAAAGAGGCCCGAACATTGGTAGAAGTCGGTGCCTGAACATTAGTAGAAGTTGGACAGGGTTTAGATAACCTTAAACCGCGCAAGCGTAGGAACGCTATGATGCGCAGCCTATGTTATCCGCCGCGAAACAGTCCGTTGCCGCAAAACCGTCCGCCTTGCTCGTCGGCGCCTGCCTGCTTGCCGTTTATATCGTATGGGGCACGACATATTTCGCCATCAAGGTCGCGATCGAAGGCATGGCGCCTTTTTTCTTGGTGGGAACGCGCTTCGTCGCCGCCGGAGTGCTGCTGCTCGGTTGGCAGGCATTGCGCGGCAAACCCATGCCGACCGCCAGGCAGTGGCGTGGCGCAGCCTTGGTGGGATTTTTGCTGCTCGTGGTGGGCAATGGCGGTGTATCGGTCGCTGAGCACTGGGTAAGTTCGGGTGCGACCGTCGCACTTGTCAGCATCATGCCGTTGGCGACCGTGCTCTGGTCCGGCGCCTTCGGCGAGTGGCCGCGGCGCGCTGAACGGATGGCGATTGCGCTCGGCGGCGCCGGCGCGGCGATCATGCTGTTGGGCCGCGACTTGCAAGGCAGCCTGTTCGGCACACTGCTCATTTTATCGTCAACGGCATCGTGGTCGTTGGGCACGGTATTGTCCCGTAAGGTGGATATTCCGCACGGCCCGACCGGCTTCGGCGCGGAAATGCTGACCGCCGGGGTCATGGGATTGGTCATCAGCGCAGCGTTCGGCGAGCATTGGGCGGTTCCGCACGCCCCGCATGTGTGGTGGGCGTTCGGCTATCTCGTGGTGTTCGGCTCGCTCATTGCTTTTTCGGCTTATCGGTTCGTCGTGGAGCGGGTGTCGCCTTCGTTGGCTGCGACCTATGCTTACGTCAATCCGCCGGTGGCGCTGATCGTGGGCTGGTGGCTCGGCGGCGAGAGTTTTTCCGAAAACGTGTTGGTGGGTTTGCCGGTGGTGCTGGGCGCGGTGGCGCTGCATGCATGGATCCAGTCTCGAGATGCGCCGCTGGCCCCCGCCCCTGTCCCGCTTAGACCTGGCGCGGGCCGTCCGTCACAAGTGCGTGGTAAGGCTTAGCCTAAGCATCTACGATCCCGGTACCTGCTTTTCGTACCGGATAGTCATGCGCCAAATAGCACTGTTGATTTTCGCCGCAACGGTTTCGAGTTCCGCATTTGCTGCCGCGGAGCCTGAAGCTTCTGGTCCGATAAGCGGCTGGCCCGCGTATGGCGGCGATCCCGGCGGCACACGCTATTCCTTGCTTTCGCAGATTACGCCGAAAAATGTCGGCGACCTCAAGGTCGCGTGGACTTTTCGCACCGGTGAGCTGGGGCAGGGCGTCAAGGACTGGAAACGCTCGGCCTTCGAAGCGACGCCTATTCTCTACAACGGCACGCTGTATTTGACGACGAGCAGCACCGACGTCGTGGCGGTGAATGCGGCCAGCGGCGAATTGCAGTGGCGCCACGATTCCCAAAGCCGCAAGGACCTGCACTATTCCGATGGCGTATCGCGCGGCGTGTCGCTGTACGTCGATGCGCAGAGCCCGCCGGCTGCGCCATGCCGCGCGCGCATTTTCGCGCCGACGCTGGACGGCCGGCTCCTCGCGCTCGATGCAGCGACGGGCAAGCCCTGCGCCGACTTCGGAGAGCAGGGTGCGGTCAACTTGCTCAAAGACATTCGCTCGCAATTCGAGCCCGGCGATGAGTGGCGCGATTACCTGGTAACCTCGCCGCCTGCGATCCTTGATGACAAGGTGATCGTGGGTTCCTCGATCGGGGATAATCGCGCGGTGCTCGAAGAGCTCGGAACCGTGCGGGCCTTTGACGCGCGCAGCGGGCGACTGCTCTGGAGCTGGGACCCGATACCACGAGATCCCAGCAATCCCATATACAAGGAGTGGGAATCGGCAAGCGTCGGCAATGCGAGCGCGGCCAACGCCTGGGCGCCGCTGTCCGTGGACACCGAGCGCCGCCTGGTCTTCGTACCGACCGGCTCGGCGAGCCCGGACTTTTTTGGCGGCTTGCGCGCCGGCGATAATCGCTGGGCGAATTCCATCGTGGCACTCGACGGCGATACCGGCAAGCTCAAGTGGGGTCAGCAGCTCGTGCACCACGATCTATGGGACTATGACCTCGGATCGCAGCCGGCGCTGGTGAACATCACGCACGAGGGTAGATCCGTGGCGGCGGTGATTCAGGCCACGAAAGCCGGATTGCTGTTCACATTCGATCGCGACACCGGCACGCCGCTGTTCCCCATCGAAGAAAGACCGGTGGCGCAAGACGCGGTGCCCGGCGAACATCCTTCCGCGACGCAGCCCTTTCCAACCGCCCCGCCTGCGCTGGTGCGCCAGTCGAAGATAACGCCCGATGATGCCTGGGGCGTGGCTTGGTTTGATACTCGCGCCTGCCGCAAACGTATCGAGCAATATCGGTCGGACGGCATGTTCCAGCCGCCCGCGCTCAAAGATTCGCTGATGCAGCCCGGCAATGCCGGCGGCTCCAATTGGGGCAGTATCGCCTTCGATCCGAAGCGTCAACTTGCCATCGCGAATACCATGAACCTACCCTTTGTCGTGGCGCTCATTCCACGCGCCGAACTTGCCGCGCAGCGCGCGTCGAAGGACTACGAAGGTTTCGAGTTCGCGCGCCAAGCGGGCACGCCCTACGGCATGCGGCGCAAAGCCTTCCTCTCCGGCTTCGGCATCCCCTGCGTGAAGCCGCCGTGGGGGACGCTTGCGGCGGTCGACATGCAACGAGGCGTGATCAAGTGGCAGATTCCATTGGGCGACACGCCGGTGGTTCATTTAAACCTCGGCACGCCCAATATCGGCGGACCCATCGTCACTGCGGGCGGTGTCATCTTCATCGCGGCCAGCCTACTCGATGACCGGTTGCGTGCGTTCGACACGGACAGCGGGAAATTGCTGTGGAGTGCAAGTCTGCCGGCGGGCGGTCAGGCCACACCGATGACCTATGCCATCGACGGGCGGCAATACGTGGTCATCGCAGCAGGCGGATACAAAGACGAAACCACTCGCGGCGATTACCTGATCGCCTACGCGCTGCCGCGTTAAGGTCGGCCTGACGAAGAAAGTTCCGCTTTTCCTACGAGCAGCCGAGAAGTTTCGGCTCTGCGAAAAACGCCTCGAAAAGGGCAGGCTGACGGTTGCCGCTAAAAGGAAAATCCACCGCAGGAGATAGCGCCATGGGCCGCTTCACAGCTGCTTTCGTCTCGATGTTTCCGTTCGTGGCCTTCGCTGCGGACATTCCCGACCTGTCGTTCTATAGAAGCGCGGCGGAAGGCGGCCTCGCGGAAGTCGAGTTGGGAAACATGGCGCAGCAGCAAGCACATAGCCAAAGCGTGAGGGAGTTCGGCGCGCTGATGGTGAAGGATCACTCGGCGGCCAATGAAAAACTCAAGACGATCGCGGATTCGAAAAATATCACGCTGCCGGCCAACACCAGCGTCGAGGAGATGGCGGCGAAGGCCAGGCTCAAAGTACTTTCCGGATCCTCTTTCGACAAGTCCTATATCAAGGGAATGATCAAGGACCACCAAGAGGACATCGCCGAGTTCAAGAAAGAGGCGACTTCCGGCCGCGATCCCGACGCGCGGGCATTCGCGAGCGCCACGTTGCCGACTTTGGAAGCGCATCTGAAAAAGATTCAATCGATCGCCGCGGAAGCGAGCGCCGACTAAGCCGCGCAATTGGGTAGTCTCACACAACGAACACTTTATAGGAGTGCAATATGAATGCGCCAAGAATTACGCTAGCGGCGATCGCTCTCGCTGCAATTACGGCGGGCTGCACGCAGCACACACCGCCGCCGCCGACATCGCCGTCGGTGCCGCCGAGCGCGCCGGAAATGCCGCCGCCGTCTTCCAATCCGACGCCGAACACGCCGAATACCAATCCAAGTGTTCCGCCTGGATCGCCGACGCAGCCGGATAATCCAAGCACGCCGCCGCACAACTAGGCGCACTCTCCAATCAGGCGGGAGAAATGATGGCTGCCGGGGTAAGAACCTGCTGACCGGCATTCGCGGAAAATGCAGGACACATTTTTTACGGCTCGCTTCTAATCTGACGAGGTAGCTCAAATCATTTCAAAGGAAAGCCGCCATGCCGGAAAAACAGACCTTAGATCGCGCCCGCGCCGACAAGAGAGCCGGCAAGGCGCCGTCTTCCCAAGCGGGTGAATTCGTTCGCGAAGAAATGGACCATATTCGCGAAGGTAAGCACGGAGCGCGTTCCACCAAACAGGCCATCGCCATCGGCCTGTCGAAAGCGCGCCGCGCGGGCGTCGACCTGGCGCCGCCGGGCGCCGGGAAAACCTCAGCGAAGACACGCAAGCGTGCGACCCGCGACTATGCGCGCGGCCATGGCGCGCCTGCGCGCAGTACCGCGACCGCGAAGCGTTCGCGAGCTTCGGAAAATGCCCTCAAGCGAGAGAGTACTGCGGCCGCCTCGCCGCAGGCGTTGGCCCGTCAAGCGCATTCCGCTGCGAAGAGGCGTTCGCCGGGCGATCGTTCGGCGGCTGCGCGCCGCGCCTCGCAAACCAAGGGACCGCAAGAGCGAGCGCAAGCCGCGCGCAAGGCGGCGCACACTCGACAAATGCACGCATAGGCAAGAGGGGCGAACGCATAAGCAATGGCGCCGGGCGCGCCGGTTGTGCGTCCGAGGGGCTATTGTGATTTGGGGTCGGCAGCGCCCGCTTCCCAGCCACCGCCCAACGCCTTGAATACTGCCACGAGGTCCGTTGCCGCCGCCACCGTTGCGTCGGCCAGGTCTTGCTCAGCCAGGAGGGCCTGACGCTGGGCGTCCAGCACCGTGATGTACGCGGCCAATCCGCTGCGAAAACGCGCCTCGGCGAGATCGCGGCTTCGCTTTGCACCCGCCAACTGGGTTTCGATGTCAGCGGCGCGGCGTTGATCTCCCGCGTAGGCGATCAGGGCATTGTCGACATCGTGAAAAGCGCTCAAGACCGCCTCGCGATAGGCGAGGGCTGCCTCTTGTGACTTCAGGTCGGCGAGCTTGAGTTGTGCCCGAAGCTTGCCGCCTGAGAATATCGGCACCGACACCTGCCCGCCGCCAAATAAAAAGCGCGACGACCAGTCGAAGAGCTGCGACGTCGTGGTCGACTGCAGACCGCCGAGGAGTCCCAATGTCACGCTGGGGAAGAATGAGGCGCGGGCAACCCCGACCTGAGCAACCGACGCGGCGAGGTCCGCTTCGCGCTCCCGGACATCGGACCGCCGGCGCAGCAAATCTCCGGGCAGGCCCACGGGAACCGCCGGGGGCAACGGCGGCAACGGAGCGGCCTGCATCTTGTCGGACACCGCGCCCGGCGGTTGCGCCAGCAGCAGCGCTAAGCGGTTCAGATTTTGCGCGATGCCTTGGTCCAGCTGTGGAAGAGAGGCGCGAGCGGCGGCCACCTGGACCTGCTGCGCCGCCACGTCGGAATCAGGCGCCAAGCCGGAACGATTCCGCGAAGTCACCAACGCGTCCAGCCGTTCCTCCGTATGGAGGTCCTCGATCGCGATATCGCGACGCCGTTGCAGGCCGCGCAGCGCAAAATAGGTGCGTGCGATTTCCGCCGTCATCGACACCAGCGCATCGGCATGTGCCGCTTCCGAGGAGCGCACGGCGGCATCGGCGGCCTCGACGCTGCGGCGCGTTTTGCCGAATAGATCGAGCTCCCAGGTGGAATCGAATCCCAGCTGGAACAGGTTGAATGTCGAGGGCGGTGCGGAGCCGCCCCCGGAAGCCGGGGCTCCGCCCGACAGGGCTTTGGTAATGCCGTTCGGACTCGTTCGGGCGCGCAGGGCGCCCGCGGTCCCACCGGCGCTCGGATACAACCCCGCCGCCACGACTTCGCGCTGGGCGCGCGATTCCGCGATGCGCAAGCCAGCCTGACGCACGTCCAGGTTTTCTTGCCTAGCCGCCTTTACAAGCTGATCGAGCGTCGCATCGCCGAAGACCCGCCACCATGCATCGGCGTCGGTGCCCGCAGCCGTGACCCGGCTGGGCAGCGCCTGGTCGAAGGCCCGTTGGCCGGCGTCTGACCAGTGCGCCGGCACCGCCTGGTCGGGCCTTCGGTACTTAGGACCCAAGGTGCAGGAGAGCAATCCGGCGCTCACGGCGACGAGGCACGCGCAACGTGCGGCATGCAATGAAAGCCCCGCGGCCGCGCTCGAGCGCATCAATGTGCCCCGGCGGCGCCGGGGCGCGGTGACTTGAGCAGCAGCGCGAAGGGCGCAACACAAAAAGCGATGATGGCGAAGAGCCAATACACATCGAGGTAGCTCATGATCTGTGCGTTGCTTTGAACGAGTGCCTGCGCCGCGGGCAGTCCCGTGCCGGACAGCGGATGGGGCAGCGTGGAGAACGCGGAGACATGCTCGGACAGACGCACGTGGTGAAACTGGGTGCGCCAAATGACCGCCGTGCTCGCCACCGCCACCCCGACGCTGCCGCCTAAGTTGCGCATGAGGTTGATGATGGAGGAGGCCTGCGCACTCTTGTCCGGCGGGATGCCGACGTAGCCGACCGCGGTCAACGTGACGAACAGAAACGGCATGGCGATCATTTGATAGACGCGCGCCCAGGCGAGCTCGCGCCCCGATACTTCAAGATTCAAGTGCGACATGTGGACAAACGCGGCGCCGCTGACCAGGAACGCGGCCATCAGGACGGCTTTGGGCGATACCTTCCTGCCGATGGTTCCGGCAATCGGCATGATCAAGGCCGCAGCGAGACCGCCCAGTGTGAGCACCTTACCTGCGGCGTAGGCGTCATAGCCCAACAGGCTCTGGGCCAGCTGCGGTATCAAATTCGTGGTGCTGTAAATGTAGAAGCCCACCATGAACATGAGCGCGCATGAGATCGCGAAGGAAGGAATTTTGAACAGCTTGATGTTGAGTACCGGCTGCGGGTGATTCCATTCCCACATCACCATGGCAACGAAGCAGAATGCCGAGACGGTGGCGAACAGGACGATCCTCAAGGAGGCGAAGCCGTCGTCTTCTTGGAAGCGGTCGAGCACTACTTGCAGGCAGCCGAAAGTGGCGGCGATCAGAATGCAGCCCAACCAGTCGAAAATGAAGTTTGCCCGGAACTTGCGCGTATCCTCGCGCACCGCCTGCGGCTCATCGATGAGCAGATAGATCAATGCCAGCGACAGAAGCCCGACGGGCAGGTTGATCAAGAAAATCCAATGCCAGGAATAGTTGTCGGTCAGCCAGCCGCCCAGCACCGGCCCCACCGCCGGCGCAACGATGATGGTGATGCCGTAGACGGCGAAGGCCAGTTGGCGCTTTTCCGGCGGGAAGCTGTCGGCAAAAATGGACTGCTCGGTGGGGGCGAGACCGCCGCCGCCCATGCCTTGCAGCACGCGAAAGATGATCATCATGGTCAAATTCGGCGCGAGCGCACACAGGAAAGAGCTGGCGGTGAAGGTCGCGACGCACAGCATGTAGAAGCGTTTACGGCCGATGAGCTCAGCGAGCCAGCCGCTGATCGGCAAGACGACGGCATTGGAGATCAGATAACTGGTCAAAATCCAGGTGCTCTCGTCTTGACTGGCGGCGAGCGAGCCCGCGATGTGCTTCAGCGAGACATTCGCGATGGTGGTATCGAGCACCTCCATGAAGGTTGCCATCGACACCACGATGGCGATAATCCAGGGATTGCGATCGCCGGCGGCGGAGCGGGGCAGCGCTGGGTTACGGGCAGCCATTGCGTTCCGCTAACGCACCGTGACGTCGGGCGTAACGGACATGCCGGGCCCTATGGGGTAGCGCCGGTAGCTGTCGTCGGCGAACGTGATCTTGACCGGCACCCGCTGTACGACCTTGACGTAATTGCCGGTCGCATTCTCGGCCGGCAAGCTGCTGAAGTACGCGCCGGTGGCGTTTTGAATGCTGTCGATGCGGCCACGAAAGGCAACCTTCGGAAAGGCATCCACGACGATGCTCACCGGTTGACCGATTTGCATGCGGGTCAGCTGCGTCTCCTTGAAATTGGCTGTGATCCACAGCGATTCGCTGACCAGTGCCAGCAGGGGTTGGCCGGTGGAAATGACGTTCCCGACGTCGACCGTGCGGCGCGCCACGCGGCCGGAAATCGGCGCGGTGACGTGCGTGTAGCCGCTCTGCAGTTCAGCCGCGTCCAGGGTCGCCTGCGAGCTCTCGATTTGCGACCGCGCCGCCATGCTCGATGCCTCCGCGGCATGCACCTGTGCATGAGCGCCGCGCGCGGTCATGCGCGCGGCGTCCAGTTTTGCGCGCGCAGTGCGTTCGTTGGAAACTGCGGCATCGACTTCTTGCTTCGGCACGGCGGCGGGATCGACCTCGCGGTATCGTTGCAGATCCGCGGCAGCCTTGCGCCACTGCGCTTCAGCCTCGCGCACCGAGGCGTCGGCCTCGTCGGCGTTCGCGGCAGCGACGTAGATTTGCGAGCTCGCCTGTTCGTACTGCGCCTTGGCCGAGGCGAGCTGGCCGCGCGCCTGTGCTTCACGCGCTTCGGTATCGCGCGAATCGATATCGAGCAGCGGTTGGCCCTTGCCGACCAGTTGATTGTCGACTACATAGAGCTTGACCACTCGGCCCGAGGTCTGGGCAGCCATCTGGCTGGTGTATCCATCGACGAAGGCATCGTCGGTGGTTTCATGCCGCCGGCTGTGGCGCCAATACAATATGCCGCCGATGATCAGGGCGAGCAGCACCAAGAGCGCAGCGGCGACGATGCCGGGGCGCTTGTAGAGCGGCATTTTGCCGCGCTTCGCATCGGCAGCGTCGCCCTTGGTTTCCTTGTCGTTCGGTTCCTTGCCATGTGCTTCCTCATCGTCATGCTTATCATCGGCTTTCCGGCCGTCTTCGAATCCTTGCCGGTATCCGTCCCGAAAGGACGGATCCGACGTTCCATTTTCTCGGTCCATGGGGTGAGCTGAGGGTTATTGTGTATTTGGGCAGGGATCGCGAATCGCGTGGATTCACGGTAATTCGCGGTTTCCGACAAATTAAGCGGAATAGGGCGCGGCGAATTGTAGGAAAACACCTAACGGTGAACGGGACCGGAATGCATGCGGATTCGGCCGATCAACGCGCAGCCGACGGAGACGCGGTCCTTTTGCCGCACAAAGGCAATGGGATGTCCGAGCCGGCGGCGCACCTCCTCCAGTGTCCCGATGTAGGAAGCGGCTGCCGCATGCACCCGCCCCAAGAGGCTGCAAATATGGCGTCCATTCATGAGTGCGTCCAATTCCCGTGCGATCAGGCCGAAGCGATGAGCATTTGTGAGCCGCCACTGATCGATGTGGGACTGGACCGCCGATTGTTCAGAATCGACCATCGCATGATCGAGATCCTGCGGCCGGTAGCGGCCCGCCGCAATTTTGCGGGCGATGCTGAGGTTCAGACCCTCCAATCTGCCGCCGATGTCGCCCAAAAAATGGCGCGCATCGCGCGACAGTGCGAAGCGAGCGGCGGGGGCGAGCAGAGCTGCCAGAAGTACATTCGTTTGTGCCGCAGCTCCAAAAAACCGTGTGTGGCGGCATAGCAGTCCGTCCATGCCTGCGTATAACGCTGCACGGCGCAGATAGGGATTGGGAGCAGGATTTTCAGGCGCGGCCATGGCTGGTTGGATGCTCGAATACGGACGGAGCAGCGTGCCATGGGGCTATCGCCGGAATCCCGGTCAGAAAAAGCCGCGAGATGCAGAGGCCTGTCGGCGTCTTCTCGCACGACGAACTGAGAATTGGAGATGGCAGGGAGAGGCCATATCGCGTTTTCTAGCAGGCCTATCGCTTGCTGTTTTTTTTATGAGGAGACAATTGTCATGAACGCCATTCCCCAGAGGCTCGCGGTCGTCACGGGCGCGTCGAGCGGCATCGGCTTGGAACTAGCCCGCTTGTGTGCGAAAGACCACTTTGACCTGATCGTCGCAGCCGATGATCCGCTCATCGAGAATGCAGCGCGTGAATTGCGTCTTACCGGAATCGAATGCACCGCCGTGCAATGCGATCTATCGACGACCGAGGGCGTCGATGAGCTGCTCAAGGCCTGCGAGAGAGTGGGCCGGCCGGTCGATGCATTGCTGGCAAATGCCGGCATAGGCCTCGGGCATGCGTTCTTGGATCAAGAAATTCAAGATGCACTCAAGGTTGTGCATACCAACATCGACGGCACGATCTATCTCATCCACAGTGTTGGCCGCGGAATGCGCTCGCGCGCATCGGGCCGCATTCTGATTACAGGATCCATTGCCGGCCTGATGCCCGGGACCTTTCAAGCGGTCTACAACGGCACCAAGGCCTTCCTGGATTCATTTTCCGTGGCGCTCAACAACGAGCTCAAGGACAGCGGCGTGACCGTTACGTGCCTCATGCCCGGAGCTACGGAAACCGATTTCTTTGAGCGGGCCGGAATGATGGATACCAAGGTGGGCTCCGACGAGAAGGCCAATGCGGCGGACGTGGCAAAAATCGGCTTCGACGCCATGATCAAGGGAGAACTCAAGGTGGTCGCCGGATTCGGCAACAAAGTTCGCGCGGCCGTTTCGCACGTGGCATCGGACTCCAAGCTGGCGGAAATGCATCGGGGCATGGCAGAGCCGGGAACCGCCAAGCGGAAAGAGCCGAAATCCAAACGCGATCGCACGGATCGGCCGCGCGCCTGAAGAGAGGCCCATGCTGGAAAAAATTCCCGGAAGTCTCGGTCAGGCGCTGCTCAATCAACGGGCAGGCATGGAGCAGGTCGTCCTCGTTCTGCAACGCGCGATCGGGGTCGGATGCCTCATCGGCACATACGAGAGAAGCTCGAGCAAGCGAGCTGAGATCGAGGATGCGCGCCAGACCGGTCCGGTGAGTACCGCTTAGCCCGATTCGGGCAGCGGGCCTTTAGGGACGGTTAAATAGGTCCATGCCGCCAATTGATCTGCTGCAGTGGCCGGCGATGCTCGTGACCGTGGGGGCGTCGTGGTGCGTTGCGTCCAATAACAGGGCGCGCCGCAACATCGGATTCTGGTTGTTCTTGGCGAGCAACGTTCTTTGGGTGATCTGGGGCGGGCATGTGCATGCTTACGCGTTGATCGTCCTGCAGGTATGCCTTGCAGTCATGAATATTCGCGGTGCATGGAAAACCGACGCATAGCGGCATGCATCACGCCGGCGTAGGTGAGTGAAGCTTTTCCTTGGCGTCTGAGGCACCGATGCCGTCGCCGAGCTCGACCCAGGGCAGCCTTGATTCCGCCGTGTAGTGGTAGGCGGGAGCCAGCAGGTCAGCGCGGTCAAAGCAGCCGAGCATCAGGCCTATCTCGCTGGAATTATCGTACTTCAAGAATAGCGGACTGCCGCATCGGGCGCAGAAGGCACGCTCCGCGATGCTGGAGGAGCGGCGCCGCTGCGGCGTCTGTCCGCTCCAGACGATGGAGCGAGCCGAAAACCAGGCGAGGACGGCGAAGGCCGACGCGGTTGCGCGGCGGCACATGCTGCAATGGCAGTAATGAACACTGCGCGGCTCGCCCGCCGCTTTGAACTGGATCGCTCCGCAAAGACATCTACCCGTGTACATGTGTGACCGCTAATGTTCCCTGCATGCGCATGTGAAACCGTGGCCTAAATATTAGTCTTTTTGCGCGAAATATGAAGATTTCAGCACGGCGGATCGCGGCTCATTTTTTCGTAGGATTCTCCCTTGCTGCCGTCCGGGTGTGAGACTTGGCCTACTTCAAATGAAGCATGGGATGGCTGTCAGCGGCGCGTTGCGAGACGGTATAGATGGCACTCAAACTCGAAGCAGCCTTATCAACCGGAAAGCAGCCTTCCCTTGAAACGACAGCGCGCCATTATTGAGCCGATTCAGCCCGATGTATTCATCGTCAGCGCAATGAGGGAGTGCATGGTCGATACGCAACTGGCCGAGATGGCATCCGCTCGGGCGGCATCGGAGGTGGTGCGCCATTTTGCGCTTAGGCTGACTGACGACTGCAAAAAAACACTGCTCGATATTTCCCGGATCGCCACGCTTAAAAATGTTACGCCGCCGGATTCGCTCGACCCAGAGAACGAGCAAGCCGTGCAGAGCATGCGCGAAAAAACCGACGCTGATTTCGACTCTGCCTACCTGCAGAAGCTCGCGCTGCATCATCGGCGCGTGGTCACGCTATTCAGGCGGGGTCAAACGATCAAAAATCCTGAGATTTCCGCGTTGGCAAGCCGGCTGCTGGCCATAGCGGAGGCGCGCATAAAATTGAGCCGGCATTTCACCGGCAGCGTCGATCAGCTCCTCGAGGGGCCGGCGCCGCTGCACCCGCAATTTTCGCCGGTAGCGGGCAGCGCAAGCTAGCTGTTCGATTGCGGCACGGAATAGCGGCGCAAAATCTTCTCGATGTCGGGCTTGCGCCGCTCGAGCACGCCGTCCACTTCATCGAGCAGCGCGGTGTTGTGCGGTTGCACGCCCATCGACACGTCGAAGGCCATCGGCCAAGTCGACGGGCGGGCGGAGGCGATGGGGTTCACCGCCAAGGCCACCGCAGATCGCGGCGCAAAATATCCTGCCAGCGGTCCCCATACCATCGCCACATCGATGTCGCCGTCCGCCACCGCCTTGACGATCGCCGCGGGGGGATTGGGCTGCGCGTAGTTGCCGTACAGCATGTAGCCATGCACGTTGCCGACGATGCCGCGGCTCGCAATGGCGTGCGCCGGAGGCGTGTTGTTGGCGTCATTACCGACCATCTGCACGCCGATCGATAGGGTGCGCAGGCGCGGATCGTCCAGCGTCAAGCCTTGCAGGTGCGAACTTGCACGCGTAACGAACACATAGGTGGAGCGATAGTACGGGCGTGTGGTCGCGATCCGCTCGACGCCGCGTGCCACCCCGGGCCACAGGTCGCACTTGGCTTCACTCAAGGTGTTGCGCACATAACCGCGACGCTGTGCCCACCACACGTAACGGACCGATTTATGCAGATCCTTCGCCAGGAGTTCGACGATCTTGTTCTCAAACCCCTGCCGAGCCTGATTCGAAAATGGCAGATTGTTGGGATCGGCGCACACGGTCAGGCTGCCTTGCGCCGCCGTGCTCGTCGTCCAGCACAGGCCGAGCGCGATCAGCCACGGGCGAACGATGTTCAATCCGGTCCCTTGGTGGTGGTGGTGTAGTCGTTGGTCGTGTCGGGCGGCGGCGACCAGCCGTTGTGCTGATCGGCGGCGGCGGGTACCGGCGCAGGCCTTTGCGACGGCGTGGCGCCATTCTGCGCGGCCAAGGTTTGCGGCAGCGACATGGAACGGACGTAGGCGGCGAGTTGCCAGAGCTGCTGATCCAGAATTCTGGCGCCCCAAGCCGGCATGCCATTGGGCCGTCCTTCGGCGATGGAGTTATGAATTTGCTCGAGCCGGCCGCCGTAGATCCACTCATCATCCATCAGGTCCGGCGCCATGCCGCCGCCGCCGTTGGAATGACAGCCGGAGCAATTGAATCCATCGAAGAGCATGCGGCCGGCGTTCACCGCCTCGGCATTGTCATAGTAGGCTTTCGCGCGAGGATCATTGGCCACCAGGCTGTGATCGCTTCCGGGCGCCAGCGCCGATGCGACCGCAATGATTCGATCCGATTGTTGGGAAGGCAGGGCCGCCGGCGGTCCTTTGTAGCAGCCTGCAAGCAACGCTCCGGCCAGCATCAATTCAATGGGGAAGCGAGAACACATACAGCGTTCCTCCTGCGGTGGTGTACTTTGGCAGGTCCGACATGGCGTTCACCATGCCGAGCGCGGCGGACCCGTCGCGCGGATCGACCGGTCCGGAAACGACGGCGCCCGACCAGCCGCCGACGCCGCTCAACACGGCGATGTATTGATGTCCATCAGGACCTTTGTAGCTCACCGGCTGGCCGATGACCCCGCTGTCGACCTTGTAGCGCCATGCCAGCTCGCCGGTCTTGGCGTTCACAGCCTTGAACCAGCCATCCATGGTGCCGTAGAAAACCAGATCGCCGGCGGTGACCATGGTGCCGGACCAGACGGGAAAATTTTCTTTCACTTCCCACGCCGGCTTGCGCTGCACCGGATCCCATGCGGTGAGTTCACCGCGGTTACCCCCGGGCCCTGGTTTCATGTGCACATCGGCACCAACGTATGGCGTACCCTCGATGTAGCTCACCTGCATATCCATCCAATCCATGCACATGTTTTCGTGAGGGATGTAGAGCAGGCCGGTTCGCGGACTGAAGCTCGATGGATTCCAGTCCTTGGCGCCTGACGCTGTCGGACAGATGTTGCGCACCGTCTGTCCGAGCTTGGTTTGTTTCTCAGGGTTGATGATCGGGCGGCCGGTTTTCAGATCGACGCCCTTGGAGGAATTCACCGGTCCAAACGGGTCCGCCGACAGCACCTCGCCAGTGGTGCGGTCGATCACGTACACATAGCCATTGCGATCCGGATGCACGAGCACTTTGCGCATCTTGCCGTCGAACGGCATGTCGAGCAGGATCTGCTCGTTGATGCCGTCGTAGTCGTGCTCATCGTGCGGCGACATGCCATAGAACCAGTGCGCCTGGCCGGTGTTCGGATCGCGCGCAAACATGCCGGCGGTCCATTTGTTGTCGCCCGGGCGCTGCTCCTGATTCCAGGGCCCGGGATTGGCGGTGCCGTGATAGAGCATGCCGAGCTCCGCATCGTAGCTGATCCAACCCCACATGCCGCCGCCGCCGATCTTCCAGGCCTGCGCCGGCCAGGAGGTGACGCCCAGATCCTTGCCCTGATCGCTCGGGTAGAACGGCTTGAACTGCGGGCCGATGAGCACGTCGGCATCGGGGCCTGTGGCATACGCACGCCAGAGCATTTTGCCGCTGCTCTCATCCAACGCAATGACCCAGCCCCGCACGCCGAGCTCGCCGCCGGAATTACCCACATACACCTTACCCTCGGCAACGGTTGGGGCCATGGTGATGGTCTCGCCGATGTTGATATTGCCGAGCTGCGTGCGCCACGCCGCCTTGCCGGTCTTGACGTCGATCGCGATGACTTGGCCATCCAAGGTGGTGAAAATATACTTGCCGGCATCGACGCTGCCGCCGCGGTTGACCACGTCGCAGCACGCCACGCCCTGGCTCGCAGGCGCGGGCTTGGGAGCGAATTTCCATTTGAGTGGCGCACCCGGTTTGGTCAGATCGAGCGCGTACACGATATTCGGATAGGCCGTGACCACATACATCGTATTGTCCGCCACGATCGGCGCCGCCTCCTGCCCTTTATTCACGCCCAAGGAAAAACTGAGCAAGGGTTGCAGCGAGTGCACATTCGACGGCGTGATTTCCGTCAGCGAGGAGAAACGGGTCGACGCGTAATTCTTCGACGGCATGGTCCACTGTCCATCGTCCTGCGGCGCGTTCGCCGCGCTCGGCGCGGTGTGTCCCGCACCGGGCGTCGGCGCCGCAAGGGCGTGCCCGATCTCCTCGCGCTTGAACACTTCGTTTTCGGGAACCGGTGCCGGCACGGTTTGCGCGGCCGCGGCGCAGGGAATCAAGCCCAACAGCACATACCTTTGGAGAATATTCATGGCGTTCAATCCGCGGTATAAAGATAGTCGACGATTTTCAGGACCTGCTCATGCGACAAGCCGGTTTCCGGCATGGCGTCGCCCGGCAGCATGGATTGCGGGTGCTCGATCCAACGCGTCAAGGCATCGGGCGTATTGGCAAAGTGACCGGCGATGATTTGTTGGCGGGAGATCTGCTGAAGCGAGGGCCCGACGCGGCCTTTCGCCCTGGCAATGCCGGGCACCAGATGACAAGCTCCGCAATTCGCGGCGATCAAGGCTTTCGCTTCGTGCATCTCTGCCCGCGAGGGCGAGACATTTCCGGGGTGACCGTGATCGCACCCTGAACAGAGCAGCGCGACGCCGAAAAATCCCAATGTCATCAACCGGCGCATCGGGGCAGCACAAAAAAGGCGACCAGCGTCATGAGGATGACGACCGCTGAACCGGCACCGAAGCAGATGCCCCATAGCGCTATAAAGCGGTTGCGGCCGCTGCCTATCTCCATGAGATGCAGATGATCGCCGCTGCTTTCCGTCTTGGTGCGCTGGTATGCACGCCACGCAGTAAGTACCGACAGAAGCGCGATGGCGAGGGCCGCGATCAGGAGCCAAATCATCGCCGGCCAACTCCAAACGAGGCTCAGGCGCGGTGCCGGAAATCGCTGGTTATCGAGGAAACACGGCTGCGTGGCAAGTGCAAAACCGGCATTCAACTGCAGAAACCAAGCCAGTGGTCCGCCGAACAATAGGAAGAAGATCTGATAGCGTGGAATCGGCGCGACCGGCGCAGCCGGACGGGCGCTCATGTGCCGATCGGTGTTCATCGCGCGAATCCGAGATACGGCGTCAGGTAGTAGGTCGTGAATACGAATATCCAAATGACATCGACAAAGTGCCAGTACAAGACGCCGGCGGAGACCACCAATTGGCGACGCGGACTGAAATAGTCGAGTGCCGTCCAGACAAAGAGCGCGGCGAGCACCAGTAAGCCGACGACGACGTGCGCCATGTGAAAGCCGGTGGTAACGAAGTACAGCGAGGAATAACTCGACAGACCCAGCGGGTAACTTTTGGCGTGCCACTCCAGCAGCTGCACGCCGGCGAACCCCAAGCCCATCAAGAACGCCAGGCCAAAGCCGATCAATGCCTGCGGCCGTTTGCGATGCAGGATGCCGTGCTCGCCGAACCAGGCCGCGCCGCTCGAGACTATCAGCAGCAAGGTGTTGGGCAGCGCCAGCTTCAGCGTCGGAGTGGGCTCCAACAGCCAGCCGCGCGGGTTGGTGGCGCCGAGATAGTAATAAGAGAACAAGAGATAGGCGAAGAGCGCCGCTTCGGTGGCGATCAGGGTCCCCGCACCCCACAACCCGACACCGTGACGGCCGACGGGGCCGACGGGCAGCTCCTTCGGCTGGGACAGAGCCACCTCAGCCATGAACGGCTCCGGCCGCCGGTTCGCGCTCGCGCAATTCGCGTCGGGGCCATAACCATAAGAGCAGGCCGGCGGCGGAGATCAGCGCCCCGATCGCGACCGCGGCCCACACGATCAACAGCAGGCCGGCGAACAACACGCTCAGGCCCACGGCCAGCACCAGCGGTGCAAAGCTGTCCTCCGGCATTTCCAAAATCATGTCCGGAGCGGCGTCGAGCGCGGAGGTGGCTATGGTTTCCTTGCTGGAATCGAGCAGCATGCCTCGAGCCATGGAGCTGCGTTCCGGGTCCTCGCCTAAACGCGATTCCCACAGCGGGTGGCGCGATGCCACCGTCGGGATGACCGCGAAATTATAGGGCGGGGGCGGGGAGGATACCGACCATTCGAGCGTCGGCGCATCCCACGGGTTGTCCGTTGCGGGCGCGCCGGCCTTGAGACTCTTGACGACGTTGACCAAGAACAGCAAGACGCCGATGGCGAGCACCAAGCTTCCCGCGGAGGTCAACAGATTCAGCGCTTCCCAGCCCGGATAAGCGTTGTAGGTATAAACGCGGCGCGGCATTCCGAGCAGACCCGTCACATGCATCGGCAGGAACGCCAGGTTGAATCCGATGAACATGGTCCAAAAATTCCAGCGTCCCAGCCGCTCATCGAGCAAGCGCCCGGTCATCTTCGGGAACCAAAAATACGTGGCGCCCACGACCGGAAACACATTGATGCCGATGAGCACATAGTGCAGGTGCGCAACCACGAAGTAGGTGTCGGTCAACTGCCAATCGACCGGCACGCTGGCGGTCATGAATCCGGAGACCCCGCCGATGACGAACAGCACGATCATGGAAGAGAAAAAAAGAAAAGCCGTGGTCACCACCACGCGTCCCAGCCAAATCGTGGCAACCCAGGCGAACACCGCGACTGCCGAAGGAATGACGATCGCGATCGAGGCGCCGGAAAAAAACGCAAGCCCGAGCCCCGGCAAGCCGGTGGCAAACATGTGATGCACCCACACGCCGAAGCCGAGAATCATGGTGGCGACAGTCGACAGGGCGACCACCGAATAGCCGACCAGCGGGCGGCGGCAGAACACCGGCAAGCCGTCGGAGACCATGCCCATCGCCGGCAGCACGATGGCATACACCCATGGGTGGCCGAAAATCCAGAACAGGTGCTGCCACAGCAGCGCCTGACCGCCTTGGCCGACATCGAAGAAATGCGTGCCGAACTGCCGATCCATCCACAGCAGGAAAAACGCCAGGCTCACCGCCGGCACCACCACCAGATTGGCGACGTTAGCGGTCAGCGTGCCCCAGACCAGAATGGGTATGCGGTTGAGCGACATGCCGGGCGCGCGGGTGCGAAACGCGGTGACGATGAAATTCGCGGCGCCCGCGGTGACGGAGATGCCGAGGAACACCATGCCCAGCGCGTAGAAATCTTGATTGAGTCCCGGATTGAAGGCTCTGGAGGCATAGGGCACGTAGTTGAACCAACCATCGTTCGGTCCGTTGCCGGTGAGAAAACCGACATACAAAAAAATGCCGCTGGCGAGATAAATCCAATAGCTCAAAGCATTCAGGCGCGGGAAGGCCATATCGCGGCTGCCGAGCAGCAGCGGCCACAGATAATTTGAGAATCCCGACAGGATCGGCGAGGCATAGAGGAAAATCATCGTCATGCCATGGGTGGAAAATAGCTGGTTGTATTGCGCCGGCGTCAGCAGCGACAAATTCGGCCCCGCGAGCTGCATGCGCATGATGAGCGCCTCGATTCCCCCCAAGGCGAGAAACACAAACGCCGTGACGATGTAGCGAATGCCGATCTGTTTGTGGTCCACCGTGCTGAAAAATCCCTTGAGGCCAGGCGCTGTTTCCCACATCCCGAACAGCTTTCCCTGATGCTCGACACTGTCGATGCCGATGCGCGGGGTGCGAAAATCCGGCGCTTTCATCGTGTGGACTCCATCAACGCAGCGTCTCCAGATAGGCCAGCACATCCGTCAGTTGCAGCGCGGACAGATACTGATCCGGCATGAGCGAACCGGGCTTCAGGTCCTGGGGGTCCTGAATCCAGCCCGCAAGATTTCCCGGAGTGTTGGCGAGGGTGCCGGCCGCGAGCGTGCCGCGGCTCATCAGATGGGTAAGATCCGGCGCGATGACAGCGCCCGCGCTGGTGCCGCGAATCTGGTGACACAGGGCGCAGCGGCTTTGCACCACTTCCAGGCCGCGCGCGGCTGCGGGGCTCGCGGGCTCCGCCGCTGCCTGTCGCTGCGCTGCCTCCCAGGCGGAAAAATCCTCCGGGCGCTCCGCAACGACTTCGAACTGCATGTGCGCGTGCTGATAACCGCAAAATTCGCTGCACTGGCCCAAATAGCGTCCGGGCTGATCGGTCTGCATCCAGCTCTGATTGACTTGACCGGGAATCACGTCGGTTTTTCCGGTGAGCTTCGGCACCCAGAAGCTATGGATGACATCCGCCGCGTGCAGCCGCACCAGCACCGGCTGTCCCACGGGTATGTGAATCTCATTGGCGGTCTCGAATTGATCCGAGGCTCGAGTGCCGTTGTAACGGATATCCCACCACCATTGGCGGGCCGTGATGTCGAGGATCAATGCCGGATGGGCCGGCGGTCCCGCCACTGCGGCGAGCGCCACCATGGTCCAGACCAAGGTCGCGGCGAGCGGCACCGCGGCGATGATCAGCCCAACGCGGATCCAACGCAGACCATCTCCGCCGCGTTCGACCACGACGTTCCCGATTTTGACATCTGCGGGCATGCGTCTGCGGCGGATGCCTGACCACAGCAGCCAGGCGATCACCACGCAGACCGCGATTGAAACGCACAACGTGAACCACGTCAGGGGCAGAATATGCTGCGCTCGCACGCCGGCTGCGTCCAAGTAGCCGAGCGGCGACGACGTCATGCGGTGCGCACTGCTTCGAGCGTGGCCCACAACCGCGCCAGCGAGCGCAGCGCCACCCACAAGAAGATCGCGATCCCGGGCACCCACATCAGCACGCCCCCCAATTGCTGATCTTCGAGCGGCGTCAGGTGCCAGACCCAGGTGGTGTTCAAGTGCCAGCGGAACAAGGCATGATCGGCGAGCGAGAGAAATGCGCCGAGCAGCCCCATCTGAATCGAAGTCAGGGTGCCCGCGGCAAAGGCGTCGACCGCATGCGAGCGCGGCTGATGGATCAGCGCATACCAGAACCAGATCGCGCTGCCGAACAGCGACAAGTGCATACACCAATACACGCCGACATAATGAAACGTTGCGTCGTACGGCAATGGCATGTGCCAGAACCACAATGCGACGAAGAAGGTCAGCGCGCCGGTCCACAGCGGCCATTTCGACTGCGCCGGCCGCGATGGCAGGCCGGCGGCTATCAAGGGTGCGGCGATGAGGACGAGAATCATGTGCTGCCCGACGCGGGCTGCAAAGAGAGCCACGGACAGCGCGCATAGCGGCGAGAGAAAGGCAGCAGCCGCGACGATCCAGCCCGTCAGTGCGCTGAGCAGCCGTCCCGCCGGTAGCCGCCGGGCCGCCCACAAATGTATGCATGCGAGGGCGACCAGCGTCGCAATGAGCACCGGGTCGGTGTTGAAACGCATCATCAATTCGCCCGGCAGCGGCGCCGTTCCACAGTAAGGCAACTCGGTCATCACGGCGGCGTTCTGCGGACTAGTGTTTGTGATTGAAGGCGGAGATGGCCGCCTCGGTCACTTTCAAATCCTGATCGACCGTTCCACCGCTCGCGCCCACCGCGCCCACCACCGTGTCGCCGACCTTGACGGGAGCGCCACCGCCGAAAATGACCACTTTTTCATGGTTGGTATTTTGGATACCGAACAGCGGTTTGCCGGCCTGTGCCATCTTGGCCAGATCTTCGGTCGCCATGTCGAACGCGCGCGCGGTCCATGCCTTATGGATCGAGATGTCGATACTGCCCAGCCATGCCCCGTCCATGCGTGCATGCGCAATCAAGCCCCCGCCGGCGTCCACGACCGCGATGTTGTAAGGGATGCCGAGCTCCGAGGCTTTTTGTTCGGCTGCCGCGATGAGTCCGCGTGCTTCGGCAAGCGTGAGAGAGGGGACTTGGCGCGGCATGGCGGAGGCTCCTTTATTGTTTGGGGGAAAGCGAGCTTAAGCCGCCGATCGACGTGCTTCTGTCGGGCAGCGCTCAAAGAAACGGTAGGCAGGAGCCGACAGCCGATCAGGCATTCGACCAATCAATAGGCGGCATCGAGAGCCATGACCGTCTTCGCCGGCAGCTCGATGGTTTGCGATACAAAGGGACGCGAACTGCTGCTGCGGGCCAGCAGCTCGCCGTCGCGGTCGATAATCCAAGCCGGCCCCTGTCCGCAACCTGTCGAAGTTGCGAGCGTGGCGCCGGCGCGGCGCGCGGCGCTGCGTGCCATGGCAAGCCAGTCTTCAATGTCCGGTACCGGCGTCGAGCGCGGCGAAACCAGCAGCTGTACGCCTTCACGGCCATAGCGAGCGGCTTCATCCACCGCGGCCAGCTCAGCACCGACGAGAAATCCGAGCGTCAAATCCGCCACCTGAAACGGTTCGAAGTCGGGTGCCGCAGCACTCTGGTACCAAACACGTTCCCAGCATCCCGTGTCGTTAGCCAGCCGACACTTGGCATGTACCGCGCGCATGCCGTCCGTCTCGGTCCAAATGAAGGCTTCGTTATACCGTTCACTCCCGAAATTCACCGGACGGGTAGCGGCGATGATGGCCGGCGCAAGTTCGCGCAGCCGCAGCTCCCAGCGATCATGTGCATCGACCGCCGCGTCCCATGCGCTGTTCCTGAAGTTGGTGTGCCGGGCAGCCAAGAAGCGAACGGCATCTCCGGCAGAACCACCAACTGGCTATGTGCAAAGTGGACATGCTCCACCAGGCGCTGCCAGTTGGCGGCGAGATGGCCGTCTTCACGCATCTCGCAGACCGTGATTGTCGCGGTGTTCGTCATCGGATCAGGATTTGGATTTCGCGGGGTCGTACCAGACCGCTTCGATGTTGTTGCCGTCCGGATCGATGACAAAAGCGGCGAAGTACCCAGGCGAGTAGTCGCGATAGCCCGGATGGCCGTTGTCCTTGGCACCCGCAGTAACCGCGGCCCTGTGAAAGGCTTCGACTTGTTTACGGTCACCCGCTTGGAACGCCAGATGGGTGGGCACGACCTTCTTCTCGGCGCTGATCCAAAAATCCGTGTTCTTGCCGTCGTTGAAGCCCGCGGATGTTCCGTGCTCCATGTTCTGGCGGTAGCCGAGAGCCGCAAGTACGTTGCTGTAGAAGGCTTTTGACTTGTGGTAGTCGCTCACCGGCAATGTCGTGTGCGCAATCATGTCTGTCCTCCATAAGGGTTTTGCTTGGCTGACGATGCGAGACCCTAATGAATGCGGCGCGCAACGCCAATCCGCCGATACCGCATAGATCTGTAGGAGATCCTCGAATTCGACAGCGGACGCGGTGTCGGCAATGTATGCGCTGCGCCGGGAGGCGAAGCGCGGTCCACCGACGGAGGATTCCGACGAAATAGCGCCCGAATCTTCCTACTGACTAACGAAAGACTTGCTTTAGCGTATCGAGACTCAGGAGCCGGATCCGCCGGCCTAGGAGTCTTGCAATGTCAGAGCCCACTTCAGCAACGGCACATAGCGATGCGCCCCTGACCGCCGCCAAGAATCCGAATCCAGCGGCATTCAACGGCGAGGGCATGGAGGCGCGCAAACACGACGTACTGATCGGCCGCAGCGTCACCATCGATCAACCCAGGGACAAATTGTACGCATTTTGGCGCGACTTCAAGAATCTACCGCTGTTCATGCACAATATCCGCAGCGTCGAGAGCGTCTCTTCGCGGGTCTCGCACTGGGTCGTCGAGGCGCCGGCCGGTAAGACAGTCGAATGGGACGCTGAAATCGTCGACGATGAGCCGGGCGCACTGATCGCTTGGCGTTCTTTGGAAGGAACCGGTGTGCGTAATAGCGGCCGCGTCGAGTTCCGCGATTCTCCCGACGGCCGCGGGACCATCGTCACGGTCACCCTTGTCTATGATCCGCCCGGCGGCAGCGTCGGCAAGATCATCGCCAAACTGTTCCAGAAGGAACCGAAAGTGCAGGCACGCCAGGACCTGCGGCGCTTCAAACAGTTGATGGAAACGGGCGAGATCGCGACCGCCAGACCGCCTGAGGCCGCCCCGCGCGCCTGAGCGTCGGCGCTTGAAAGTTTTGAGAGCACAGATTCAACTATAAGGCGAACAGACATGCGCGCACTCACCTGGCACGGCAAACACGACGTACGCGTCGAGACGGTTCCGGATCCGCAGATCGTCAATCCGCGGGACGCGATCATCAAAGTCACATCGACAGCCATCTGCGGATCGGACCTACATCTATACGATCACACCATTCCCACCATGAAGGCCGGCGATGTACTGGGGCATGAGTTCATGGGCGAGGTGGTCGAAGTCGGGGCGGGAAACAAGAAGCTCCAAGTGGGCCAGCGCGTGGTGGTGCCGTTCGTGATCGCCTGCGGGCAGTGTTTCTTCTGCAAGCAGCAGCAATATTCGGCTTGCGACAACAGCAACCCGGCGGAGACCGCCGACATGTCGGAATTTCTGTACGGCTATCCAATGACGGGCGCATTCGGCTACTCGCACTTGACGGGCGGCTATGCCGGCGGCCAGGCCGAATATGTGCGCGTGCCATTTTCCGACATCGGGCCCATCGTCATTCCCGAGGGCATCGAGGATGACAAGGTCCTGTTCCTTTCCGACATCTTGCCGACCGGCTGGATGGCCGCGGAGAACTGCGAGATCGATTCCAACGACATCGTGGCGGTGTGGGGTTGCGGTCCCGTCGGTTTGTTCGCGATCCAAAGCGCCTTCGTGCTGGGGGCGCATCGCGTGATTGCCATCGATCACCATCCGCGCCGGCTGGATCTTGCCAAAACCATGGGCGCGGAAGTCATCAACTTCGAGGAAGTCGATGTCCGCGAGGCCTTGGTTGAAATGACGGGCGGGATCGGACCCGATGCGTGCATCGATGCCGTGGGCATGGAGAGTCACGGATTCTCCGCGGACAGCGTCATGGACAAGGTCAAGGCCGCGGTCAAGCTGGTGACCGACCAAACGCACGGGCTGCGCCAAGTCATCGTCGCGTGCCGCAAGGGCGGAAGGATATCGATTCCGGGCGTCTACGGCGGAGTGACGGACAAGTTTCCGATCGGCGCTCTCATGGAGAAAGGACTCTCGGTCAAGAGCGGCCAAACCCACGTGCAAAAATACATGCCGCAATTATTGAAGATGATCATCGAGGGCAAGCTCGATACGACCTTTCTCATCAGCCACCGCTTGAGTCTCGAGGAGGCCGCCCGGGGCTACAAAATATTCAAAGAGCAGCAAAACGAAGTGACCAAAGTCGTGCTCAAACCCGATGGCGTGACGCGTCATTGATACGAGCCAACCCTTGAGTCGTTGCGGCCAAATGGGCTCGAAGGGTGCGGCAAGCCGACACCCCTCGGCCTGGAAGCACAAGTCTAGTTCTCCATCGCGACCTTGATGCGCTTCGGCTGCGCCTTGGGCTGCTTCGGAATCACGATCTGCAACACGCCATTCTTGCCAGCGGCTTGCACACCATTCGAGTCCGCCGTCTCGGGCAACGCAAAGCGCCGATGGAAGCGGCCAAGAGCACGTTCCGAGCGCTCGCGCACAACGTTGTCGTTCCCGGTGCGGTCATTGGCGCGATTGCCGGATACGGTCAGCACGCCCTGCTCAAGCGTGATGTCCACCGCGTTCGGATCCACGCCCGGAATATCCATTTTGAGGACAAACCGGTTCTGGTACTCCTCGACATCCGCGGGCGGAATCCAGTCGGCGGTCGCCGCGGAACTGCCGCTGGCAACGGCGCCGTCGCTGTCGAGATATTGATTGAGATGCCTCTGTAGCTGGCTGAGGACGGTCCATGGCTCGTTACGCGTATTCATGCTGATCAACCTCCAGTTTTAAAGTTAAAAACCGCTGTTTTAAGGTTAAAAGTGCTGCGCGGCAGCCATATGGCATCTGTCGCCCAGACCCAATGGCAGCTGTCGCCCAGGCCCAATGGCATCTGTCGCCCAGGCCGTTTCTAAGGCTTGCGCGAAATAATTCAAGAGGCCTCCGTGCGCAACTTTGACGGAACTTGCACGCCAAGCCCTGCAGTCGCTCAAAGCGCATAGCCGTAGTCCATCGGCTACAGAAAATAGCGGGGCCGCGGGACTTCTTTCCTATCGCGGCGCGTGCAAAGTCGTACGATCGACTAGGGGCAGCCAACTCGCAGGGAACCTAGTCAATCTCAAAGAGACCCCATAAGGAGATTTGCCATGTCTCTAATCGACAAAGTCGTCAGTGCAGTGACCCCGATGGAAAGCGATGAGGCCCGGGCGAAAGCGCGCTCCAAAGCGCTGGCTGCCGCCACCGAGGGGGACTGGCTATCGCTCGTGCTGCAGCATCACCGGCGAATCGAGGCGGCCTTCGCCGCCGTGAAAACCGCGGCCGATGCGGCGAACCGCGCGGCTGCGCTGAAAAAGCTGGCGGTCTTGCTGACGGGTCATTCCATCGCGGAAGAAGCAGTGCTGTACCCGGCAATGGTCAAAGCAGACGAAGAAAGCCGCTCGACCAAGGCATACACCGAGCAATCGGCCGCGAAAGTACAAATGGGGCTGCTGGAAGACATGCAGCCCATGAGCCAGGAGTACTTGGATAAGTTGGATCATTTGCGAGGTGCCATCGCTCATCACGTCTACGAAGAAGAGGGCACTTGGTTTTTGGAGTTGAAGCAGAAGCTTCCCGCCGCCGATCAAACCAAGCTGACCTTCCGCTACAAGGAACAATTCGCGCGCTACATGGGCCAGGCCGGAGACGGGGAACCGGACCACACGCCGATTCCGACGCTCGTCAGCGATGAATTGCGCGGCCCGACGCTGCGTTCGAGTTAGGCGCGGCGCGGCGCGGAACTGACGCCCCCGTCGCGGCTCAGGATCCAGAGCGCGGCGGGCAGCGCCGTGAAATCCGCGATCAGCGCCAGCACGAAGGCCGAGGCGGACACCACGCCGAACTGCCGCATGGGCGGCAGATCGGACAGCGTGAGGGCGAGAAAGCCGCTGGTATTGATGAGGGTGGCAAACAGGATCGGCCGGCCGGCGGTGAGCATGGCATGGGTGAGCGCGCCGCTCGTTGTGCCGCTCGAGCGGCCTTCCTGCAGATGATAGAAAAAATGCACCTGATCATTCTCCGTCGCGCCGAGCACGGTCGAGCCGATCAAGATGGTGGCGATGTTGAGCGGAATGCTGCCGAAGCGCATGACGATGAACACCGATAGAATCGCGAAAAAAGACGGAATCATGGTCATGAGGCGCGCCGAGGGGCTGCGAAACACCACCAGGAAGGCGAGAAAAATCGTGCTCGCCGTGATCGCAAAACTCTGCGTCAGCGTGGGCAGCAAGCGCTCCGTAATGATGCCCGACAACACGCCGTTGCCCGCCATTTGCCCGCGCACGCCGCGAAAATTGGGATCGCCGGCCTGCGCCTCGTTCCAACTGTGCAGAATGAATTTTCGCATCGCGCCGGAAGGTCCGAACAACTCGCCGCGGCCGCGAACGCTCAGGCGCACGCTGGAAAGATTGGCGACATCGACGTAGTTGCGCGCGCTGGGCTCAGCCAGCAGGATCTGCTCCAAATCCTCGGCGATCTTGGGCCACGCAGCCGGCTCGGTGGGCAGCTGGTCGGTGCCCGATTGGATGTAGCGCGCCCAGCGCAGCACCGAGGTGGGACCATCGACGGCATTGACGCCGGGATGTTGCTCGAGGCGGTGCACCAGCATATTGACGCTGCGCAGGAACTGCGGATCCAACGCGTGGCCGGGCCGGGTCTGCAGCCATAGATCCTGCACGTCCAGGCCGTTGGTCTCCTCGAAGCGGCGCGTGTCCTGGGCCACGGGTTCGCGCGCATTGACGTAGGTCAGCGCATCGGTCTGTAGCTTGAGCGGCGGCAGCCTGCCGGGAACGCCGAACAATGCGGTCGCGCCGCAGATCATGATCAGCAGCGCGGCAGCCACCAGCAGCCAGCGATAGCGGCGCGTTGCCGGCACCAGCAGGTCCACCAACGACACGAACCACTTGCCCTCGGTGAGGGCGCCTGATCTCCTGGGCGCACGCAACAAGGACTGCAGCGCGGGAAACAAGGTGAAGCACGCGACCCACGCTGCCACCAAGCCGCCGGCGGTCCACATTCCCATTTCGCGCACCGGACGAATATCGGACACTGCCAGGGCCGCAAATCCGACGGCAGTGGCGAACATCGAAGCGGTGCAGGGCAGAAATTTGTTGGCGAGCGCGCGCGCGTGATGCTCCAGCAGCGGCACGTTCGCCTCCGGCTCCATGTAGCGGGAGTGAATGTAGACCAGCGTCGCGGTGGTGGTGACCATGACCGTTAGCGGGACCAGCGTCGATACGACGCTATTCGACCAGCCGAACACATCCCCTAAGCCGACCGCGACCGCAACGACCGCACCGAGGGTCAAAATGATGGCCACCAAGGCGCGCCACGAACGATAGACGAGGAACACCAGCGTCATGAGAAAGACGCCGAACAGCGGCATGAACTTTTTCGTCGAGGCGCCGGTTTGCCGCTCCAACCAGGCGTCGAGCCACGGCGCGCCGACGCGGCGGATTGCGGTGAACGGGTGTCCGGTGGCGTTGAGCGGCAGCACCTCGGCGTCGATGGCGGACAGCGCCCGGTCGCGTTGCGCGGGCGAATTGACCTTCAGATCAAGCGCGATTCCCAAATAGTGGTCCCCCATCAACCCCGCACGGCGGAAAAGCAAGGTCCCCCCGGCGAAGCTTCTGAGCTTGTCGGCATCGGCGGGGCTTATGGCGGCGGGCGGACTCGAGTGAAAGTACACGGTCAAGAGACTGTGGGCCGCGACGTTGGGGATCTTGCCGAGTTCGCGTTCGAGCTGGTCGGCGCTCTGCAACGCGGCGGCACTTAATGGGTCGGGCGCTTCGAGCACGATGAGGGCTTGTTCGGCTTCGGGAAACACGCGTTCGAACTCGCGCGTCGCCTGAGCGACCGGATCGCCGGCCACGATCAGCCGATTGATCGAGGTATCGGTGGGGATGCGTGCGGCGCCGTAGACACCCGCCAGGGCCAGCAGGATGAATACGCCGACGATCACAAACCGTGCGTGTAGGACACGCAAGAAAAACCGCAGCATGCGGGGGGAGACGAAGATGGCGCGGTGGTCAGTCATCGGGGGGTAATGATAGCCTGTCGGCATGAGCGCGCTCATGTCAGCGGCGGTGGCCACTTTGGTGTTCTGCGCGCCGGGCTATCCGGGGGCAGCCGGCGATGCGCAGCCCTTCGTGGATCAGTTCGCCAAGATCACGGCCTCGACCGCAGGCTGGAGCGGGAATCTTGCCGCCGTTTACGATCCCACCGAGCAAGGCGGCCTCGAGAAGCTCAACGACAAGGACTCGGTGCTGACCTTCGTGCCCTATGCGTTTTTCGTACAGCATGGAGCCGAACTGCATCTTGCACCGCTCGCCCAGGCCGATGTGGCCGGTGTCGGCACCGAGGAGCGCTGGACGCTGGTGGGCAAGAACGGCGGCACGGTCACCGATGCCAAATCCTTGGGCGGCCATACCATCTTGAGCGTCGCAGGCTATGCGCCTGACTTTGTGAAGCACTCGGCCCTCGCCACTTGGACCCTGCCCGCGGACGTGAAGATCGAAGCGAGCGGCCAAATTTTGAGCGCTCTGCGGCGGGTGGCCTCGGGCGAACCGGTGGTGGCGCTGCTCGATCAAACGCAGGCCGCATCGCTCGCGACGCTGCCCTTTGCGGCGCAGCTCAAGACCCTGGCGCAGTCCCCGCCGCTGCCCGTTGCGCTCATTGCGGTGGTGGATGCACGTGTGCCGGCGCCGCGAGCCAAGGCAGTCCAAACGGCACTCATCAAAATGAATGCGGCAGCGGGCGGCGCAGATATCCTGGCCTCGCTGCACTTGAAGGGATTCGTGTTGCCGAAGCTGCCGGGCAACACCGGCAAGCCGTGAAGCGCGTTTTCGGCGCCGCGGCAGCGGCATTGCTGCTGACGGCGTGCAAGGCGCCTGCCCTGCGGCCCACCGCGCCCGCCGCGCCGGTCGAATCTCTGGCGTCGATGCCGGTGGAGCAGTTGGCCTCGGCCGTCGCCGATGACGCGCGGCGCAGCGATGCCGAACCCGATGCGAAAATCCGCGAGCAGCTCGCCGCGGATGCTGAACGCAATGCGCAAGCGTGTCTCGATCGTGCACCCCAGGCCGCGGCGTGTCTTTATTATCATGCGATTGCTTTGGGGCTCGAAGCTCGAGCCCATCCCTTGCACGCCGGCGAAACGCTGAAGAGCATGCTTAACGCGCTAGGCGCTGCGGAAGCAGCGGATGCGCAAATTGATGAAGCGGGACCGGTACGCGTCAAGGCCCTGGTCCTGATCAAGGCACCCGCATGGCCGTTGGGCCCCGGCGATCCGGACGCCGGTTTGGCCGCGGCACGGCAGGCGGTCTCCTTGAGGCCTCAGTATCCGCCGAATGCGTTAGCCTTGGCCGAGGCGCTGGCGAAAACCGGCGATATCCGCGGCGCCCGCGAGGCTTATGCACGTGCGCGCGACTTGAGCCAGCCGCTGCCGGCTTCAAAAGATCGGGATGACTGGCTGCGCCAAGCGGAGCAGAGCTTGAGTAAACTTGCAGCGCCGTCGCATTGACGCGCGGAGCCGCGTAAACGCCGTGTCCCCAACCTGCCGCCGAAGTGGCGCCCTCAAAGAGCCTTGGATTGGATGTTGAGCACAGTTGGCAGGGCACTTAAGTTAGTTACTTCGGTGAAGGAGCCAGTCATGCGAACAAAGGGTACGGACATTGTTGCGGCAATCTTATTCGGCGGGGTTATCGCGGCCACGATCGATATCGGTGCGGCCAGCATCATCTCAGGCCGCAGTCCTACCTTCATCATGCAGGCCATCGCGGCCGGCCTGCTGGGCAAGGCGTCGTTCGGCGGCGGCGTGCCGACCATGATACTCGGCGCATTTTTGCAGGAAGCGATGGGGATTTTGATCGCCGGGATCTATGTCCTGCCGGCCAAGGCCATGCCGGCCTTGTCGCGCCGTTGGGCCCTCGGCGGATTGGGGTATGGGGTCGTTATCTTCTTCGTGATGAACTATGCCGTCGTACCCCTTTCGGCTTTGAAGGCAGTGCCGCAATTTACGGCATTGAAATTTGCCGAGAACATGACTGCGATGCTGATCTTCGGGCTGATCGTGGCGTTTTTCTGCGCCCGGGCAACGGCGTCCGCCGAACCTGCGCGGAACGAGGCCATCCTTCCCGCCTAGACCTCAATCACACGTGCAGGTGAACGGTCTGTTTCGAGGTGCACGCGAGTGGTTCGCCGGATTGGGGATGAGCCTGCGCATGAACGACATAGGCGGTACCTCCCAATATCAGACCATTCATGAATAGTGCAGCCACGACGGCACCGAGCTTCATCAAGAACGGGGTATTCATCTTGGTTTTCCCTGTAAATGAGCCTTTTATACTGTTGCCAGCCCGTTAGCTGACCTAAGGACCCGCGGGAAGTTCCCGTCCCCGGTGGCGTCGCCCCTGAAATATCAGCGGCCATTGCAAGGTCGCGCGCAAGCCTCAAGGCGTCAACAGCCACTGCCACACATCGTTCTTCTCTGCTCTGAAAGTGGCGGCGCTGGAATTCAAATAGAACTCCCACATGCGGAAGAATTCGTCATTGCGGGTTTTTTTCAACGTCGGCCACTGCCGCTCAAAATTGGCGCGCCAGGTACGCAATGTGCGGACGTAGTTCATGCCGATCGATTGGTGCCCGGCCACGGTGAATAATCCGCCGATGGCGGCACGGATTTGCCGCTCCGTCGGCAGCTTCGAATTGGGGAAAATGTATTTTTCGATCCAGGGATCGTTGCCGCGGCCGCCGCTCGACCGGTTCGCGCCGATGGTGTGCAGCAAAAAGCGGCCGCCCGGGCGCAGGCAGCGGCGCACGGTCTGCATGTAGGTGCGGTAGTTCTTGGGCCCGACATGCTCGAACATGCCGATGGAATAAATATGATCGAAGTCGCCGCGCGTTGCGCGGTAGTCTTCGAGCCGAATTTCGATGGGCAGGCCGGCGCAACGTTTGCGGGCGTAGTCGGCCTGCTCGCGCGAGATGGTGACGCCGACGCCCTCGACACCGTATTCCTTCGCCGCGTACTCGAGCGCGCCGCCCCAGCCGCAACCCACATCCAGCACCCGCTGGCCGGGTTTGAGGGCGAGCTTGCGAAATACCAGGTCGAGCTTGGCGCGTTGCGCTTCTTCCAGTGTGCCGGCGCTCTCCCAATAGGCGCAGCTGTAGATCATGCGCGGATCGAGCATGCGTTCGTAGAGATCATTGCCGATGTCGTAATGGCGCTCGCCCACCTCGAAAGCCCGGGAGCGGCGCTGGCGGTTGAAAACGGCCGCGCTCACAAAGTTCAGCAGGTCGCGCCAGGTATGCACGCGTTCATCGAGCCGCGCTTTCAGCAATCGGTAGACCAGATCTTCGAGATCGCCGACGTCCCACCAGCGTTCCATATAGGATTCGCCGAATCCCAGCGAACCCTGATGCAGAATCCGCGCATAGAAGTCTTCATGGTGGACGCGGATGTCCCAGGGGTTGTTGCCGTTGATTTGAACGCCGGAACTCTCTAGTAAATCCTCCACCGTCCGGCGCAGGCGGCTCGAGTGATAATCGGACAGACTCCAGGTGGTGGCCATGTTTTCATGCCAGTCTAAGTTCCGAAATGCTCCGGCTCCGTAAGCGCGCGTCCCGTCCTCGCGTCGGGAGCGGTCTGACACGCGCCGCCGGTCAATGCAGCATTGCTTCCAGCCGGCGGCGGATCAGAACTTCCGCCCCGGATATGATGCGATCGATCAATTCCTTGCAAGTCGGAATATCGTGAATGAGCCCCACGACCATGCCGCAGGACCAGGCGCCGGCATCCATGTCGCCCTCCAGCATGATACGCGGATAGACGCCGCCGACCTCGCCTGCGATGTCCGCGAAACTCAACTTCGAGCCCAGCTCGCGTTCCTTGGCGAGCAGCCGATCGACTGCGGTATTGGCGAGCACACGCTCGGTATTGCGCAACGACCGCATGATGAGCCGGGTGTCGAGTTCCGAGGCAGCGACGATGGCTTGCTTGACGTGCGTGTGCACGGGCGCCTCCTGAGTCGCGATGAAACGCGTGCCCATGTTCATGCCATCCGCGCCCAGCGCCAGCGCCGCCACCAGTGAGCGCGCGTCGGCCATGCCGCCGGAGGCGACAAATGGAATTTTTAAGGATTCCGCGGCACGCGGCAGCAGGATCATGTTGGGCACGTCGTCCTCGCCCGGATGACCGCCACACTCAAATCCGTCCACGCTCACCGCATCGCAGCCGATGGACTCCGCTTTGAGCGCATGGCGCACCGAGGTGCACTTGTGAATCACCTTGATACCGGCCGCTTTGAGGGCGGGGAGGTACTTTTGCGGATTGTTGCCCGCCGTCTCGACGATCTTGACGCCGCTCTCGACGATGGTCTCAACGAACTTGGGGTAATCCGGCGGCGTCACGGCCGGCAGAAAGGTCAGATTCACGCCGAATGGCTTATCCGTGATGCCGCGGCATCGTGCGATTTCCTGCGCAAGCTTCTCGGGAGTCCGCTGGGTGAGCCCGGTGATGATTCCCAAACCTCCGGCGTTGGATACGGCTGCCGCGAGTTCCGCGAAACCGACGAAATGCATTCCTCCCTGGATGATGGGATGCTCTATGCCGAACAGCTGAGTAATCCGGGTTTTCAAGCAGGCCGCCTTAGGCTTTTTCTTGGTACGGGTTCGGATTTAGCAGCTTGCGGGCCGGGGTGCAACGACGGATTGGAGAAAAGTCATGATTCACGGGATAAACAACAGCTTCGCCGGATGAAATAACTTTTGCAGCATGGGCGAACGGCAGGTTTCCGTGTAGGAGCACGCTGACGATTGGTCGCGACCTGGCCCCGGATGACCGAGCGCCCCGCCACGGGTCAACATAGGGAGATGGCAAGCCGCAGCGAAAATCTCGAGACCATCCAGCCGGATGCGTTCATCGCGCACGCCAGCATCGAATGCATGACCGAAATGCAGCTGGGACAATTGGCGGCGAGCCAGAGTCAGGGCGAGCCGGTTCGGCAATTCGCGCATCAACTCGTGGAAGACTACGAGAAGGCGAGTTCGGATATCGCGAGAATTGCGGCGCGCAGAAAGTTGCCGGTGCCGGACGCGCTCGATGAGGCGCACACGCGCGAGATTGAACTGCTACGGGAGAAAAACGGACGCGAGTTCGATTCGGCCTATACCATGAGAATTCTGGACAACTATCAAAAGACCATCCTGTTGTTCAAACGCGGCCAGCGAATCAAGGATCCGGAAATTTCCGCGTTGGCCAGCCGTGCACTCAGCATGCTCGAGGCTCGCATGCGCAAGACCACCTCGCTGCTCGAAAACCTGACGCCTTAAGAGCAGCCGTGCAGCCGCATCAATTCTGCGAGCGCAACTTCGCGACTTCCGCCGCGGTGAGGTTCGAGCCTTTGGAGCCGAAACGCGCCGTCACGTAATTCGAGACGCTGGCAATCTCCGCATCCGAGTAAGTGCTGCCGAAAGGCGGCATGTTGTCCGAATCGCGGGGATAGTGCCGCTCGCCGCCGCCGATGATGACCTGTGCGACATTGTTGCCGGTCGCATCGTTGATAGCGCGTGTGCCCGTCAGGGTTGCGAAGGGAATGACAGGGCTCACCCCCGACCAGCCGTGACAACCGGCGCAGGCGCCTTCGTACACGCCTTTGCCGCGAGACTCGGCGGTGGCGTCGGCCGATAGCATCGGCGCCGGATCGAGGCGGGCTGCCGGTAAGTCGGCAGTGGAAATGCCCGGCACGCTGCGCAAGTACGCGACGAGGGCGGCGATGTCGCTCGGAGTCAAGTGGCTCAAGCTTTCATCGACGGCCTCGCCCATCGGACCCGAGGCTGTGCCATGCCCCGCGGCATGTCCCTCAGACAAATAATTGGCAAGGTCCGCATCGCTCCACGCACCTACGCCGCTCGCACGATCCGGCGTGACATTGTAGGCGCGCCAGCCGGCTTGCACGGCGCCGGCAAATTTGCGCCGATTGTCGAGCGCAAAGGCCAGATTCCTGGGCGTGTGACACTCCCCGCAGTGTGCCATCGCTTCGGCAAGGTAGGCGCCGCGATTCCATTCCGGGCTGCGGGCCGCATTCGGTCTAAATCGTTTGTCGGGATTGAAAAAAGCGGACCACAGCTTCATGAGTCCGCGCCGACTAAAGGGAAACTTAAAGGTGTTGGCGGGCGTCGGTGCATGCACGGGCTTCAAGGCAAAAAGATAGGCTTTGATCGCGAGCGCATCTGCATCGGTCATGTAGGTGTAGCTGGCGTAGGGCATGGCTGGGTAAAGGCGCGCGCCACCGCGCCCGATGCCCTTATGCACGGCGTCCAGGAAGTTCTCATCGCTGTAGTTGCCGATGCCGGTGTCCGCGTCGGGTGTGATGTTGGTCGAATAGATCGTGCCAAACGGCAGGACGAACGCGCGTCCCCCGGCGAACGGTGTCCCGTCCCTGGCCGTGTGGCAGGCAGCACAGTCGGCGGCCCGCGTCAGATATTCGCCGCGCGCAGCGAGGCTCGCGTCCTTGAGCTCCGCGGGCACCCCGCTGGGGTTTGCTTGCGTGTAGGCCGCCAAGGCGACGCGCTTGCCCCCGGCAAAGTCGGTGGGATGAGGGCTCAATGCGTAGTAGCCGGCAACGCCGATTGCAATGAGAACGATGGCGGCGAGAACCCAGAGTATCGGATGCGGTCTTTTTGGAGGTGTCGCGTTCATGGCATCAGGTCCTGACGTCGCTCTTGGAGAATGGAAAGGCGTGCACACGTCTGCCGGTTGCGGCGAACACGGCATTGGCGACGGCGGGCCCGATCGGCGCGACGCCGGGTTCGCCCACGCCGGTGGGCTTTTCGGCCGAAGGCACGATATAGACCTCGACCGGCGGGGCCTCATTCATGCGCAGCACCCGATAGTCGTTGAAATTGCCCTGTTCGATGCGCCCATCCTTCATGGTGATCGCGCCGTAAAGCGCCGCACCCAGGCCGAAGCCGATTCCGCCTTCCATCTGAGCCTTGATGATGTCCGGATTGACGGCGGTGCCGCAGTCCACCGCGCAAACCACCCGCTCGACCTTGATGCGCCCCGCGTCATCGACACTGACTTCCGCGACCTGCGCGACAAACGATTTGAACGCCTCGCACACCGCAATGCCGCGGCCTTTGCCCTTCGGCATCGGTCCGGAGTTCCAACCAGCCTTGTCGGCGGCGAGTTCCAACACTCCCTTCATGCGCGGCTCATGCTCGAGTAACTTTCGCCTGAACGTGAAAGGATCCGCTCCTGCGGCATGCGCGACTTCATCGATGAAAGTCTCGACCGCAAAGGTGGTATGCGAGCTGCCCACCACGCGCCACCACAGCACCGGCACGCCCGCCTTGGCCGTGGACAGGTCCACCGCGATATTGGGGATGGCATAGGCAATATTCGCCGCGCCCTCGACCGAAGTGGCATCGATGCCATCCTTCATCCCCGCGGCGAAGATCGTGCCGGCCATGATGGATTGGCCGACGATGACATGGTGCCAGCCGGTCAATTCATTCTGCGCGTTCAAGCCCGCTTCGAGCTTGTGGAAGTACATCGGGCGGTACAGGCCGCCGCGGATGTCATCCTCGCGTGTCCACTGCAGCTTGATCGGCGTGCCGTCCGCGCCGTAAGCCTTGGCGATCGACACCGCTTCGACGATGTAGTCCGAGACGGTATTGGCGCGGCGGCCGAAGCTGCCGCCGGCGTACAACGTGTGGATGCTCACTTGAGCCGGCGTCAGGCCGGCCGTCTGTGCGGCATTCATCTGATCGACGGTCTGGAATTGATCTCCCGCCCAGATCTCGCAACTTTTGGCATCGAGCTTCACCACCGCATCGAGCGGTTCCATCGGCGCGTGCGCAAGGTAAGGGAACTCGAAGCTCGCCGAAATCTTGCGTGCGGCCTCGCCGAGGGCTTTCTTGGCATCGCCTTGTTTGCGGGCCGGCAGGGCGGGTTGCTCGGCGAGCCGCCGGTATTCCTCCATCATATCCGTGGAGCTGCGTTTCTCAGCCTTCGAATCGTCCCATTCCACCGTCAAGGCGTCGCGCCCGAGCTTGGCGGCCCAGAAACTTTTGGCAATCACGGCGACGCCACGCGGAACCTGCAACACCTTCATCACGCCCGGTACCTTCGCCGCCGCAGTTGCATCGAAGGACTTGACCACGCCGCCGAATAGCGGCGGCCGTTTCAACAGCGCGACCAGCATGCCGGGCAGCTCGACGTCGATGGTAAAGAGCGCGCTGCCGTCGCATTTAGCCGCGACATCCACACGCGCCGGGCGCCGGCCGATGAGCTTGAAATCTTTCGGATCCTTGAGCTGCACCGTGTCCGGTACCGGCAGCGCCGCCGCTCTTCGCACCAGTGAGCCGAAGCTGGCCTGGCGTTTGCTCGGGGCGTGATAGATCACGCTCTTTTCAACCGTGAGCTCGGCTGCGGGCACGTGCCATTCGCCGGAAGCCGCGCTGAGCAGCATCGCGCGCGCTTTGGCGCCGGCATCGCGCAACTGCGGCCAGGAGTTGGCGATCGCCGAACTGCCGCCGGTTCCTTGGATCTTGCCAAAAGCCAAGTTGGCATAGCGCGTCGCATCGGCCGGCGCACTCTCGACCCGAACCTGCGCCCAGTCGGCATCGAGTTCTTCGGCGAGCACGGTCGCAAGACCGGTGTAGGCGCCTTGCCCCATCTCGATATGTTTCGAGATGATCGTGATGCTGTTGTCGGCGCCGATTCTGACGAAGGCATTCGGCGCGAACGCTGCGGCCATGTTGGCGGCGCCGGTGGCGCCGGTGGGGCCGGCAAGCGCCAGGGCAGGGCGCGCGGGCCATTCGAATCCAATGGTGAGCGCGGTGACGGCGGCGCCCGCGCCCTTCAGGAACTTCCTGCGGGTAGGACGGGAGGACGAAAAATCAGCGGTGCTCATGAGCCATAAGCCTTTGCCGCGCCGGCGGCAGCGTGAATCGCGGCGCGGATGCGCGGATAAGTGGCGCAGCGGCAGATGTTGCCGCTCATCGCGCCGTCGATTTCCGCATCGGTCGGCGCGCCGTTCTTTTCCAGAAGTGCCGTGGCCGACATGATTTGGCCGGACTGACAGTAGCCGCATTGCGGAACCTGCAGCTCAATCCACGCGGCCTGCACCGCCTTGGCCTGCTTGCTCTTGAGTCCCTCGATGGTGGTTACTTGCTTATTGGACACGGCCGATAGGCTCAAGACGCAGGAACGGACCGCCTGTCCATCGACGTGCACGGTGCAGGCGCCGCACATGGCCATGCCGCAGCCGAACTTGGTACCGTGCAGTCTCGCGACTTCGCGAATGGCCCACAGCAGCGGCATGTTCGGATCGACATCGAGCGTGGTGCTCTGGCCATTCAAGAGAAATGTTGTCGCCATTGGGACTCCTGTCAGGTATGCCAAGAATCCTCCTCTCGGCAAATGTATTCAAGCCTCAAGCCGTTATGATGTGCCCTAGGAACGCACCATGGAGCGCGCGATGACGCCGGTAATTCGAATTCGGGTCGATTTCAGCGACAACGTGAACTTGGGTCCCGGAAAGATTGCGTTGCTCGAAGCGATCAAAAGCACCGGATCCATTTCCGATGCGGCGCGCGCCTTGGGAATGAGCTATCGGCGCGCCTGGATGCTCATAAACAGCTTGAAGCAAGGATTCTCCGAGGCGGTGACGGTTTCCTCAACGGGCGGCAAGGGCGGCGGCGGGGTACGCATCACCCCCTTCGGCATGAGCTTGGTCAAGCAATTCCGCCTGCTCGAGCGCGACATCGGCAGGCTGGGAACGCAGAGGATGGCGGAGATCACAGCGCATGTAGCGGCGAGGCCGGCCCGTGCGGACAGTGCCGGCAAAAAGCAGCTGGCAAGAAAGCTTTTGCAGTGAGTCTCATCCGAGCGTTGAGTTTGCTTTCGGCATACTCGCCGTATCCGATGAAATATAGCGAAGTGCGGAAATCTAGCGCCCGGCGCTATATCGCAAGAAATATAACCAACGCCGATTCCTAGGAAATTCCGCCCGTAGCGGACTAGGCTGCAATCTTGTGAACCCTTCGCCCCCACAAGCACCCATTGCAGCCGCAGGCAACCGCTTCGATCGGATGGAATGGGCCGGCGCCTTCGGCGATCTCGGTACGCTGGTTCCATTCGTGGTCGCGTACATCGCGGTGTTGAAGATGGATCCGTTCGGCATTCTATTTGCCTTCGGTGCGGCGCTGACTATCTGCGGGGCGTTTTACAAAACGCCGTTTCCCGTGCAGCCCATGAAAGCACTCGGCGCGGCGGCGGTCGCTCAGGCCGCGCAGACCGCAACCATTACTTCAGCCGCGGTATATGGCGCAGGATTGGTCACCGGATTGATGTGGCTCGTCCTCGGGTTGAGCGGAGCGGCTACGTACATCGCCAGGATCGTGCCGCGCTTCGTGGTGGTCGGAATCGTCTTGGGGCTCGGCTTTAGCTTCATGAGCGAAGGCATCACACTGATGAGCACGGGTTGGTTACTCGCGGCCATCGGCCTTGCCGGAACCTTGATGCTGCTCACCAATCGTGTCGTTCCAGCGATGTTTGTATTGCTGCTGTTCGGCGTGGTCTGCGGAGTCGTTCAAGACCCTGCGGTCGCCCATGCGCTGGCGGGCGTGCGGCCCGAGCTGCGTGCGCCGCGGTTCGCTCTGGCGGCGGTGGGCTGGCATGACCTCTGGGTTGGAACCTTGTTCCTGGCGCTGCCGCAGTTGCCCTTGACGTTGGGCAACGCTGTGATCGCGATCCGCGAAGAGAACAATCGCTTGTTCCCCGCGCACCCCATCAGCGATCGCTCAGTAGCCATCTCGACAGGTGTGATGAATGTAGCGGCATCTTGCGTCGGCGGTGTACCTATGTGCCATGGCGCGGGCGGTATGGCAGGCCATGTCGCTTTCGGGGCGCGCACCGGCGGAGCACCGATCATCTTGGGCACGATACTGCTGGTGCTGGCTTTCTGGTTCAGCGGCTCCGTCGCAACGATCTTGGGGGTGTTGCCGAAAGCCGTGCTCGGCGTGGTCCTGTTTTTGACGGGTGCGCAACTTGCACTGGGCTCGTGCGATTTCAGCAAGAACAAAGTAGAGCGATTCATCACGCTCGCGACGGCGGCGTTCGCGATGTGGAATGTGGGTTTGGCGTTCATCGTCGGCATGGCGCTCGGATACCTTGCAAAGCGAGGTGCGCTGCGTTTGTAACTTTGTTTACATAACCGCGCCGCCGTCCGCAGAAATTTTGTCTTTGAAAAAAATACAAACAAAAAGGGCAATTTAAAGCGCAGTTCTGCTCTTGCACAACTCGCTGCGGCCGAGTAAATAAATACGCATGGCAACCGCAATTTCTCCACCCGCGTCGACATTCAGGAAAGTTTTGAAGGGTTTCGAGATCGGCGGCCTGCCGTACACGGATGTTCAGTTTCACTTGAAGCGTTTGCTTGCAGCAGGCACATCGCCGGAAGAATTACAGGAAGTTCTGCGCCGTTGCGAATTGATCACGCCGCTGCCGGACTATGCGCACGCCGAAGTGATGCGTCTTCTCGAGGAGGCGCGCGATCATGCGCCGGCAGAACCGGTCGAGCTCGTTCCCGAGCCGGAGGTCGGCAACGAGACGGAGTCGGCCGGCGATCTCGTGGCGGAACTCAAGATCACGCGCAACGCACTCGCTGCCGAGCAAAGCAAAGCGCGGGACATCAGCCGTGCCTTGGCGGAAAGAATCGGCTCAGAACAGGCGGCGCGAGCGCGCAGCGAGGATGTGCGGCGGGAATCGGAGCACTACCAGGGAGAGTTGCGCAACGCACGTAATTTACTTTCCTCGCGCGACTCGATCATCGCGCAAATGCGCATTTCGCTGGACGAATGCAACGCGCAGATCGCCGCCTTGCGCAAGGAGCACGCTGCCGCCGCAACGACGCTCGAGTCGCGCGGGAAAAACGTCGCGCAGTTGCAGACCGATTTGGAGGCATCGCGCACGCGGACGGCAACTTTCAGCGCGGAACTCGCATCGGCGCGAGCGGCTCTGGATGCGGAACAGCGCAGGCGGCAAGAGATCGAAAAGGCGTCGGTGGAGAAGTTGGCGCTGAACGAGGCGGCGCTGTCGCGCCGCTCGCACGCCGAGCGCGACGCGCAGCTCGCTTCACTGCGGCTCGGGCATGACAAAGCCGCAGCGGTGCTCGAGCTCCGCGCGCAGACACTCGAAGGCGAATTGCAAGGAGCACGCAAGCGCCTCGATGTGGTGACCGCCGAGCTGAAGTCGACCCAGGATGCGGCAAGCGCGCTCAATGCGCACAACGATCGTCTTAGCGCGCAATTGCGCGCCGCGCAAAACGACATGGGGGCGCGCGCCGATCGCGATTCGCTGCGCGCGCAGGTGGGGGCGCTGCAATCGAAATTGAAAGACAACGAAGCGCTCATCGACAGGCTGCAGCAATCGGTGAGAAGCAGTGCGCAACGGGCGGCTGAATTCCAAGCCGCGGCGAAGCAGCGCGATCCGGAGCGAATGCAAATTGCGCCGGCGCCGGAGGGGCGGAGAACGGATGGATCGAGAGCGGATGGACCGAGAGCGGATGCTGCGGCACGCGTCGAAAATCCGGCGCGAATCGAGATGGCGGCGCAAACCGAGAATTCCGCCCGGCTCGACAATCTACCCAAAATTGAGATTCCCGCCAGAAACGAAAGTCCGCGCCGAATGGAGAGTCCCAAGCTCGGCGATCTTGCGCCGGTAGCCGTGGCGGCGGTGGCGGCTGCGCGTTCAACGCCGGCGGTGGAAATCGCAGACTTCACGGGGCCGACGCCCACGGCGCGCCGGAAGCGCGGTGTGGGTCCCGTCATCGGCGGCGGCGCGGCGATTTTGGCGATCGCGCTCGTGGCCTGGCTGTCCGCGCGCCACCCCGC
>DATAVX010000082.1:0-1896 GCA_036267535.1 Steroidobacteraceae bacterium
GGAAAGGTGAATGCGGTCGACAGCAGCGCCGCGGTCTTCACGTCAACGCCGACATCGGCGGCGATGCGCGGAATCACCGGATCGACCGCCCGCGTGAACAGCGTCGAGGCAAAAACCACCAGGCTGACGACTCTGAGGATCGGCGGAATGGCGAGGACTCGCTCTTAAGAAAATGCAGGCGTGCGGAGGATCGATTTCAGGTTTTGGCCAAAGCGTCGAATTGCATCAGTCGCTCGAGCAGAGGGGTGATCTGCTTAAGCGGAATCATGTTGGGGCCATCGGAGGGTGCCTTATCGGGATCCTCGTGGGTTTCGATGAATACCCCAGCAACGCCGACCGCCACCGCCGCGCGCGCCAGGACCGGCACGAATTCGCGCTGGCCGCCCGAGGAGGCGCCCTGCCCGCCCGGCTGCTGCACCGAGTGCGTCGCGTCGAAAATCACTGGCGCGCCGGTCTCTGCCAATACCGGCAATGCGCGCATGTCGGAGACCAGGGTGTTATAGCCGAACGACACGCCGCGTTCGGTGACGAGCACATTGCGGTTGCCGGCGCCGGTGATTTTCGCAACCACGTTGACCATGTCCCAGGGCGCCAGGAACTGGCCCTTCTTGACGTTGACGACACGGCCAGTCTTGGCGGCGGCAATCAACAGATCGGTCTGCCGGCACAGGAATGCCGGAATCTGCAACACGTCCACGGCCTCGGCGACGCGCGCGCATTGCTCCGGCTCGTGCACATCGGTGAGCACCGGCACGCCTAGCTTTTCACGCAGCTCGGCAAAAATGCCGAGCGCCTGGTCGAGACCGAGGCCGCGTGCGCTCGAGGCGCTGGTGCGATTGGCCTTGTCGAATGATGTTTTGTAGACAAGACCGATGCCGAGACGCGCCGCGATCTCCTTGAGCGCCGACGCCATGTCAAACGCGTGCGCGCGACTCTCCAGCGCGCACGGTCCGGCGATCAGCGCGAGTGGCAGCGCATTGCCGAAACGCGCCTGACCGATGGCGACAACAGAATGAGGCTTGACCGTCATGGCACCTTTGCGGGCGACCATGAAGGGCGCGATTGCCTCGGTCAATCGCCTATTTGACCGCGGAAAATGCGGTCGGCTGCAGGATCTGGTTGGTGGCGTTCGAAAGGATCGCTCCGTCCTTCTCGCTATCGGCGCGGGCGGAAATCCAGGCCGGGTCGCTCATGAAGGCGTTCCACTTCTTCTCGCGGTCGGCGAGCGATTCCCAGGCCAGCAGATAGGTCAGTTCCTGGTTGGATTCGCCGATCAGCGTAGTCCAGAACCCAGCCTGCTTGATGCCGTGCTTGTCCCACAGCTTCAGCGTGACGTTCTGAAACCGTTGCAGCAGCGCCGGCAGACGGCCGGGAACACAGCGGTAAACGCGCATTTCGTAAATCATGGATTGCCTCGGAATGAGCGGGATGGATACCGCGAAAGTTAGCGCGCTCGCGCTGAAAGGCAATCCACTTCTAGCCCCGCAACCGCTCCAGCAGCGCGGCAACTTCAATCTTATCGGCGATCAGTTCATCTAGGTTGAAGGGGCACTGTTGCGCCAAGCCCGCAGCGATCGGCCCATGGATGCCTTTATAAGCGACCATCGACTGTTCGCGCGCCCCCCGCCAGATTGCATCGAGATTGATACGTTGGTGCATCGACGGCGCATAATGTGCCATCAACTCATTATGGAAGCCAACGATCTCACCGAGCCAATGGTTCACCGCCGGTGCATCAGCTTCCACAACGAGCTTCATCAAGTGGAGAAAAATTTGCCGCAGATAGCTCTTAACGGCCGTCAGTTCCGATCGCCCCACACTCTCAATCTCCTCCGCCACATTTTCGATGTCTAGTTCGTTGGGCACATCGCGCCGCGTCATGCCGAGCTTGCGGAT
>DATAVX010000083.1:0-14836 GCA_036267535.1 Steroidobacteraceae bacterium
ATCGCCTTTACACGGCGAGGGTCGGGGGTTCGATCCCCTCAGCACCCACCAACAGCGGAGTGGTAGTTCAGCTGGTTAGAATACCGGCCTGTCACGCCGGGGGTCGCGGGTTCGAGTCCCGTCCACTCCGCCATTTCCTGATGTGATCCCGCGCGAGCCGTTTGGCCGCGCTTTAGGTGACGCGGTAGGTTAGGGAACTTTAAGGTTGGATCATGCTGCAAAGTATTCACGACAAGTTAAAGGGTTGGTTGGCCTATGTGGTGCTGGGCGCCATCGGCCTGGTGTTCGTTTTCTGGGGCATCAACTGGACCCTGAGTTCGCCCACCTACGCCGCCAAGGTCAACGGCACCGAAATCTCCGGGAAGGAGGTGCAACAGGCTTATCAGCAGCAGCTGGCGCAAATGGAACGTCAAAGCAATGCGCCGCTTGATGAGGCCATGCGCAATGAAATCAAGCAGCGGGTGCTCGATGAATATGTGAACAGCGAAGCGCTGGTGACGCGCGCCGACGATCTCGGCTATCGGGTCAGCGATGCTGAACTGCTGTCTGAAATGGCCAAAGTTCCCGCACTGCAAACGGACGGCAAGTTCGACTACGAGCATGCCTTGGGAGTGCTCAAGGCGCAGGGACGATCGCCGGCTGAAATCGAAGAACTGTTCAGACACGATGCGAAGCTGCGGCAGCTCGACACGGCGCTCAGTGCCTCGAGCTTCGCAACATCGACGGAATTGAAGGAATTTCGCGCACTCACGCGGCAGCAACGCGAGCTTGCCTGGCTGACGGTCTCGGCGGCTAAATATGCCGCAGGCGCCAACCCGGATGATGCGGCGATCAAATCGTATTACGACGCGCACAAATCCGAATACATGACGTCCGAGACAGTCGATTTGCGCTACGTGGAACTGAGCCTGGCGCAGCTCGCCTCCAAGGTCAGCGTCGATGATGCGCAGCTCAAGACGTATTACGATGAACAGAAGGCCAAGACTCCCGAGCGCTTCAAGCAAGCCGAGCAACGGCGGGTGAGCCATATCTTGCTGCCGGTGAACGATCCGAAGGACGACGCCGCGGTCAAGGCGAAGGCGGAAGGTATTCTCAAACGCGTCCAAGCGGGCGAGGATTTCGCAAAGCTCGCCAAGGAATTTTCGCAAGATCCGGGCTCGGCCGCGCAGGGCGGCGATCTGGGCTGGTCGGAACGCAAGGTGTTTGTCGGCCCCTTCGCCGATGCCGCCTTCAGCATGAAGGTGGGTGAAATTCGCGGACCCGTGAAGACCCAATTCGGTTATCACATTTTGAAGCTCGACGGTATTCAACCGCCGGCCGAGAAGACTTTCGAGCAGGCCAAAGCCGATTTGGAAACCGAATACAAGCGCAACGAAGCCGAGCGGCTCTTCAATACCGCCCAGGACAGCCTCGCCGATGCGGCGCTCCAAAATACGACCGATATCGATGTGGTGGCGAAAAAAGCGGGATTGACGGTGCAGGAGATCCCTAATTTCAGCCGCAGCGAGGGCGGAGGCGCGCTCGGCAAGGTGCAGGCGGTGATCGATGCGGCATTTAGCCAGGACGTGCTCGAGGGGCGGTTGAGCCCTATCGTTGAGGTGGATAAGGGACGCGGCGTGGTGATGCGCGCCACGGATCACAAGGTGCCGCAGCAGAAGCCGCTCGAGGCGGTACGCGGCGAGGTGATCGCGGCCTGGAAGAAGGAGCGCGGCGTGCAGCTGGCTGCCGCGGCGGCGGCCGATGCCGTCAAACGGCTGAACGCAGGCGAGTCCTTTGACGCCGTGGCGAAGAGCTTGGGCGCAGCGGTGCAGCAGCCTAAGTTCGTGTCCCGCTCCGATCAGGATGTGCCCATGGAGGTCCGGGTCATGGCGTTCAGAGCGCCCAAGCCCGCGCAGAAATCAATCTATGAAAACGTGCGCCTGCAGGACGGCGACGCAGCGGTTCTCGCGTTCAGCGCCGTGCGCGAGGACCCTAACGCGGCGGGCATCAAGGACACGGACATGCGACACCAGTACGCCGCGCAAATCGCCTCGAGCGAAGCGCAGAGCTATGCCGCCGGCGCCCGTGCCGATGCCAAGGTCACGTTGAATCCCAAGGCAATCGACTAGTTGGCCGGACTACTACACCAGTTCTCGGATTGGTATCTATCGGTTCTTGCCCAAGGGAGCTACTGGCTCATCGCAGGCTTGATGGCGCTCGAAAGCACGTTCGTGCCGATTCCGAGCGAGGTGATCATTCCGCCGGCCGCCTACCTGGCTCACACGCAAGGGCAGATGTCGCTCCTCGGCATTGTCTTGGCCGGGGCGGCGGGCTCTTGGACAGGCGCCGCGCTGATGTACTGGGCGTCACGCCGGCTGGGACGGCCGCTGATCTTGTCCTTCGGCCGCTATGTCGGAATTTCCAGCACAAAGGTCGAACTGGCCGAGCGCTGGGCCGCCCGTTATGGCGCGGCGGGCGTCTTCTTCTCCCGCTTGCTGCCCGTCATTCGCCACTTGATCGGCATTCCGGTCGGCATTCTACGCATGGATTTTCGCTGGTATGCACTCGCGACCGCGGCCGGATCGTTGCTGTGGTGCTCGGTGCTCGCGGGGATCGGCAAGACGATCGGCCGGCATCCCGAGCTCTTGGCGGGCTCATTGCACCGGTTCACGGGCTTGGTCCTGGGCGCGGCGGCGCTGCTGGCGGCCCTGTACTACTTTTTCGTGCAAAGGGCGGCCGCCAAGGCATAGTCCCGGGTCGAATACCCGTGTAAAATACACATGTATTCTTGAGGACCTATGCGCCAACCACCTTACGAGTCCAAAGCGGCTAAGCAAACGGTCAGTATCACGCTGAATTCCGATCTTTATGCCAAGGCAAAGAGCGCGGGAATCAATACATCAAAAGTCGCCGAACAGGCCCTTGCCCAGGAATATTTGATTCGGCTGCGCGAGGCGCTGCGTGCGGAAATCCGTGAAGAGCTAACCGCCTTGGAGAGATACGAAGCCCAGCACGGATCTTTCCCGGAGCTGGTGCGTGCCCACTACGAGCGCGAAGATGGCGCAGTTTGATGTTTTCGACAATCCCTTGCCCGCCGCGCGCCGGGCGTATCCGTTTGTCGTTGCGATGCAGTCCGATTTTACGATCAACGGCGCCGAGCAACTCGTTGCCCCGCTCGCGCCGGTCGAAACCGGGCCAGCGACTCGACGCGTCATGCCGGTCGTTGCCGTGCGCGGAAACGATCACATCGTTGTGGTGCCAAGACTGACAGTGATGCGATCTCGAGATTTAATCGAGAAAGTCAGCTCCATCGCGGCCGCGCGCAACGACCTACTGGCGGCAATCGACTACCTGTTCTTTGAAGTCTGATGCCTAAGGCTTGGTGCCCGGAGCCGCGGCAGCGCCGGCAGGGAACTTGGCGAAAATCGCAGCCGTGGCCATATCGATCTTTTGCACCGCTTCGGGACCCGACAGCTCGTACACGTTCTGACTGGCACTGGCATGCCAAATCGCCTTGTGCGTCTTAGCTTCGAACAAGTCGACCGCGATGCGCGTTTCGTTGTCCACCCACGGACCGTCGTAGCCCCAACCGCCACGGAAGCCAAAGCCACGGCGGAAGCCGCCGAAACCCCAGCCGGCACCGTAGTAGCCGCCGTAGTAGCCGTCGAACACCTGGCGCGAACCCAGCGCGTAGCCGACCACACAATCGGCCGCAGAGCGGTCGACCAGCTGAATGCCGCGCGCAGCCATATTGCTTTGGATGGCCGTGCGCAGCCGCTCCGCGTTCAGCGGATTGCCGTAGGCAGCAGGCTGGTCGGCATTGGCGACATGCTCCATGGCGAAGGCATACGTATGGCAGATCGAGGCCGACATATCGCGGGCATAGTCTGTCCGGACGGCCACGGTATTGCATGCGCTGAGCCCCAGCCCGAGGGCCGTGCCGGCGACCACTGTGCGAATGATTTTCGGATTTAACATGCGATACCTCGTAGGGAACTCAACTTAATTAAAACGTTGGATCCCCGTCACGGTTGACACGGCGAGGACCACTCTGGTTCGGAAACGCCGCCTGTTTCAGGCCCCATCGCCATCTGATGGAAAACTCATGCCCACCGTGTGGAAGCCACCGTCCACATAAAGCACTTCGCCGCTGATGCCGGCCGCAAGGTCCGAGCAAAGAAAAGCTGCCGCGTTGCCCACGTCATCAATGGTTACATTACGCCTGATCGGAGCGGTCGCGGCGACGTGGCTGAGCATTTTGCGCAGTCCGGGAATCCCCGCCGCCGACAGCGTCTTGATGGGGCCGGCGGAAATCGCGTTGACGCGCACACCTTGAGGCCCTAAATCCGCCGCCAGGAAACGCACATTCGCCTCGAGACTCGCCTTGGCCAACCCCATCACGTTGTAGCTGGGAATGGAGCGCACGGCGCCTAAGTAGCTCAAGGCGACGATGGAGCCGGCGCGTCCTTGCATGAAGGGCTGCGAGGCGCGCGCCAAGGCCGTCAGGCTGTAGCTGGAAATGTCATGCGCCACTTGAAAGGCTTCACGCGAGGTGGCGCTCAAGAAATCACCGGTCAAGGCTTCGCGCGAAGCGAAGGCAACGGCGTGCACCAAGATATCGAACGCGGGCCAATGCGACTTCAAGTAGCTGAAGCCTTTGTCGATGTCGGCATCGCCGGCCACGTCCATGACAAACGTAATGTCCGATCCCAATTGCTTGGCCAGCGGCACGACGCGATCCGTCATGCGCTCGATGTGCGCGAAGGCGAGTTCCGCGCCTTCCCGATGCATGGCCTGGGCGATGCCCCAGGCAATCGAGCGATCGGTCGCGAGGCCCACGATCAATGCACGTTTGCCGCTCAAGAAACCCATATTTTTGTTCTACCCCTGTTGCCGGTTCGGATCGACGTACATGACGAGACGCTGACCGGCTTTTATTTGGTGATGCTCGTTAAGTCCGTTCCAACTCTTCAACTTGGTGACCGACACCTGAAACTGGCGCGAAATACTGAAGACAGTGTCGCCGCTTCGCACCGTATAGAGCAAGCGCCGTCCGGAGCTCGCGCCCTCCTCCCGGAAACGGCGGGCGCTCGCCTTGATGACCAATCGCTGCCCCTTCACCAGGGTGTCCTGTGCGCCCAGGTTGTTCAAACGCGCCAGGGTGCCGACGGGCATGCCATGGCGGCGCGCGATGGAACTCAAGGTCTCGCCACCGCGGACGCGGTAGACGATTTGACGCTGGCGGCGGCCGCCTAAATTGGTTTCCGGCCGATCGACGCGAGCGGCGGCGAGCAAAACCTTGTCAGGCAGCTGGCCGCTGATTTCCGGGATCTTCAAGGTTTCGCCCGCGGCGACCTTGCCGCCTTTGAGGTCATTGATTTTGGTGATGACCGCGATCGAGGTGCCGTATTGCTTGGCAATCATGGCCAAGGTTTCCCTGCGCGTCACTTCGTGGCTGGTGAAGCGCACCCGGTCATCGGGCCCCAAGGTTTTCAGGGCCGCATCGAAGGCATCGGCATTGTCGATCGGCACCAACATGCGCTGCGGACCGTCCGGATCGGTCGCCCAGCGGTTGTATCCCGGGTTGAGCGCGACCACTTCATCGTAGCTGCTACCGGCCAGTTGGGCTGCGATCTTCAAGTCGATTTGCGAGTCGGTGTCGATGACTGCGAAGTAGGGTTCATTCGGAATCACGGCGAACTCGAGCCCATAGCGCTCGGGCTCAGCCATGATGCGCTTCAGCGCGAGCAGCTTCGGTACATAGGCGCGGGTTTCGGCGGGCAGCCGCAGATGCCAGAAATCCGCGGGCTTGCCATTGGCGCGGTTGAAATCCAATTCGCGCTGCACGCTGTTTTCGCCGACGTTGTATGCGGCGATCGCCAACAGCCAGTCGCCATTGAATTGATCGTGCAATGCCTGCAGGTAGTCGAGCGCCGCGCGCGTCGATTCGACCACATCGCGGCGGCCGTCGTACCACCAATCCCGCTTGAGACCAAAGCGCGCGCCCGTATCGGGTATGAATTGCCACAGGCCCGCGGCGCGGCTGCGCGAATAGGCAAACGGTTCGAAGGCGCTCTCGACCACCGGCAAAAGGGCAAACTCCAGCGGCATGCCGCGCGCTTCGACCTCGGTGACGATGTGGTACAGGTAGCGCTGACCGCGTTGGAACACCCGCTCCAGATAGTCGGGGTTGTGCTCGAACCAGGCGAGCTGCACATCGATCGCCGGCTCCTGCACTTCATCGAAGGCAAATCCGGCACGCATGCGGTCGAATAAGTCGTCATAGTCCTGGCCGTTGTGATGCTGCCATTCGCGCGGCATGGTGATGGAAGGCGCGGCGATCGCCGTGTCGGCGGGCGTGATCGGCGCCGCCGCCGGCGGTTCCGGGATCACCACCGGTTCGCGCGGTGGCGGCGCGGTCGGCTGGTGCGCGCAGGCACCGAGCAACAACGCGAAGCCGCCTAAACAGTTGAGTCGCTTGAGCGGTGCCATGCGCGTTCCGCTACCGGAATTGATCCTTCCAGGCTCGCAGCACGGCGAAAACCTCGAAAGGTTGCGCCAACGGCTTGCCGGCGCGCGACTCGGCTGCCCTTCGCACGCTGGGGTTGTCGCAACGCAAAAATGGATTGACTTTGATTTCCAGGCTCAGGGTCGAGGGCAGGGTCGGGTTTCCGGCCGCGCGGATGTGATTCACCCTTTCCTGGTACTCGAGCGCCGCCGCATTGCCCGGCTCGACGGCCAGAGCGAACCGCAAATTGGCGGCCGTATATTCGTGACCGCAAAAAATTTGGGTCTCGGGGGGCAGTTCCCGCAGCCTGTTCAACGATGCATTCATCTGCTCTGGGTTACCTTCAAACATCCGGCCACAGCCCGCGCTGAAGAGCGTGTCTCCGCAAAAAAGCGCGCCATGACCCCAAAATGCGATGTGACTCACGGTATGCCCAGGCACCGTCAAAATCTTGAATCCAAGTCCCAACTCTGGCAACTCGGCGCGCTCTTCGTCGCGGACCGTGCGGGTCTCGGTGCTAATTCGCCCATCCTCGGGGCCGATGACCGGCACCGCCCCGAGATGCAGCAACTCAGGCACGCCCCCGATATGATCGGGGTGGTGGTGCGTCAGTAAAATGGCTGCGAGCTTAAGCTTGCGGCGGTTGAGCTCAGCGATGACGGGTTCGGCTTCGCCGGGATCCACGACAACCACCTGGGAGCTAAGCGTCGGGGACTCGATGAGCCAGATATAGTTGTCGGCGAGGGCCCGCACCGGGCGCACGGTAAGAGAGGTTGCGTGGATTGACATTTTGCGGCGTATTTAACCTGTAACATTAGAACTTCGCTAGTGTTTTAAAGTGGGAGTCCGGATTGGAATCGATTGCCGATAGCACGGTCGACGACTGGTTCGAAGGTCCCTTGGGGACCCGCGTGCTGCGCGAAGAAGCGGTGCTGGCAACCTTGGCGCTCGACACGGTGTTTGGCTTCGAACTTTTGCAGGTGGGAGCCTGGGGGCCTGCGCGCCACCTGCTGAGCGGGGCGCGCACCCAGCACACGACGCTTCTGGCGCCGGAACTTAAAGCCGGGGTCACGCTTTGCGCGCCGCTCGACACACTGCCGTTCCGCTCCGACTCCATCGATGCGATCCTCCTGCCGCACACTCTCGAACTGGTAGAAGACCCGTACGCGGTGCTGCGCGAAGCAGAGCGGGTGCTCACCGGCGAGGGATGCCTGATGATCTGCGGCTTCAATCCTTTTAGCGGTTGGGGTGCGCGCCGGATGTTCGGCCGGTATTTCGGGCGGCCGGCATTTCCGCCGCACACCGAGCGCATGCTGTCGGAACGGCGATTGCGGGATTGGGTGGCGCTATTGGGCTTCGATGTGGATAGCGTGCATGGCTATTTGGGGTTCCTGCCGCTCACCGGCGGCGCCGCGGAAGTTCGGCCTAGGCGGGCGCTCACGGCCGGAGCTTATCTGCTCAAGGCGCGCAAGCGCGTCTCGACCTTGACCTTGGTGCGGCCGCGCCGGCGCGTGCGCCAGCGGGTTTTGGTCGGTGCGGCAGAGCCTACGAACAAAGTGGGGCCATGACCGAGGTCGAAATCTTCACCGACGGCGCATGCCGCGGCAATCCGGGTCCGGGTGGTTGGGCGGCGCTGCTGGTCGCCGGCGCGGAACGCAAGGAAATCTCCGGCGCGGAGGCGGCGACCACCAACAATCGCATGGAACTCACGGCCGCGATCGAAGGTTTGGGTGCCTTGAAGCGGCGCTGCGCGGTGAAGCTATTTACCGATTCGAAGTACGTTCTGCAGGGCATCACGGAATGGTTGCCGAACTGGAAGGCGCGCGGCTGGCGCACCGCGGCGCGCGCACCGGTCAAGAATCAAGACCTGTGGCAGTTGCTGGACACGGCGGCGGCGAATCAGGATATTCAGTGGAATTGGGTCAAGGGGCATTCGGGACATGACGGCAATGAATACGTCGACCGGTTGGCAAACACCGCCATCGATCGCCTGTTGGGCGAGAGGTAGTCGATAAGATGCGGCAGGTCGTGCTCGATACCGAAACCACGGGTCTGGAAGTTGAGCTGGATCACCGCATCATTGAAATCGGCTGCGTCGAGCTGTTCAACCGGCGTCTGACGGGAAAGTCCTTCCACCAGTATTTAAATCCGGGGCGCGACATCGACGAGGGCGCGATTCAGGTGCACGGCTTGACCAGCGATCAGCTGGCGAAGGAACCCACGTTTTCGCAGGTGCATCTCGAGTTCCTGGAGTTCATCCGCGACGCGGAATTGATCATTCACAATGCGCCTTTCGATGTGGCGTTCCTGAACGCGGAGCTCAAGCGCATCGAGGCTGAGCACCGAGTGGCGGATCTGTGCCGGGTTCTCGATACCCTGGCGCTAGCGCGGCAGATGCATCCCGGCCAGCGCAACAGCCTGGACGCGCTGTGCAAGCGCTACTCGGTCGACAACTCGCATCGTGAGTATCATGGCGCGTTGCTGGACGCGCGCATCCTGGCCGAGGTGTATCTGGCCATGACGGGCGGGCAGGGCAGCCTCATCTTGAGCGCCGAGTCCGACACGGTTCTCGCCCGCGAGCGCCAAGCTGCGCCAATGCGATCGATGTCCGACGTGCGCGTCGTCGTGATCCAGGCCACCGAGGAAGAGACGGTGGCCCATGAAGGGATTCTGGCCCTGCTCGACAAGGCATCGTCGGGCAGAACGGTGTGGCGATCGCTGTGAAACTGCTCGTGACCGGCGCAGTGAGTGGTATCTTCGGTATCGTCACCTGCAATCTGAATGAGTTAGCGCCTACATGAGCCAATTGAACTCGTCTCTTCCCGCGTGGGCTGCGGTTGCGGCCCACGCCAATGATCTCTCCAAGGCGCAATTGCGGGACTTGGCGGCGAGCGATCCCAAGCGTTGGCAAAACTTCCAAGTCGAATTCGACGGCTGGTTGCTTGACTTGTCTCGCCAGCGCATCACGCGCCAGAGCTTGGCGTTGCTGTTCGATCTTGCGCGGGCGGTTGATGTTACGGGGCGCATCGCGGCGATGTTTCGAGGCGATCCGATTAATTCCACCGAGCAGCGCGCGGTGCTGCATACGGCTCTACGATCCGATTTTGCCGGCGGTGCTCAAATACGGGCGGAGGTTAAGGCCTCCCGTGAACAACTGATAGCGTTCACGAAAGCGGTGCGCAGCGGCAAGAAGCTCGGCATCTCCGGTAAGAAATTCAGGCACGTCGTGAACATCGGCATTGGCGGTTCCGATTTGGGGCCATCATTGGTGTGCGATGCCTTGCGCCACGAGTGGAGCGGGGACATCACGCCGCACTTCGTCTCGAATGTGGACCGCACGCAATTGGAAGACTTGCAGCGCAGCATCGATCCTGCGGAGACACTCGTGATCGTCTGCTCAAAGACCTTCATGACCCAAGAAACACAAGCGAATGCTGACGCGGCGCGAGCGTGGATCGTTGGCGCCTTGGGTGAGAAGGCGCCCGCGGATCACTTCGTCGCCGTATCCACCAATGGGCCGGCCATGGACAAGTTCGGCATTGCCGCCGATCATCGATTCACCATGTGGGACTGGGTGGGTGGACGCTATTCCGTTTGGTCGGCCATCGGTCTCATTGCCGAGATCGTCATCGGCAGCAAACGATTTGAAGAATTCCTTAAGGGCGCGAGCGACGTCGATCGGCATTTTACGACTGCACCCTTCGAAAAAAACCTGCCGATTCTGCTGGGCTTGATCGGCGTCTGGAACCGCACCTTTCTCAATCTGCCTACACTTGCCGTGCTGCCGTACGATCAACGCCTCGCTAGGTTGCCCGCGTATCTGCAGCAGCTGGAAATGGAAAGCAACGGCAAATCAGTCTCGCTGGACGGCGTCCATGTCGATTTCGCGACCGCCCCGGTTGTCTGGGGCGAACCCGGTTCGAATGCGCAGCATTCGTTTTTTCAAATGCTGCATCAAGGCACATTGACGCAAGCGCTGGACTTCATTGCACCCTTGCGCGGTTCGTGGGGCGGCATCGACGGGCAAAACCTTGCCTTGCAGAACTGCTTTGCTCAATCGCAGGCATTCGCTTATGGACACACCTTGGCTGATGTCGAAGCGGAAATGCGCAAAGCCGGAGCCAGCACGGCGGAGATAGAGCGCATCGGACCGCACCGAGTCCACGAGGGCAATCGCCCGAGTTCGCTGTTGCTGTTTCCGCAAACGACGGCGAGGACGCTCGGACAGTTGCTGGCGCTTTATGAACACAGTGTGTTCGTGCAAGGCAGTGTCTGGGGTATCAACTCCTTCGACCAGTTCGGCGTGGAGCTCGGGAAAAAACTGGCGGCCGGCATCGACATGACGGGAGCGAAAGCGCCTCAAGGGCATGGCGCGGCGGGATTGACGGCGCTCATCGATTACGTGGCAAAGCATCGATAACAATGAAGCCGCGTAAAGGCATCATTTTGGCGGGCGGCGCCGGGACGCGCTTGCATCCGACCACGATGTCGCTTTCCAAGCAGCTCTTGCCGGTTTACGACAAGCCGATGATTTACTACCCGTTGGCCACACTTATGTCCGCCGGCATTCGCGAATTTCTCATCATCACTACGCGTCGCGATCAAGCGGCATTCCGTGATCTATTGGGTACCGGACATCAGTGGGGGCTACGATTTGAATACATCGTACAGGATGCGCCCGATGGCATCGCCCAGGCATTGATGCTCGCTGAGGCCTTCCTTGCGGATTCACCGTCGGCCCTAATACTTGGCGATAACATTTTCCATGGCGCTAATCTGACTTCGCTGCTGCAATCCGCATCTTTGCGCGAGTCCGGCGCCACCGTGTTCGGATATTACGTGCAAGATCCCGAGAGATACGGAGTCGTGCAATTCGACGCTAACGGCAAGGTGGTCGACCTGCTGGAAAAGCCGAAGACACCGCCGTCGAACTACGCTGTTACGGGCGTCTATTTTTACGACGCTCGAGCTTCGATGCTGGCTAGGGCGCTCAAACCGTCCGCGCGGGGCGAACTTGAAATAACCGACCTGAACCGGGCGTACTTGAAACTCGGGGATCTGCATGTCGAGAGGCTTGGACGCGGAACCGCATGGCTTGATACGGGGACGCATAATTCGTTGCTTGATGCCGGCGTGTTCGTGCGGATTATCGAGGAGCGGCAGGGCCTCAAGATTGCGTGCGTTGAAGAAATCGCCTGGCGCGCAGGATTCATCGACACCGCGCATTTGGTCGAGCTAGCGCAACCGCTGGCAAAAAGCGGCTACGGCGAATACTTGCTGCGATTGGTCAGCGAGCACGGTCAACCGTAATGCTGCGGCCCCGATGAAGTTTCAAGAAACACCAATTCAGGATGTGGTGTTGATTGAGCCGCAGGTCTTTGGCGATGCGCGCGGCTTTTTTATCGAAACGTGGCAGGCAAAGAAATTCGCGGCCGCCGGCATTGAGGCGACGTTTGTCCAAGACAACCACAGCCATTCCACTCGGTGGACCTTGCGCGGACTGCACATCCAGGCCAAGCAAACCCAAGGCAAGCTCGTGCGCGTCGCGTCGGGAAGCGTTTTTGACGTGGTTGTCGACTTGCGCCGCAGTTCGCAAACCTTTGGCGCCTGGTGGGGTGTGGAATTATCGGCCGAGAATCACCGGATGCTTTGGGTGCCGAAAGGATTGGCACACGGTATTTTGGTAACGTCGGAGAGCGCGGATTTTCTCTATAAGTGCACAGAATTTTATAGTCCGGCACACGAGAGAACTTTGGCTTGGGACGATGCGGCACTAGAAATAAAGTGGCCGCTTGCAACTGGAGTACAACCCAAGCTGGCGTCGAAGGACGCGAAAGGGCAATCGTTTGCCGATATCGAGAAATTCCCGTGAAAGTCTTGGTACTCGGCGGCGGCCAGATCGCCTCCGCAGTCATCAGGGCAGCGCCGAACAGGCATTCGATAATCGCCGTTGCGCGCACTCAACTGGACATTACCGACGCTGGGGCAGTTTTGAAAGCGCTATCGGAAACCAAGGCCGATTGGGTGGTCAATGCTGCGGCTTACACGGCGGTCGACCGCGCCGAACTCGAGCCCGAACAAGCGCGAGCCGTCAACGATACGGCGGTCCAGCTGCTTGCCGAAAGCGCCTTGAGAGCAGGTTCGAGGCTGCTTCACCTATCCACCGATTTTGTGTTCGACGGAAGGTCCGGCCGCGCGTATTTGACTACCGATGGAGCAAATCCATTGAGCGTGTATGGAGCAACGAAACTTGCTGGCGAGCATCATGTTACTGCGATTGGCACGGGTGTCGTGCTGCGCACGTCCTGGGTGTATGCGTCCGTTGGCAAGAATTTTGTTTTGACCATGCTCAAATTGATGAGCGAGCGCGAAGAGGTCAGCGTGGTCTGTGATCAGATCGGCACACCTACCTGGGCCGTCAGCATTGCCGAGGCCATTTGGGGACTGATCGAGGGCGCAGTAGGGGGCGGCGTCTACCATTGGACTGATCTGGGCGTCGCAAGTTGGTACGATTTCGCAGTTGCAATTCAAGAAGAAGCGCTCGAACGCGGCTTGATAGCGCGCGTCGTCGGCGTGCGGCCCATCCCGAGCGCCTCGTACCCGACTCGTGCCAGGCGCCCGAGCTTCAGCGTATTGGATACTGCCTCAACGCGCGCACTCCTCAATATCCCTGGCCGGCATTGGCGACGCAACTTACGGAATATGCTGGATGAAATTCGAACCGCGTAATGTGTTCATCACGGGCGGCGCCGGCTTTATTGGCGCGAACTTTGTGCGCTACTGGCTCGAAAACACGCGAACCGGGCACGTCATCATATTCGATGCACTCACGTATGCGGGAAACATGCAGAATCTGTCGGGATTGGAACGAAATCCACGCTATGTGTTTGTCAAGGGCGACATCTGCGATGAGGAGACTGTTAGAGCGCTGTTTATGCGTTATGAGATAGACACGCTGGTGCATTTCGCAGCCGAATCGCACGTTGATCGGTCAATTCTGGGTCCGGACGAGTTTATACGCACGAATATTACTGGCACCCATTCCCTACTGAAGGTCGCAAAAGCGCTGTGGATAGATCAAAAAGTGGTGCGCGGGCATCGCTTCCATCACGTGTCGACGGACGAGGTCTACGGCTCTTTGGGGCCCCATGACCCCCCATTCCACGAAGCGACACCATACGCGCCCAATTCGCCCTATTCGGCCAGCAAAGCAGCATCCGATCACTTGGTGCGGGCGTACCACGAGACATATGGACTCTCGACTACCGTCACGAATTGTTCCAATAACTATGGTCCTTTTCAATTTCCGGAGAAGCTGATCCCGCTCACCATAGTAAATATTCTGATTGACAAGCCATTGCCCGTGTATGGGGATGGCCTACAAATTCGAGATTGGCTGCATGTGGCGGATCATTGCGAAGCAATTGCACTGGCGCTCAGGAAAGACACCTCGAGCGAGGTATACAACGTCGGTGGAAACGGCGAAACGACCAATCTATGCATCGTGAACGCGCTATGCGAACTCGTCGACGCGCATCTCGGCGCCTTTCCGAAACTAAGGTCGGTTTTTCCGGCGGCCCCCGCGTACAATGGAAAGCGAGCCGCCGATTTGATCAGGCACGTGCGCGACAGGCTGGGTCACGATCGTCGCTACGCAATCGACTACACAAAGGCAGCGCGCGATCTCGGCTATATCCCTGCGCGGGACCTACGCAGCGGCTTGGCTCAGACCGTCGAATGGTATTTGAACAATTTCAAATGGTGGCGGCCGCTTTTGGCGCAGAGCCGCTAAATGCGATAGTACGATCGGTACCAGTCGACGAATTTCTGCACGCCCTCCTCGACGGACGTGCTCGATCGATAATTTACATCTTGCGACAAGCTTGCGACGTCGGCCCAGGTATCGGGCACATCGCCGCGCTGTAAGGGCAGGAATTCCATCTTGGCTTTGAGGCCCAAGCAGTTCTCGATCACCTCAATATAGCGCATCAGTTCCACGGGTTGCTGATTGCCGATGTTGAAGAGCCTGAAAGGGGCGCTGCTAGTGTTCGGATTCGGCGCGTTCGGGTTCCAGTCAGGATCCGCCCTTGCAATGTGATCGATCGCCGCGATTACGCCGCCGGCGATGTCGCTTACGTAAGTAAAATCGCGCTTGTGCTTGCCATGGTTGAACACCTCGATGGGCCTTCCCTCCAGGATATTCTTGGTGAATAAAAACAGGGCCATGTCCGGCCTACCCCAAGGCCCGTAGACTGTAAAAAATCGCAGACCTGTGGTGGGCAGCGCATACAAAGAAGAGTAGCAGTGCGCCATGAGTTCGTTGGCACGTTTCGTCGCGGCGTACAGCGT
>DATAVX010000084.1:0-2014 GCA_036267535.1 Steroidobacteraceae bacterium
GAATATCAGGCACGGCGCCTTGGGATCAGCCGCGGGATAGAGATCGAAGGCCGTTCGCTCCGCCGGACCATAGGCGAGATCAAGGTTTGCTGGATGGGCGGCTCGATAAGCAGCCGAAGCCCGATTGCGCTCCTCGATCAGACTTGCGCTATTGGCGACCGCCGCATTGTTGTCGTAGGCCGCGTTGCGCGCGGCCAGATCGAGCAAAGCCCATTGTGTGCGCGGATCTGCCGGCAAAGCTTTCCTGGCGCCGGACGCATTGATGGCGGTGCCGCTATTCACGCAGCAATCGCTTGCGGCAGGATTGGGGAATCGGCGTTGAAACGTTTGCCAGCCCGCAAGCAGAACGCCGGCCGCAGCAGCCGCTCGGCAACGACTTTAGTATCCTCGTTGTCCCGCAGGATAAAGCGGCCGCGGTCGTCCCACAGCACCGTGATGTCCGCAGCGTAGCCTGGCTTGAGCGCGCCGACGCGGTCGCTCATTCCGATCATCCGCGCCGGGTTCGATGTCACCATCGGCACCACGTCCTCGAGTGGAATGCCGAGCGCGATCATCGAACTCATCGCTTGGGTCAGGCTGAACTTGGCCTGGCCGCGGAACGGATGGTTCTCGTCGTCATAGTGTTGCGCCGGAGTGCCGGCGGGAGGCGGCACCTCGGTATTGTAACCGTGCATGTCGGCACCGAGTGTATGCGGCATAATGCCGGCAGCGAGCGCCTTGCGCGCGATGCGATACGAAAAATGGCTGCCGTGGCCGACGTCAATTTTGAGTCCCGCATCGATAGCCGCGCGAATCACGTGGTGCACTTCTCCGGTCGCGTTAACGAAGCCGCCGGGATGGCGCGTGAACGGATGCGCCAAGATATCACCCGGTCGCAGCTTCGGAATCACGCGCTCCAGGATCGTGTCGGCGTCCTCGCCATTGGCGCCGCTTTCAGGCAGCCCCCACAGCGTGCCGAAGTGCACATAGAGCGGCAGATCCGTCCGGCGGCCGATTTCCGCCGACATTTCCAGAACCTTGATCCCCCAGCGCGCGAAGCCGCCGATCTCGGCATGGCCCTTGATGCCGCGCACGATATCCTTGTTGGCGTTCGCCGCAGTCACGGTGGCGTCGATATCGACGCCGGCTGGACTGTAGAGATTGGGGTAATAGTGCCCTTCGAGGCCGCCAACCAGATAAGCCGACAGGAAAGCAAACACCTGTGTGTCAGCCTGATCGACGATGAAGCTGCGAAAGCCCGGCAGCGTCATGCAGGAGGGACCGCCTTGATCGATCACGGTGGTGACGCCTGACCGGACGCCGACCATGTCCGGGTTCATCCCGAAGCGGCCGGTGACATATTGATAGACGTGCGCATGGGTATCGATCAGGCCTGGCAGAACCAGCTTGTTGGAGACGTCGATTACCTCACTGCCGCTCGACGGCAGGATTGTCTCGGCAATGGCGGCAATCTTACCGTCGCGGACCGCAACATCGCGGACGCCATCGATCTGCGAATCCGGGCAAATAACGCGGCCGCCACGCAGCAGCAGATCATATTTCGGGGTCTCAGCCATGCTAACTCCTTCTTATCAGCAGCCTTTGCTTATCATCAGCCTATGCGCAGTTTGAGTTTCGCAGCAAAGTCGAAAGCGAAGAATACTCCGCGTATTCAAGCAAGGCACGTGCCACCAGTCTAGACCCGTCATTACAAAGCTTGCGGCGCATTTATACCTGAGCGAGCACGTTCGATTGCCTCAAGTACCCGATGCGGGGTAATCGGCGAGGCTAAAAGCTCCGCTCGTAACGGCCGCAGCGCGTCATTGACGGCGTTGGCAATGGCTGCCGGCGCCGCGATCGCACCACCCTCCCCGATGCCTTTGACACCAAACACCGTGTGCGGCGCGAGCGTTTCGAGATGGTCGATTCTGATTGCCGGCACATCGGTCGATCCGGGCAGCAAATAATCGGCCAGCGTCGATGCAAGAGGTTGCGCCGAAGCGTCAAACGGCATCTCCTCGTACAGTGCCGTCCC
>DATAVX010000085.1:0-75757 GCA_036267535.1 Steroidobacteraceae bacterium
AAGAGAAATTGCAAAGATAAGACCTTTGAAAACGCGGTCGAAATCGCCAACCAAGAAAAATCGGCGAATCCAGCCGCTTCTTGCTGTAACCAGGGCTCAATCGGAACGTCTAAATCACCGAGTTTTTCAACGGAATAGGTCTAAAGCGGCCGGCGGTGCCGCGTCAGGGTAACGGCGATCGAGGCCAGCACCGCCATTCTCACTGCCACGCCGTTGTTCACCTGCTCGCGAATCACGGAGCGCGGCCCGTCGGCGACTTCGGATGAGATTTCAACGCCGCGGTTCATGGGCCCAGGATGCATGACGAGCACGCTCGGCGCGGCCAATTTCAAGCGCTGCGCAGTCAGCCCGAAATCCTTGAAGTAGGCCGCATCGTCGAGCGATGCAGCCTGCGCCATGCGCTCCTTCTGAATTCGCAGCATCATCACCACATCCGCGCCGGCGATGCCGTCCTCGATCCTCGTAAAGCGCTGCGCGCCGCGAAATTCCGCTTCTTCCGGCAGCAACGCCTGTGGCGCGACCAGGCGCAGGTCAGTGGTACCCAAGGTATTCAGAGCGCTCGCCGCCGAGCGTGCGACCCGCGAATGCTTGATATCGCCGACGATAGCCACCTTGAGTCCCGCAAACCTTCGTTTGTGCGTGCGGATCGTCAGCACGTCGAGCAGTCCTTGCGTGGGGTGAGAAAGGTGCGCTTCGCCCGCGCTGATAACCGACACGTGCGGGGCGACATGATCGATCAGAAATTCGGGCATTCCGGCTTCGGAATCGCGAATCACGAACACATCGGTGTTCATCGCCTCGAGCGTATAGATGGTGTCCAGCATGCTCTCGCCCTTGGCGCGCGAGCTGGAGTGCAGATCCAGATTGAGCACGTGCGCGCCCAAGCGCCGGCTGGCCAGATCGAACGACGCGCGCGTGCGCGTGCTCGGTTCAAAAAACAGGTTTGCCAGCGTCACCCCGGCCAGTTCCCGGCCTTCGTAGGCTGGTTGGCCGGGCACGCGGCGATATCGCTCGGCTCGATCTAGAATGGCCGTCAATGCATCCCGCGCCAGCCCCTCGAGCGTAATGAGGTGCCGCAAGCCCCCCGCGCTGTCTTGTTGTGATCGCATCCGCGCCTCATTCCCCTGTGAACCAGCGTTCCAAGATCACGGATGCAGCCGCGGCATCGACATCGGTCTTGGCCACCCGCCGCCGCAGCAATCCGGACTCGCGCGCCGATTTCAGGCGCGCTTCGGCTTCGAGCGATGAGTAGCGTTCGTCCACCAGAACAACTTCGAGCGCGTAACGCCGTGTCAGCTCGGCCGCAAAGCCACGGGCAGCTAAGGTCTGCTCGCTATCGGAACCGTCCACATTATACGGCAGGCCGACCACCGCCATGTCAGGTTGCCAATCCTCGAGCATCGAGCCGATGAGTTCCCAGCGGGGTCCATTGGGGCCGGACGGCACGGCCGCGAGTGCAGAGGCAGTACGGCTGATCGTGTCGCCGCACGCAACGCCGATTCTGCGCCGGCCGAAATCGAAAGCCAGAACCACTTTCGGCCGGGACTGCTCAGGCATTTCCGCCGATGGGACTGATTCGGGACAATTCCACGCCCAACAAACGGCCCGCGGCCTCCCAGCGGGACTCGAACGGCAGTTCGAAGATCAATCCTGGATCGGCCGGCGCGCTCAACCACGCGTTCGCCCGAATCTCCTCCTCAAGCTGGCCGCCGTCCCAGCCGGCATAGCCCAAGGCGATGACCGCTTCCGCGGGTCCTTGGCCGCGTGCCATCGCGGCCAAAATATCGAGCGACGTGGTCACGTGCAGCGTATCGGATACTTTCAGCGTGGAATCCCATTCGCCGAAGGCACGATGCACGACGAAGCCGCGGTCGGTTTGCACGGGACCGCCGCGCAGCACCTGCCGCTCCCTCAAGGGACCTTTGTCGAGCTTGATTTCCAGCTGTTCAAAAATCTCCCCCATTTGCATCGGCAAGGGCTTGTTGAGAATCAGCCCGAGAGCGCTGCCGGCATTGTGATCGCACACCAGCACGACGGTTTGCGAGAAATTGGGATCACCCATGTAGGGCATGGCGATCAGCAGCTGGTTGGTCAGGTAGCCTGAATCGCTCATGGGGACCGTCGCTAAGGTTTATTCGGCTCTGAATAAAACACAGCGCCGCCCCGCGAGGAACCTTCCAAGAATTGCCATTCGTAGGCGATGCGTATCTGGTCATGTTTCGACGACAATTCGCTGGGGAATGGGTCGAACGGCGCGGCGAGCTTCAAAATTCGCATGGCAGCCTCGTCGATCTCGGCATGGCCGCTGCTGCGCCTGACCACGGTCTGCAGCAGTTTGCCGTCGGCGCCGATGGTGACCTCGATGACCGGCGTGCCCGAGTTCTTTTCGCGCCGCGCGACTTCCGGAAAATTCATGGTACCGACGCGCTCGATCTTTCTGCGCCAGCTGTCCAAATACACTGCGACGTCGGACTCGCGCGTGTCGGCGGCAATCCACAGCTCCTGCTTCGCTTCGCCGCGCAATCGCAGTTCGATGCCGTCATCGTTCGGCGTCATGGCGAGGTCGGGGCGCTTTTCGAGCAGCAGCGGCAATTCGGAAGCATCCTTGGCGGCGCTGGTGGCGGCAAAATAGAAGATTTTCTGCGACGGGCTATGCGTCGCGATCAAGTCCTCGGCGCCGGTGTCGGCACCGGCGCGCTGCGCGTCCAGGCCCTGGCCGCTCGGCACGCCGAGACGATCGACCGGCATCAGCGATGACTTGGGAATAACGCTGCGTTCACGCTTTAAGGTGTTGCCTGAACCCAATTGAGTGCGCTGCGACAGATAGCGGGCATTGGGATTCTTTGCGGCGGCGGGCGCGCGTTCGTTGACGAGCACGACCTCGAGACCCGGCGCACCCTCGTCTCCCGAGCTTAAGCTGGTGGAACTGAAGGTGACGCCCAGAATGATGATTCCATGCAGCAGGGCCGCGAGAAAACACGTGGTCAGCATGCGATCGTTGGCGGGCGGCAGCCTGGTGCGCAGTGCATCGCCGGCTTGCAGCACGTCAGCCGATTGAAGCGTTTCAGTCACGCGGCGCCCAATTTCCTCTCGATCGCATTCGCCAGCAGGGAACCAATGTCGACACCATGCTTTTTGTTTAGTTCGCGTATGCCGGTCGGACTTGTGACGTTGATCTCGGTGACGTAATCGCCGATGACGTCGAGCCCGACAAATATCATTCCGGCATCGCGCAGCTTAGGTCCGATCTGCGCGCAGAGCCATCGGTCGCGGTCGCTGAGCGGACGGCTCTCGGCACGCGCCCCGGCCGCCAAGTTGCCGCGGTTGTCGTCGGCGAGGGGAATCCGGCTCAAGGCGAAGGGCACCGGTTCGCCGTCGACCAGGATGATGCGGTTATCGCCGCCGGTCACGATCTCGGGCAGGTAGCGCTGCACGATGGCATAGCGAGCGCCGTTGCCGGTCAGTGTCTCGAACACGACATTGCGGTTCTTGTCGCCGTGTTCGAGCACGAATATGGACTTGCCGCCCATGCCATCGAGAGGCTTGCACACCGCTTTGCCGTGCTCTGCCAAGAACTCGCCCATGTCGTGCATGTCGCGCGTGATGAGGGTGGGTGCGCAACATTCGGGAAACCAGGCGGTATAGACCTTCTCGTTGATGTCCCGCAGGCCTTGCGGGCGATTGTAGACCTGCGCGCCCTGCAGCTGCGCGCGATCGAGAATGTAGGTGCTGTAGATATATTCGGTATCAAAAGGCGGATCCTTGCGCATGAGAATCACGTCGAATTCGCCCAGCTTCGCAGCAACCGCCGCGCCCAGCGAGAACCATTTGGCGGAATCGTCCATGACCTTGAGCGGCGCAAGGCGGCCCCAAGCGACTCCATCGCGCAGCCACAGGTCCGGAAGCTCCGCATAGTGCAGCTCCCAGCCTCGAGCCTGCGCGGCGAGCAGCAATCCTAAGGTCGTGTCCTTCGCCGGCTTGATCGCGGCGATGGGGTCCATGATCACGACGAGACGCACTCGGGACGACATACTCATTCCGTAAGTCTAGCGCAAGCGGTCGGCTCGCCCGCTCTCTTGGAAAAACTGTGAACCAGGCCACCGCTGTTTGCCCGCACATGCCGCGAAATGTCGACTCCGTACCGTGGCTTGCGCGGCCCGGATATGTTAAAAAGCCACAAGATTCCAGCACCTACGCAAGTCATGGAGAGCATGATCACCAGCGGCAAGCCTAAACTCACGGGCCTGAAGGTCCTCGTGATCGATGACAGCAAGACCATTCGCCGAACCGCTGAAACACTTCTCACCAAAGAGGGTTGCGAAGTGTTCACGGCCGTCGACGGTTTCGATGCCCTATCCAAGATCGCCGACCATCAGCCGGACATCGTGTTCGTGGACATCATGATGCCTCGTCTCGATGGATACCAGACCTGTTCGCTGATCAAGCACAACAAGGTATTCAAACAGATTCCGGTGATCATGCTGTCGAGCAAGGATGGGCTGTTCGATCGGGCACGCGGCCGCATCGTAGGATCGGAGCACTATTTGACCAAGCCGTTCACCAAAGACGAACTGTTGGGAGCGATCGAAGCTCACGTCGGGAAATGACGGAGAATACGCGATGGCATTGATTCTAATTGTTGACGATTCACCCACCGAGGTGTTTGTCATGCAAAAGGCGCTGGAAAAGCACGGTTTCAAGACCGCCGCCGCCGAAAACGGCGAAGAGGGCGTGCGCAAGGCAAAGGAGATGAAGCCGGACCTCATCTTCATGGATATCGTCATGCCGGGCGTCAACGGCTATCAGGCAACACGCATGTTGATCAACGATCCGGAGACCAGTTTGATCCCCATCATCATGGTGACCACCAAGGGCCAGGAAACCGACCGGGTTTGGGGCTTGCGGCAAGGCGCGGTGGATTATTTGGTCAAACCTGTGTCTGCGCAGGCTCTGGTTGAGAAGGCGCAGGCCGCACTGGCCACATGACGAGTACGACTAGCGGGTCCGACACGAGCCTGCGCGGCTTGCGCGATCGGCCATTCGAATTGCTCAAGGAATTGGAGAAACGCAGCCGCACGGTGGCGGCGAATAGCGTCGCCGAGGCGCAGGCGGGGCAAGAGTGGGTGGGCGTGGCATTTCGCATGGGCGGTGAGACTTTTTTGGTTGCGCGGGAAGAGACGCGAGAGGTTTTGGGATACCCGGCCGTCGTCACCCGCATTCCCGGTGCCAAGAGCTGGGTCAAGGGGCTGGCGAACGTGCGCGGAGCGCTCATGCCGATGCTGGATTTGCGGCAATACTTGGGAAGCGGCGCAACGACGGCGGGACGCAATACACGCGTCGTGGTGGTCAATCACCGCGACATTCCGGCCGGCCTGATGGTCGATGAAGTTTTGGGATTCCGCCGCTTTGCGGAATCCGAATTCAATGCGGAAGCGCCGCCGACGGTGATCCGCTGCGATAGTTATCTTGCCGGCGCCTTTCGCCGCGGAGGCGAAGTTTGGCCGGTTTTGAGTTTGAAGAGTTTGGTGGAGAGCCAGAGTTTCTTGCAGGCGGCAAGTTAGGCCAGGAACGAAAGATGACGGCAAGGCGAATAGAGAAATCAGCCAATTTGAATCTGCTGCCGGTGCTGGCGGCCCTTGTCGTTGTGTGCATAGGTCTGGCCGCCGTGCTCACCGCGCTGACGCGCGGTTCCTCCCCGGTCGCCGCACCCGCGGAACAACTCTCGCTCGTGGCGCAGCGCGTGCCCTTCGAGGCACAGAACGCGCTGCGCGGCGAGGCAAGCGCCTTTGATGCGCTCGCCAAGAGCGCCGCGCGGCTCAAAGCCCTGCGCAGCAATATGCCGGGCGCCGGAGATGCGGGCACGTGGAGCAAGCTCAACGATGGTGTGGCATCGGTCGCCGAGGCCAGGACGGCCGTCGAGACGATACAGACCTCCACCCATGAAGTTCGCGAATTGGCGCCCAAGCTGTTGTCGGAACTCGGCGATCTCGGCAGTTCGGTGGGCGTCCAAAAGCTCGAGGGGATGAGCCGCTACCTCGAGCGTTTCGAGCTGACCGTGCAGCGCATTCAACAGGACTTGAACGGCCTAGGGTCGGGTGTCAGCGATGCCGGCCCGAGCGCACAGCGCCTCGCGGACAGCTTGGAATTTCTCAATCAAGTGATCCGCGGATTGTCCGGAGAAGAGTCCGGCATTGCCATTCAGAAGGTCACCGGCGCCGACCCTGAACAGCGGCTGAAGACCGTGGTGCAACGCAATCAGCAATACACCGCCAGCGTGCGCAAGGCGATCGGCGCGGCCGACGCCCTCGCCAAGGCGCAGACCGCGGCGCGCAGCTTACCGGCGCTTGCCAGTGCACTCGTTACGCAACTGGGCAGCGCGGCGCCGCGCGTGGAAAGCGGCAGCTACAAGGTGTGGATCCTGGGGTTGCTGGCGCTGTCGGCGCTGCTGTTCGGCGCGCTGGCGTGGACCTATTCGAAGACGGCCGACCAGCGCCGCAGCAACGAGCTCAGGGTGCGCGAGAACGAGCGCAACCAGGAAGCCATCATGCGCTTGCTGGATGAACTGTCCAGCCTCGCCGACGGGGATCTGACCGTTCAGGCGACCGTCACCGAAGACATCACCGGCGCCATCGCCGACTCGATCAACTATGCCGTCGAGGCGCTGCGCGAACTCGTGACCACCATCAACGACAGCGCCATTCAGTTGGACGGCGCTGCCAAGCAAACCCAAGGAGCCGCGGCCCACATGGCCAAAGCGAGCAGCGCTCAGTCGCGTCAGATATCCGCCGCCAGCGAATCGATGGCCGACATGGCGGCTTCGATCGAAGAAGTATCCGGCAATTCAGAACGCTGTTCGGACGTTGCGCGTCATTCGGTCGATGTGGCGCACAAGGGCGGCGACGCGGTGCGGCGCACCATCGATGGCATGAATGCCATTCGCGAGACCATTCAAGAAACCAGCAAACGCATCAAGCGCCTCGGAGAGAGTTCCCAGGAGATAGGCAACATCGTTGAATTGATCAACGACATCGCCGAGCAGACCAATATTCTCGCCCTGAACGCCTCGATTCAGGCATCGATGGCCGGCGAAGCGGGACGCGGCTTTGCCGTGGTGGCAGACGAGGTGCAAAGACTGGCGGAGCGTGCCGCGAACGCCACCAAGCAGATTGAAGTGCTGGTACGCACCATCCAGACCGACACCAATGAGGCGGTGGTGTCCATGGAGCGCAGCACGACGGATGTGGTCGGCGGCGCTCTTTTGGCCGAAAACGCCGGCGCGGCGCTCGAGGAAATCGAGCAGGTTTCCAACCAGATCGCAAGTCTGGTGCAGAATATTTCCGCCAGCGCACGCCAGCAAGCTGCCGTGTCCGGCAATATTTCGAAAAACATGCAGGTGGTGCGCGAAATCTCATCGCAGACCGCGGAAGGTTCCACGGCGACATCCACCTCGATCGCCAAGCTGGCCGCGCTGTCTGCGCAGCTGCGCAAGTCGGTGGCGGGATTCCGCCTGCCCGACTACGGCCACGGCGGCGGCGGGACTTCGAGCAAGCTGCCTGCCCTGAAAGAGCCTGCAGTACAGCCGCCTGTCGCGCCGGCGCCTGCCGCCACCGGAAAAATGCGCAAGGCGAGCGGCATTGGAGCTTAGGCTCCCGACGGTTCCGGCATGACCGATATCAGCTCCCAAACCCTGCACGTGGTCGCCAAGGAACTCAGCGCAACGCTGAACGACGCGCGCGCCTCTCTCGAGGCCTACGCGGAACGGCCCGATCAGCGCATCCTGCTGGAGAAGTCCGCCGACCAGCTGCACTCGGCCCATGGCGTGTTGCGGCTGGTCGAGGTTTACGGTGCGGCGCTGCTCGCCGAGGAGATGGAGCACGTCACGCGCTACTTGCTGAGCTCGGGCAGTGATCAGAAGCGGCAGGTCGATGGTCTCGATGCATTGATGCGCGCCATGGTGCAGCTGCCGACCTATCTAGAGCGCGTCTTGTCCGGCGGGCGGGACCTGGCGCTGGTGCTGCTGCCGCTGCTCAATGATTTGCGCTCCGTGCGCGGCAGCCCGCTGCTATCCGAAGGCACGTTGCTGCTGCTCAACCTGAAATCCGACCAAAACGCCGCACCGCAATCGCTGACGCAGGGAGAACAATCGATATCCGTGGCGCAGTGGGCGAGGCGCCTGCGGCCTCGATTCCAGATCGGCTTGCTGGGATATATCCGCGGCGAGCGCACGGTGCAGAACCTGGAAATTCTCGCCAAGGTGACCGAAAAGCTCGAGCAGGTCGCGACCACGCAACCGGTGTTCCAGCTATGGTGGGTCGTAGGGGCGATCCTCGAAGCGGTTCGAGCCAACGGGCTGGAGGGTAGCGCGACCTTGAAGCGCTTGCTCGGCCAGGCAGACCGGCAAATCAAGGCGCTCTACGAACTCGGCGAGGCGCGCTATTGCGAAGATCCGCCGATCGACTTGCTCAATAATTTGCTCTATTACGTCGCGCGCGCAACTACCGGCGGCGGACGCATTTCCGCGGTGCGCGCATCATTCAAGCTGGCGGAGCTGCTGCCGGTCGATGACACCATCGAGCAGGAACGGGAGAGCCTGTCCGCACCCAGCGTCAAGTTGATGCGCACCGTCGCGGCGGCCATCAAGGAAGACCTTTCGAAGGTCAAGGATGTTCTCGATATCTTCGTGCGCCGCGGCGGCGGTCAAAGCTCTGAACTTCAGCCGCAGCTCGAGCTGCTGAAAAAAATCAGCGACACGCTCGGCGTGCTGGGCCTGGGCGAGCTGCGCCAGCGCGTGCAGGAAGAAATCCAGGCACTTTCGCAGATCGTCCAGGACGGCAAGCCGCCGTCCGAAGACTCGTTGGTGAGAGTCGCCGGCGTTCTGCTGTCCATCGAAGACAGCTTGGATGACCAGTTGGTCCGGCTGATCCTGCCCACACCTTCGGGCGAGGCCGCAGCCGAAGTTCCGTTCGATCAGGACCATGAATTCAAGCAAGTCAGCGAAGCGGTGCTGCGCGAGTGCATCGTCAATTTGGCGCGCATCAAGGAGGCGGTATCAACCGCGGTTCAAAAGCCCAATGAATTCTCGCCGCAAGGCCTCGACAATGTGCCGCAGCTGCTGCGAGGCATCACCGCGGGGCTGCTCATGCTGGGGAAAGGCCGTGCGGTTGAATTGATGGACGCCGTCGGCGCACAGGTTCGCAGGCTGATCGAGCCGGGCGCCCCGCAACCGGACCCGATCCGCTTGGAGCGCGTCGCCGACGCCATCGTCAGCATCGAGTACTACATGGAGACGCTGCAGAACGGGCGTACCGACCCATGGTACATGCTGGATAACGCCGAAATGTGTCTCAAGACGCTGGCGGACAATGAGGCGCTGGCGCGCGTGCCGAATTTGAATCTCACGAGCAGCGAAGCCGCCAAGACCGTCAAGCTGGATCCGGCGGAAACCATCGCCTTGGAGCGCACCAAACGCGCCCATGCCGCGACCAATCCGCTGATTGCCGTGCCCGAACCCGAGGCGGTCGATCCGCAATTCGTCGAATTGTTCATCGAGGAAGCCAAGGAAGAAATCGCCTCGGTGCAGAAGGCTTTTCCCCTGTGGGATCAAAATCCCATGGATCTGGACGCGTTGTCGTCCATGCGCCGCAGCTTTCACACCTTGAAAGGCAGCGGACGCATGGTCGGGGCACGCTCGATCGCTGAATTCGCATGGTCGATCGAGAATCTACTGAATCGAATCATCGACAAGACCCTGACGCGAACGCCGGGAATGATGGCACTGCTGCGCAATTCGGTGGCGGCATTGCCGCAATTGGTGGAACAGCTGGAGACCGGACGGCCCGGTTCCACGCCGACCGAGACGCTGATGACCCGCGCTTTTGCCTATGCCGATGGCCGCGATCCGGAGCAAACAAGAGTCAACGTCGCGCCTGAAGACCGTGCCGGATCCGACGCCAACAGCGCCACAGCGAGCTGGGACGGCGGGGGCGCGGCGCAAAAACCCACGATGGACGCCACGCTGCACGATATCTACTCAAAGGAGACCTCCAGTCATTTGACCGAGATCCGTGAATATCTGCGCAAGCGTTCCGGCCAGCCCGCGCCGCATGATCTGCCCGAATCGGTGTACCGCGCGATTCACACCTTGAGCGGCAGCTCCAAGATGGCGGAGGCTCGCCACGGGATTCGCATCACCGAACCGCTCAATCATGTGATGCGCAAGGTGTTCGACAGCGGACATGGTCTTTCGGACGCAGGGCTCGCGACGCTCGAGCAGTCGGTGCGTTCCATCGAAAACGTGCTCTCTCACATCAACGAGTCGACGGGATTCTTCTCCGATCAGCCCGCGCTGCTGGCACGGTTCCGCGATCTGGAAACGGAAGTGGACGCGATGATTGCGAATGCGGCGCGCGATACGAGCGCTTCGGCAATGGTACCGGCGCTCGCCGCAGCGCCTCCGGCGAAGCCGGCAGCCGAGGCACCGCCGCCGACGGCTGCAGCAGCACCGGCCGCAGCACCGGCCGCGGCGCCGCCCCCCGCGGAGCAGTTCGATCACGAAATTGCGAACATTTACAGCGAAGAAGCGACCGAATTGCTGGAGAGCGCGCAGGGCTCGCTCACCGTCTGGAATCAAGACCGCAAGGACAAACAACCGGTCGCCGAGCTGCAGCGTCAGCTGCATACCTTGAAAGGCGGGGCGAGAATGGCCGGCGTCATGGCCATGGGCGATTTGAGCCACGAACTCGAGACGCTGGTGCTGCAGATCGACAGCGGCGCGGTTGCCGGCGATGACCATGCGCACGCCGTCATGCAGGCCAGCCTCGATGAACTCTCCCGCATGCGCGATCTGGTGAGCAACGGTACGCTGCCAAGCGCGGCGCGCGAGCTCATCGCGCAAATTCGCGGACTGGCGCAGCAGCCCGCAAGCGCGCAACCTGCCGCCGCCGCCGTGCCGGCTAAAACCGCCGTTGCTGCCTCCGCGCCGGCCGCGGCACAGGCTGCAGTTCCGGCGCAGGCACGTGCGCCCGCGCCGCCGCCCCCCTCCGCAGCGGTTTCGCCGGACGCTTCAGAGGAAGCTGCGGCATCCGATGAGGTTTCGAGCCTGGAATTGAGCAGCGCACCCGTGTTGCCCGGGCGTGAGGCGCCGGCGGTGGAACGGGTCGAGATGGCGCGCGTGGACGCCGATCTGCTCGACACCATGCTCAACAATGCCGGCGAAGTGAGCATTTTCCGCGCCCGCCTCGATCAGCAGGTCAATTCCATCGACTTCAATCTGGCGGAGCTGGCGCGCACCGTGACGCGCTTGAAAGAACAATTGCGCGGCTTGGAAATTGAAACCGAGGCGCAAGTTCTGCATCGCCATCACGACATGGAGCCGCGGCGCGACGACTTCGATCCGCTCGAACTGGACCGATATTCGACCTTGCAGCAGTTCTCGCGCGCCCTTGCTGAAACTTCGAGCGATGTCGCCAGCATTCAGGGACTGCTCGAGACTTTGACGCGCGAGGCGCAGAGCCTGCTGACTCAACAGGCCCGCGTCATTACCGAATTGCAGAACAGCTTGATGCGCACGCGCATGGTGCCGTTTCAACGCCATGTGCAGCGCCTGACTCGTCTGGTTCGCCAGGCCGCGAACGATACCGGAAAGCGCGCGGAACTTGCCGTGCAGGGCGCCGCTGCGGAACTCGACCGGCAGATGCTGGAGCGGATGGTCGCGCCGTTGGAACACATGCTGCGCAACTCCGTCGTGCATGGCATCGAAGCGCCGGATCGCCGCGCGTTGCTCGGCAAGCCGGATGTGGGCCGCATCTCGGTCAGCCTGGAGCGCGACGGCGCGGAAATCGTCATCATCGTCGCCGATGACGGCGCCGGCATCAATGTGAAGCTCATCCGGGAAAAAGCGATCGCGCTCGGCTTGATAGATGCGCATGCGAAGCTCACCGATGAAGAGGCGGTACAGCTTATTTTGGAGCCGGGCTTCAGCACCGCAGGCCATGTCACCCAGGCGGCCGGCCGCGGCGTCGGGATGGACGTGGTGGCCACCGAGGTCAAAAAGCTGGGCGGCGGTCTATTCATAGACTCCACTTTCGGCAAGGGCTCGCGATTCACGATCCGCCTGCCGTTTACCTTGGCGATCAGTCAAGCGCTTATCGTGCGCGTGGCGGAGGAAACCTACGCACTGCCGCTGGCGACCGTCGAAGGGGTCGTGCGCCTGCCGAGAAATATCGTGGCACGGCACCTCGGCAAGGACGCGCCGCTGTTCGAATACGGCGGTCAGAAATACCGCTTCCAGCACTTGGGATCCTTCGTTGGGCTCGGCGCGACGCGCTTGCCGGATTCCGACGTCTCGATGTCGGTGGTGCTGATACGCGCCGGCGAACATTCGACGGCCCTCGTGACCGACGAGTTGGTCGGCAGCCGGGAAATCGTCGTGAAATCCTTAGGACCGCAGATATCGGCGATCCGCGGCATCGCGGGAGCGACGATCCTGGGCGACGGCCGTATCGTCCTGATTCTCGACATGGGATCCTTGGTGCGATCGGAGTGGCGCGCGCGCCCGACGGAAACGGTTGTGCTGGATCAGCGCGATCGGCGCACATTCGCACTGGTGGTGGACGATTCGATTACGGTGCGCCGCGTGACGCAGCGCTTGCTGGAGCGCAACGGCATGCGCGTGTTGACGGCCAAGGACGGCGTGGATGCAGTCTCGCTGCTGCAAGAAAATCTGCCGGACATCATTCTGCTCGACATCGAAATGCCGCGCATGGACGGCTACGAACTGGCCGCACACGTGCGCAATGACCCGCGCCTCAAGCAAATTCCGATCGTGATGATCACCTCAAGGGTGAGCGAAAAACACCGCGCGCGCGCTATCGAGCTCGGCGTCGACGATTATCTCGGCAAGCCGTATCAAGAAAGCCAGCTGCTCGATGCCATCGAGCCGCTCGTCAATCGCCGCAGCGCCCTCGCGCGGTAGAGGTTCTATGTCCGAATTGCGCGACGAGCTGTATAGCTTGCTGGTGCCCCTGGCCGGGGAGCGGCTGATCGTGCCGCGCGCCTGCGTTGCCGAAGTCATTGGATATCAAGCGCCCGCGGAGATGACCAATGCGCCGCCCTGGTATGCGGGCGTCGTCAGCTGGAGCGGCCGCAACGTCCCCGTCGTATCCTTCGAAGGCGCGTTCGGGCAGCCTCTTCCCAGTATTACGACGCGAACCCGTATCGTGATCTTCCATGCCGCCGGCGGCCAGGTGAAGGCAGGCTACTTCGGCATGCTGACCCAAGGGTTTCCGCAGCTGGTGCGCGTCAACGCCGACGTCGTGCGCCCAGATCCGTCACGCAGCTTTCCCGAACGCTCTCCGGTCATATGTCAGGTGCGCATGGTCAACGAGACGCCCCTGATTCCCGACCTGCAGCGCCTGGAGGAAATGATCGCCGAAGAAACCTCGGTGATGCAGTGAAGTCCTACTGGCGGGTCAGTGCAGCAGTCCGAAAACCGCGACAGCGCTGGCGGTGCCCACGAACACTTTGCCGTCCGCGACGGTCGGCGTGATGAACTTGTTGCCCGCGCCAAACCGGTCGCGGTTGGCGGCCGCTTGGTTGCTGTTGTAAAGCTCGTGCGCCAGATTCGCGGCGTCGTAGGCATGCAGCACCGCCGGCGACGAGTTCTCGTGTGCCCAGACGATGCCGTTGGCCGCGCCGTTGGCAGAGACGCTGGGCGCGGTTCCCGGATAGGTGAATTGCGTCGCTGACTGCGATTGCGGTGTGGCGGACAGCTTGGCGTTGGAAATCGCGAATGCTTTCAGCGTACCGGATACCGGTCCATAGTAGATGGTGCCATTGAAATAGGCCGGCGTCGAAAAGATGCCGCCGGTCAGCACGCCATTCAATGTCTGGTAATTGTCGTTGCTGCCGGCATTGAACTTCCCCATCGAATCCCGATCGACGACGTAAATATTCGCGTCCTTGCCGGCGCCGATCACAAGATGCCGCACCGTATTGACGGAATCCTTCAAATCCGGCAACAGCATGATGCCGCCGGATCCCAAATCGGTATCGCCGTTCGATTCGGAGACTTCATTGGACATGGTGAAGTAATCCAGCACGCTCAACCCGGCGCCGGCGCTCGAGATTTTGAGGAATGAATTGCCGAAGTCCCGCTTGTTGGGGAAGCCATTGGCATCCATCGTCGTCTCAAATGCGCCATTCGCGGAGAGCACATAGATGTTGCCCGAGGCATCGACGGCGGGGCCGCCGCCGGCCATCCAAATCGCCGGTCCGGCGGAGCTGTTGGCGGCAATGTTGAGAGCGCCATTGCGCGCAAGCGTGGCTTGCGCAAAGCTTATGATCCAGCCGCCATAGGGCGTATTGTCGCAATGCGAGGTCCAGCTGGTATAGATCGTGCCGTTCAACAACAGCAGCGCCGCGCGTTCTTCATAGCTCTTGGCGTCGAACGTTGATGTCGCCGGGCCGGTGACCGGGTACGACGCGGAGATTTCAACCGGACCGTTCAACAGCTCGGCACCCGTGGAGGCGTCGAGCGCATGCAAGCGCTGATGGTAGTTGGAGCTGCCGTCGATCGACATGGCGACCACGTAGATCGTGCCGTTGGACCCCGCGCTGCGATCGATCACCGGCGTGGAGGTGATGCCGATTTCGGGAGTTACCTGGGTGCAGCCGCGTGCATCGCTCGGAGAATCTCCGGCGGGGATCAACGAGACATGCCAGATAACGGCGCCAGAGTCCGAATCGAAGGCGTACACCGAGCCATGCTCCGTGGCGACGAATACGGCATTGAAAAAGGCGGTACCCACACCGAGCTTGGACAAGTACAGAGGCTGCGCATCGACCTTGCCGTCCACCGGCAACAGGCGCAGCAGGCCGAATGTCGAGGACGCGACATTGTTGAGGGTCAGCGCCGTTTCGGATGTGTTCTGACCGCTGCGGTTAAGATCGTTCTTATACGTGGCCACATCGATCCCGCGCGCGAGCGTCGTGCCGGCGGCAATCGTGAGCTTGGCGCTATTGCTGGCGACCTTCCCCGCCGCGTTGCTGACAATGACCTGGAAGGCGGCGCCATCGTCGCCGAGTGCCGCGGGCGGCGTGAGGTAGCTTGCCGCGGTTGCACCCGGAATCGATGTTCCGCCTTTTTGCCATTGGTAAGCGAGAGGTGCCGTGCCGCTCGCGGTAACGGTAAAGGTTGCCGCTTGTCCGACAATCACGCGTTGGTCGGTGGGCTGCGCGGTTATTGACGGAGCTACGGTACCGGCGCCGCCACCGCCCCCGCCCCCACAGGCGGGCAGCAGCAAAGACCACTGCATGACGAGCGCGGCCGCAATTCTGGACTTCATAGAAGCATCCCGGCGCAACGGTTGTTATTGGCTTATATCCCCGCCATGTGGCGCCATCAAGAGTCTGCGCTTCGCGACGAATCGTCGGAAACCACCGACATATCGCCGAATCGAGCCTGCAAGACCGCGATGGCGGCAATGGCGGCCGTTTCCGTGCGCAGAACCCGAGGACCCAGTCCCAAGCGAGCGAAAGCAGATAATTCAAATGCCTCGAGCTCCTCCGGCGTGAATCCGCCTTCGGGACCGATGGCGATTTGCGCGCTGTTGGCCGCGGCGTTATCGACGTCGATGGATCGGGCGGCATGGGATCGGGCGGCGTGGGATCGTTGGCTTGCGCGTTCGGGTTCTAAAACCAAGCGCAGGAATTCGCCTGATGCATCCGGCGGTTGCAGGGCGCCGAGATAGGCGAGCAGCGCCTGCGGTGCTTCCACCGTGGGAAGTCGATTGCGGCCGCACTGCTCGCAGGCGCTCACCGCGACCGCGCGCCAATGCGCCTGTTTCGATGCGGCCTGCTCGGCGTCGAGACGTACCACGCTGCGACGGCTCAACACCGGCACAATGCTCGCAACGCCGAGCTCGGTGGCCTTTTGCACGATGAAATCCATGCGATCGCCGCGCGGCACACACTGCACGAGGGTCAGGGAAAAGGGCGACTCCCGAGCCACTGAGCGCGCGGCACCGATCGATGCCGAGACGCGAGCGCCGCGCACGCTCTCGATGGTTCCGTCGTATTCGCGGCCGTCGCCATTGAACAGCACGAGTTCATCGCCGCTGCGCGCACGCAGCACTTTCACCAAATGCGCGCCGGTATCGCGCGTCAGTTCCACAAGGCTGCCGGCAGAAAGTGCGCCGTCGATGAAAACACGGGTCAAACGCACGAAACGCGCTCGTGCTCGAGTGTGCCATTCATATGCGCGCAATTGTCGCATATGCTAGCGCCGGTATCGGCGGGAAGGAGCCAGTGTTGCAAGTTGACCTCGAAAGCGCGTTGATGCGGGGCGCAAGACAAGTCGCGTCGCCGAACTTCGATGCGCGTCCGCCCGGCGTGGAGGCGCATCTGATCGTCGTGCACGGCATCAGCCTGCCGCCGGGAGAATTCGGCGGACCTTGGATCGAACGGCTGTTCACGAACACGCTGCCGCTCGACATCCACCCGTATTTTGCCGAGGTCGGGGAATTGCGCGTCTCCTCGCATCTTCTGGTGGCGCGCGACGGTGAGGTCACGCAATTTGTCAAATTCACCGATCGCGCCTGGCATGCGGGTCAGTCGGCCTTCGAGGGCCGGGCGGCGTGCAATGATTTCTCCATCGGTGTGGAACTCGAGGGATCCGACACCCTGGCGTACGAGGCCGCGCAATATGAGACTCTGGCGATTGCGGTGGCCGCCCTGTGTGAAGCATACCCGCGACTGTCTCCGGACCGGCTGGTAGGGCACAGCGACATATCCCCGGGACGCAAGACGGATCCGGGCCCGGCGTTCGACTGGGAACGCGCGCGCTCCTGCATTTCCAGGCTCTGCGGGGCCTCTGGGCGCCGCTAGCAGCCGGCAGCTAGCGCGGGCTGACCTTCAATTTTTCGGTGCAGCGGTTCGGCGCCAAATCACCTCGCCGCCCGCGCCGCGCGCCAGCACCCGGGCGATGACGAACAATAGGTCCGACAATCGGTTTAAATACTTGAGCGCATCGGCGGATACGTTCTCGCCGCGCGCCAGCGACCAGCAGCGCCGCTCGGCGCGCCGGCAGATGGCGCGGGCAAGATGACATGCGGCCGCGGCCGAGCCGCCGCCGGGCAGGATGAACTCCTTGAGCGGGGGCAAGCCTTCGTTGAATCCATCCAGCTCCCGTTCGAGGCGATCGACATGTGCCGCGCCGATCATGAGGTGGCCGGGAATGCACAGCTCTCCGCCCAGGTCGAACAGATCGTGCTGAATTTCCGTCAAGGCTCGCTGGATATCCGCAGGCAGCGCCGGATTGCCCAAAATCACGCCCACCGCACTGTTGGTTTCGTCGACGGTGCCGTAGGCTTCCACCCGCAAGTTTTCTTTGGCAACACGGGTTCCATCGCCGAGACCCGTGCTGCCGTCATCGCCGGTCCGCGTGTAGATTTTGCTGAGCCGATTACCCATGTTTCAACATCGCCTTCGAGGATGCGACGCTAGCACAAGGTTTGCTATGGTGGCGTTCCATGAATCATTCCCCAGAACTGCAAGCGGCACTGGATGCCGCAGAAAGCGCGGCGCAAATTGCCCGCGCATTGTACCAGCGCAACGTTGAAATTCGCATCAAGGCGGACAAATCGCCGGTCACTGAGGCGGATGTCCGCTGCGAATCGGCCATCCGCGAGATCATCGAGGCGCGGTTCCCCGCACACGGTTTTTTCGGCGAAGAGACCGGAATGCATCGTGAGGATGCCGAATATCTTTGGATAGTGGATCCCATCGACGGCACCAAAGCATTCGTACGCGAGTATTCGATGTTTTCGACGCAGATTGCCTTGATGCATCACGGCGAGTTGATTCTCGGCGTCTCGAGCGCGCCCATCTATGGCGAACTCGCCTACGCGCAACGCGGTCACGGCGCATTCTTAAACGGCGAACCCATCGCCGTCAGCAAAGTCGCCACGATCGAGTCGGCGCATTTGTCTTGCGGCAATATGAAGAGCCTGGCCACGGGACCCAAGTGGCTGCGCTATGGCGCGATGATCGCACGGGCCAACCGCATCCGCGGCTACGGCGATTTTTTGCACTATCATCTGCTCGCGGCCGGCAAGATCGACGCCGTCATTGAAACCGACATCAATATTCTCGACGTTGCCGCATGCGCGGCCATCGTCAACGAGGCCGGCGGCCGTTTTACCGAGCTCGACGGCGCACCGCTCACGCTCAAATCCACGAGCGTGCTGGCGACCAATGGGGCCATGCATGATCCGGTGCTGAAGGCCTTGGCTTGACGGCACGCAAGAGATCGCCGCCGAAGTCTAATGGGGCTGCATCCAGCGTATTTCCAGCGCCGTCGCTGGACCGATGGTCGCCTCGTCCAGCGACTCGGCCTGCTGCCACCGGACGGCGCTCAGCATGCGCCGCCCGGCCATGATCTCAGCCGTGCGCTGCGGATAGAGCGGCACTTGGTTGGGATCACCGAAGCCTTCTGGAAATCGAGGGGCATCGTTGCCGGGCAGGTACTTGTCGCTGGCCCCGACCGTGTGGAGCAATTCGTGGGCGATTACCACGGCGTTTTCGCCGTCCATATCAGGAGCCGCAAACGCATAGACGACGCCGATGAGTCCCTTGGTCAGACCCAGTGAATGCGGTACCTCGGGCGTCAGGGCCGGATCGTGATACAGCACGAACATGCGAATGTCTTCCGGTTCTTTGACGTGCCCGCTCACCCGCCACGCCCAGTAGCGCAGTTTCAGACTCCACCATGCCGTCGCCAGCATTCCCGCATTCGGCGCGCGCTGCGGCGGTTCATCGCGCAACTGGGCCCGCAGGCGGGTCTTGACGGGTTCGCTCTCCCTTAAGGCGTAGCGCCGCGCTTCGCGCACAAAAAAATCATCGATCGCCTTGAAGCGGCCGGGATCAAGCCCCGCCAGGTAGCGCAACGTGACCGCGCTGTTATCCGCGGCGATCGGATAGATCGAGACATACAGCGGTTCCCTCCAGCGCGTGCTGCGATAGCGGTCTTGCCAAGTCGTCAGCGCCACCATCACCAATACCAACAGCAAGATGAGAATCCGCACCGTTTTGAATCCGCCATAGGACGGCGAATCGCGCTGCGGTTTCAATCCGAGGCCTCGACGTTGAATTCGACGACTTCGCCGTTGCGTGCGCTGTACGAAACGATCAACGGTTTGCAGCACACCGGGCAATCCTCGACGTAGGATTGCTCGGCAACCGACAGGTCCAGCGTCAGGGTGATCATTTCCCAGCAGTGCGGGCAGGTGGCGTTATGGCCTTGGACGAGGATCATGCTGCGCCGCCTTGATTGAAAATATCTTAAATTTCAGTCTCTTGCATAGCCATACGCACGCCTGCAGTCTAGCGAGCGCTCCCCTTGGGCGCAAGCGCATGTACCGTATTGGGCGCTCAGCGCGTGCCGCCGACCGCTATACTTCTATATTGGCCTTTGGGGATAGAATTACGAGGAAACATGGAGCCGACCGATACTTCCAAACCCGATTACTTCCATCGGGTCGTCGATTGCCAGTGGGCCTGTCCAGCGCACACCGATGTTCCGGAATATATTCGCCTGATTGCACAGGGTGAGTTCACCGAAGCGTACATGGTGAACCGGGAGTCGAACGTATTTCCCGGCATATTGGGCCGTGTGTGCGACCGGCCTTGCGAACCGGCGTGCCGCCGCGGCCGCATCGAAGAGAAACCGGTTGCGATCTGCAGATTGAAGCGCGTCGCCGCCGACAATCGCGATGACATCACCGAGCGGCTGCCCAAGGCGCCGCGCGAAAAAAACGGCAAGCGCATTGCATGCATCGGCGCCGGCCCGGCTTCGCTCACCGTCGCCAATGATTTGTTGCCCTTGGGTTACGAGGTCACGATCTTCGAGCAGTACGGCGTGCCGGGCGGCTTGATGCGCACCAACATTCCGGCGTTCCGGCTTCCCGCCAACGTACTCGATGAGGAAATCGGCTACATCGTGAACATGGGTGCCGACCTGCGTTTGAATTCGCCCATCAAGAGCATGAAGCAAATGCTCGATGCCGAAGAATTCGACGCGGTGTTCGTCGGTTCGGGTGCGCCCAAGGGCAAGGAACTGGAATTACCCGGCCGCCACGCTACCGATCGCATTCATATCGGCATCGCGTGGCTCGAGTCGATCGCGTTCGGCCATATCGATAAGGTGGGGGAGCGCGTTCTGATCATCGGCGTCGGCAACACCGCCATGGATTGCTGCCGCAGCTCGCTGCGGCTCGGCGCAAAGAATGTAAAAGTCATGGCCCGCAAACCGCGTCAATTCTTCAAGGCCTCTGAATGGGAACTCGAAGACGCGGAGGCGGAAAAAGTCGAAATCGTCATCAATCATGCGCCGAAATCCTTCGTCATCGAAGGCGGCAAGCTTACCGGCATGATGTTCGAAAAACTCGAATACGATATCGAGAAGGGCGACATAAAGGCGACGCGATCGCTCGGCGACGTGTTCTTTCCCTGCGATGACGTCATTCTTGCGATCGGCCAGGAAAACGCCTTTCCCTGGATCGAAAAGGGCATCGGCATCGAATTGGACAAATGGAACGTGCCCAAGGTCGACACGGTCACCTTTCAGTCGACCCGCGCGGAAGTGTTTTTCGGCGGCGACGCGGCGTTCGGCCCGAAGAACATCATCTGGTCGGTCGAGCACGGCCATCAGGCTGCCATTTCCATACACAAGTTCTGTCACGATGAATCGATCGATGAGCGGATGCCGCGCGGCGTGACTCTGTCCAGCCGCAAAATGGGCATGCACGAATGGGCGTACAAGAATGAATACAACGGCGTCGAACGCCGCTTGGTGCCGCACGTTGGCCTGGTCGACCGCTTCAAGAAAATCAACATCGAGGTTGAACTGGGATTTACGGCGGAAGAAGCCGCGCTCGAGGTGCAGCGTTGCTTGAATTGCGACGTCCAGACGGTCTTTTCCGCCAAGTTGTGCATCGAGTGTGATGCATGTATCGACATTTGTCCGGTTGATTGCCTCACCATTGCACCGAATGGTCCGGAGGCGCAGCTGCGCGCGCGTTTGACCGCGCCGGCCACGAACCCGACCCAGTCCTTGTACGTGTCGGCGGCGCTGCCGCAAACCGCACGAGTGATGGTCAAGGATGAGGATGTTTGCGTGCATTGCGGACTGTGCGCGGAGCGCTGTCCGACGGCTGCATGGGACATGCAGAAGTCGACCATTCGAATTCCGCTCGCCGTCGATGAGGAGGTTCGTGCATGCCCAGCCTGATAGCCGAGGCCAATCGCGTAAACGATTTCGTGGTGAAGTTCGCGAACGTCAACGGCACGGGATCCGCAAGCGCCAATTCGCTGATCATGAAGGCGATCTTCCGCATGGGAGTGCCGGTCACCGGCAAGAATTATTTTCCGTCGAATATTCAGGGGTTGCCGACCTGGTACGAAATCCGGGTGACCCGCGACGGCTACACCGCCCGCGCGAGCCACGTCGACATCATGGTGGCGATGAATGCCGAAACCTACTCCAAGGATGTTCGGGAACTGCGCTCCGGCGGCTATTTGATCTATGACTCGACCTGGCCGCGCAGCTCGCTGCTGCAGCGCGGCGACATCACCGTGATCGGGGTGCCGCTCGCCCAGCTCGTGAACGAGAATTTCGACGGTGTGCGCAATCGCATTCTGTTGAAGAACATCGCCTACGCCGGCGTCCTGGCTGCGCTGCTCGACGTCGACCTCGATGTGATCAGCGGACTCTTGAGCGAGAGCTACGGCAAAAAGCCGAAGCTGCTCGACTCGAATACCAAAGCGCTGCGTTTTGGATACGACTACGTCAAGAAAAATCTGACTTCACCTCTGCCGCTGCGCGTCGAGCACCTGGACAAAACCCGCGGGCACATCATGATCGACGGCAACACGGCCGCGGGCTTGGGCTGCGTCTACGCCGGCGCGACCGTGGGTGCCTGGTACCCCATCACTCCGTCGACGTCGTTGATGGATGCCTTCAAGGGCTTTTGCGAGCGCTATCGCGTCGATCCGCAGACGGGCGAGCGAAGCTTTGCGGTCCTGCAAGCCGAGGACGAACTCGCGGCGGTGGGTATGGTCCTGGGTGCATCGTGGAACGGCGCCAGGGCCTTCACGCCGACCAGCGGTCCCGGCATCTCGCTGATGAACGAATTCATCGGGCTGGCCTATTACGCTGAAGTGCCCTGCGTCATTTTCGACGTGCAACGCGTGGGTCCTTCCACCGGCATGCCGACGCGCACCCAGCAGGGCGACGTCATGCTGTGCGCTTACGCCTCGCATGGCGATACGCGTCACGTACTGCTGTTTCCCGCCAATCCCGAGGAATGTTTCTACATGGCCGTGCAGGCCTTCGATCTGGCAGAACGCCTGCAGACGCCGGTCTTCGTGCTCTCGGATCTGGACATCGGCATGAACGACTGGATGTGTCCGGACCTCAAGTGGGACGACGCCTATCAGCCGGATCGGGGCAAGGTCCTGACGAAGCAGGAGCTCGACGGCTTGGAGAAATTTTACCGCTATCTGGATCGCGACGATGATGCAATTCCGTATCGAACCCTGCCGGGAACGAGCCCCAAGGGCGCCTATTTCACGCGCGGCTCCGGCCACAACCAGTACGGCGGCTACACCGAGGACTCCGCCGAATACCAGGTGGTGCTCGATCGACTGAAACGCAAATTCGCGGCCGCCTCGAAGTACGTGCCGAAGCCCGTCATGATCGGCAAAGGCACCAATGCCGTCGGCATCATCAGCATCGGCAGTTGCGATGGCGCGATACGCGAAGCGCTCGATGTCCTCGGACATCAGAAGATCGACGTGGACTATCTGCGCGTGAAAGCGTTTCCGTTCAACAGCGACGTCGAGTTGTTTTTAAGGACGCATTCGACCATTTTTGTCGTGGAGCAGAACCGCGATGCGCAATTGAAGTCTCTGCTGACGCTCGAGACGGCGGTCGAGAAATCCAAGCTGTTCTCGATCTTGAGCTACAGCGGACTGCCGATTTCGGCGCAGCCCATCGTCGATGAAGTCCGCGCCAAGCTCGCCGAGGCGCCGAGATTGAGCGCGGTTCCACGCTGAACTTACGAGTCCTCTATGTCATACATCAATAAGCCCAAGGTCGCCCACCCCTCGCTGCCCACCAATGAACTGGGACTCACGCGGCGCCAGTACGAGGGCAGCATGTCGACGCTGTGCGCCGGCTGCGGCCACGACTCGGTGACGGCGGCCATCGTGGAAGCCTGCTGGGGTTTGTCCTTGCAGCCGGAACAATTGGTCAAGCTCTCCGGTATCGGCTGTTCATCGAAGACCACGGCCTATTTCGTCAGCGGCTCGCATGGATTTAATTCCGTTCATGGACGCATGCCCTCGATTGCCGGCGGCGCAAATGCAGCCAATCGCAGCCTGACTTACGTGGGCATATCGGGCGACGGCGATTCCTTGTCGATCGGCATCGGCCAGCTGGTGCATGCCATCCGCCGCAACGTCAATATGCTGTATCTAATCGAGAACAACGGCGTGTACGGCCTCACCAAAGGCCAGTTCTCCGCATCCGCCGATATCGGCAGCAAGGCAAAACGCGGCGAGACCAATGCCTCGCCGCCGATAGATCCCGTTCTGTTGGCGCTGTCCCTCGGCGCAACTTTCGTTGCGCGCAGCTTTTCCGGCGATAAAGCGCAGCTCGTGCCGCTGATCCAAGCGGGCATGCGCCACAATGGCTTCGCCTTGATCGATGTTTTGTCCCCCTGCGTCACGTTCAACGACCATGAAGGCTCGACCAAGAGCTACGGATTTACCCGCGAGCATTATCACGCAGCGGTGGAAGCCGACTTCGTGCCGCGCGCCGAGGAAATTTCGGTTGATTATCCGGCGGGCGAGGCGATCCCTGTCAGCTTGCATGACGGCAGCCGGGTGGTGCTGCGCAAGCTCGATCCGTCCTATGACCCGACCGATCGCACGGCAGCGTACAACTACATCGAGAACAAGCTCAAGCAGAACGAATACGTGACGGGGCTCATCCATATCAATGAAGCCGACGGCACCGAGTTTCACGGCTTGAACCGCACCGTCAAGGCGCCGCTCAACAGCATCCCGTTCAATAAGCTGTCGCCCGGAAGCGCGGCGCTCGATAAATTGATGGGACGCTACCGCTGACGCGGCAAAACCTGGTGCCGCCTTAAATGCGTCGCTGCAAGGAAGACGCGCACCGACTCGCCCAGCAACTCGTAGATCGCCATTTGGGAGCGTACCAGCGCTTGCGGGCCCGGTAGGAAGGCAAGTACGCTGAAATTGCGCGTTGCCAGCATCCCTGCGGGCGCGGCGATGACATCGAGCCCCGCCGCGGTGAATTCGTGCACCGCGCGCCACATGTGCGTGGCGCGGGTCACCAACAGGATCCGGTGCACGCCCTCGGGGTTGAGTATTAGCGCAGAATTTCGCGCATTCTGAAATGTATCGAAGGCCGACGAGTCGACCCAATGCGCTTCGATGCCGAAGTTCCGCAGCAATGTGTCGTGCATCGCCCTGGCTTCGAGCGGGAATCCTGTCACGAGAATGGGCAAGCCGGTTTTTTTAGCCAGGTAGGCTCCATAGCTCAGACGTTCGAGCAACAAGGGCTCGGCGGCCGGTCCCGCATATTCGGGCGCGTAAGCACGCTGACCGCCGCCGCCCAGAATTACGATCGCTTGTGCGTCCCGGGCAAGCCGCAGATCCACAGGTGGATAGTGCTCAGCGAGCGCCGACAAGCCGTCCGAGACCACCGGAGTCGACAGCAGCCACAGTGCCCCGACCGCCGCGATCAAACAGCCGCGTGCCAGCGCCGGCCGGCGCTTGAGCAGCGCCAGACCCAGCAAAGCCAGCAATAGAAAATCTGCGGGCGGGAGAAGCAGCTCCTTGAGCAGAGTTTTGAGATGCAACAGCCAAAGCATGAACGAGCGGTCTCCCGATCGCTAGGCTACCAGACCTGCCCTTGCGAGAGGAACAGTCCCCGCGCGGTACCTGCGTGGCGTGAAACCGGCGCGAGAAAGTGTCACTATCGACGACGCGCATGAATTCAAAGACGGACCGGACCAACATGCAAAAATTCCTCAACGCAATTGCCCTGATCTCGAGCATCGCTGCCGCCGGCCAGGTACTGGCCCAAGGGACGCCCAAGCTGCAATCATGCGAGTCTACGCCGCCGCCTGCCTTTTGCGGCGCGGTGCGCGGGGCCCGAGCCGAAGGGTGGCCGGCACAGAGCCGATCCGAGGTGATGGGACAGCACGGCATGGTCGTTGCCAGTCAGCCGCTCGCCGCGCAGGCCGGCCTGCAAATTCTCCAGCAAGGCGGAAATGCCATCGATGCAGCCGTGGCGACCGCCGCGGTGCTGAATGTGACCGAACCTATGATGGTGGGCGTGGGCGGAGATCTTTTTGCCATGATCTACGTCGCCAAGGAGCACAAGATCTATGTGCTCAATGCCAGCGGCATGGCGCCTACGGGAGCCAACGTCGAGCGATTCAATAAGCTCGGGTATGTCTGGAACCCGAAAAATTGGGGCCCAGGATCGGGCATGCCGGCCGGCGGGATACTGCCGGTCACCGTGCCGGGCGCAGTCTGGGGTTGGCAGGCGGTGCTCACGCGCTTCGGCAAGCTGACGTTCAAAGAAGTGCTGGAGCCTGCGGTGGGATATGCGCAACGCGGCTTTCCGATTTCCGAACGCATCGCGCATGATTGGCGCCTACCCAATGCCCTGCCCTTGAAAGGTTGCTGCAAGTCGCCGGATCCCGATTCGATCAAGACCTGGTATGTGAACGGCGCACAGCCGCTGCCCGGACAAATCTTCAAGAATCCCGCCCTCGCGCGTACCTTGCGAATACTGCAGGCGAAAGGCGGCGAAGCGTTCTACAAGGGCGAAATCGCCGAGGCCATTGTCGCGAAATCGCGGGCGCTCGGTGGATCGATGACGCTGGCGGATCTTGCCGACTACAAAGGCGAATGGGTCGAGCCCGCGCGCACTCAGTACCATGGCTACGATGTCCTCGAGCTGCCGCCCCCGGCGCAAGCCTGGGCCGCCGGCGAACTCCTCAACATCCTGCAAGCCTGCGTGCCGCAGTGGACGACCGGCCAGACGCTGGCAACCTTGGGTCCCGCCAATCCCGAATACTGGCACTTGCTGATCGAGGCGAAGAAACTCGCCTACGCCGATTTGTATCGGTATAACGCGGATCCGAACTTCGCCTCCGTGCCGCTCGCAAAGCTGCTATCCGAGCCTTATGCCGCCTCACTGTGCGGAAAAGTAGATCCGCAGCATGCGTCCAGGCCCGGCCCGCAGGGGAATTTCTCCATGGCCGGCGACACCATCGTGCTCTCGACCGCCGATGAAGAGGGCAACATGGTCTCTTGGGTGAACAGCAATTTTTCGGAATTCGGTTCGGGACTAACCGTGCCGGGCTATGGCTTCATTCTGCACAACCGCGGCGCGCTGTTTACGCTCGACCCGAAGAGCCCCAATGTCATCGAGCCCCACAAGCGGCCGTTCAACACCCTGTCAGCGGGCTTCGTCATGCACAACGATCAACCGCTGATGACGGTGACTCTGATGGGGGGCGACATGCAGGCGCAAGGCCATGCGCAATTGCTGGTCAACATCCTGGATCTCGGCGCGAACCTGCAAGCGGCTGCCGATATGGCGAGATTCCGGCACTCCCAAGTATCGAACGCCCTGAGCTTGGAGGCTCCGCTTTATGAGTTGGTGGGCTCAAAACTTGCCGCCATGGGGCATAACGTAAGGTCCGTCGGCGGCGAGGAGATGGGCGGAGTGCAAATAATCATGCGCGCCGGCGGTTACTATCGCGGCGGATCCGATTTTCGCAAGGACGGCGAAGCCGTGGCTTGGTGACGGCCCGCGCCGCCGGCTACGGCGGCACCAGCCTGCGCTTGCCGTCCGCTGACAGCATGATGCCGGGCTCTTCCAGACCCATCCTATCCCAGAGCTCGCACGTCACTTCGCGGTGACGCTGATCCAGCGCTTCGCAATAATTCGTATAAATGCAAAGCCTCACGGCGTCGCCCCGTCCCGCCCGGACCTTTACGAACCAATCGGGATCCGCCAACGCTTGTCGGGCGAATGCGACGATGTCCGCGGCGCCGCTCCTCAGCGCCTGTTCCGCTTGCTCGAAGTGATGCATGCCGCCGGAAAGCACGACGGGAGTGTTGAATCCCGCCTGGCGGATCTTCGCGCGGATGCGGCGGCCGGCATCGACGTTGCGTCCGAAGGGGCCCTTTGCGTCGGAATAATAAGAGGGCATGCATTCGTAGCCGCTGCGGCCGGTGTACGGATAAGCGGCCTCGCCGACTTTCGGTTGCGATGCGTCCTCGAATTTCCCGCCGCGCGACAGCGAAATGAAGTCCATGCCCGCGCCCGCGAGACGCGTTGCGAAATACTCCGCATCTTCGACCGTGCTGCCCGACTCGATGCAGTCTTCGGCGAGCATCCGGCAGCCGACCGGGAAAGCCGGCCCGACGCGCGTGCGAACCGCGGCAAGCACTTCCAGCGGCAGCCGGATGCGCTGCTCGCGCGTGCCGCCGTAGCCATCGTCGCGGGTATTGAGCGCGGAGAGAAATGAGGCCATGGTGTAGGCATGCGCGTAATGCAACTCGACCCCGTCGAAGCCCGCACTGCGGGCGCGCGCCGCGGCTGCTGCGAATACATCCGGCAGCGTGGTGGGCAGCTCCCGGACCGCAGCGATATCGACATCGGTCACTCGTTCGCGAAATCCTTGACGCAATGACTCGAGCTCACGGGCGCTCAATGCTATTTGCAGTTGCGCCTCGTTCAGCGTGGCCAAGCGGGTGCGCACGCTCGTCTCGTCGCTGTCGGGCATCTGCAAAAATTCACGGTGGCGCGGCGTCACCTTCAAGAAGCGCTCGAAGTATTTCTGAGGCGCGGGGCGGCGCCGTATGCTCAGAAAGTCGATGATCTGAATGAAAAGCTTCGTCTCTCCACCGCTGGCGCGGCGCACGCACTCCGTCAGCCTTTGAAGGCCCGGCAGAAAGCGGTCATCGCTGATGCGCAGCAGCGGGCCGCTCGCGACGTCGCGCACGCCGGTGGCTTCGACCACCAGTGCCGCAGGCCGGCCTCGGGCAAACCGCTCGTACCAAGCCAGCACCGCGGGCGTGACATCGCCCGCTTCGGATGCGCGCCATGGAACCATCGCCGGAACCCAGGTACGCGATGCCAAGCGCAGCGATCCCACCGTGATCGGCTGGAATAGCTGCGAGCGCTCCATTTCTGCGGCGCTGGGCCAGGACGCCTCGAGCGGCGTGTACTTGATGCGCTCAGGCGGACGCCAAGCGGCCATGGGCTTCGTCGTCAGGAACCACGGCCGTCGCTTCGATTTCAACCAGAGCCTGTTGTTCGACCAGCCCGCGCACCTCGACAACCGACATCGTTGGAAAATGCTTGCCGATTACCTCACGGTAGGCGGCGCCGATTTCGCGCACTTCGCGCAGGTAGGCATCGCGGCTTAGGACATACCAAGTCAGCCGCACCAAATGGCACGGCTCGGCCCCGCCTTCCTCGAGCACGCGCACGATGTTGCGAAGCGCTTGCTGCACCTGCCCGGCCAAGCCGGGGCCGGCGAATCGCCCCTGTGCATCCCAGCCGATCTGGCCGGAAACAAAAATCATTCGGCCGCGGGCCGCCATGCCGTTTGAGTAGCCCTTGGGGCGGGCCCATTCCGCGGGCTGCAAAAACTCGTTGCTCATGCTAGTTGCCCCTGAAGGTGGGACGTTGCTTGGCGGAAAATGCCTCGTAGGCGCGGCGAAAATCCTCGCTCTTCATGCACACCGCCTGCGCCTGCGCTTCGGACTCCAGTGCCTGGTCCAGTCCCATGTTCCACTCCTGATTGAGCATCGTCTTGGTCATGCCATGCGCAAAGGTGGGTCCGTCAGCGAGTTCCTGGGCGAGCTGGGCAGCGGCGCCGTTCAATTCCTCGGCGGACACCAAGCGGCTATAGAAGCCGCGCGCGAGTGCCTCGTCCGCATTCATATTGCGTCCCGACAACAGCAATTCGGCGGCCAGGCCCTGGCCGACGATGCGCGGCAAAATGGCGCACGCGCCCATGTCGCAGCCGGCCAGCCCCACGCGTGTAAACAGGAACGCCGTTTTGGAACGCGGCGTGCTCAAGCGGATGTCGGAGGACATGGCCAGGATGGCGCCTGCGCCGGCGCATACGCCATCGACGGCCGCAATGATGGGCTGCGGGCAGGCACGCATGGCGCGCACCAGATCGCCGGTCATTCGGGTGAAATCGAGCAGCTCCGGCATGCTCATGCGCGTCAGGGGACCGATGATTTCCTGCACATCGCCGCCCGAGCAAAAATTGCCGTCCGCGCCGGCGATCACGACGGCCTTTACGTCGGACGCATGGGGCAGGCGGCGCATGAGATCCCGAAGTTCCGCGTAGCTGTCGAACGTCAGGGGGTTTTTCTTCTCGGGGCGGTTTAAGGTTATCCAGCCGACGCGGTTTCGCACCGACCAAAGGAAGTGCCGCGGCCGGTAGTCCGTCAAGGTGTCTTTCATGGTTGTTCCCGCGTGAGTTGCGCACGCAAGCGCGACAAGGATCCGTTCAACGTGCGCTGCTCGCGTTTAGGAATGCCTGCGAAGAGCCGCACAATCCAGGATTCGTGCTCAGCCGCCATGTACGCAAATTGCCGCCGGCCTTCCTTGGTAAGTTTGACGAGATAGACGCGCCGATCGCCCGGGTCTTCAGTTCTGACGATCAAGCCCGCGCGCTCCAATTGATCGACGATGCCCGTGATGTTGCCGCCGGTCACCAACATGCGGCGCGACAGCTCGCCCATTTGCAGGCCTTGGGAGGCGCGCTCGAGCTGCGCCATCAGGTCGAAGCGCGGCAGCGTGGTTTTGAATTGCGCGGCCAAAGCCTTGCGCACCTGATTCTCAATGAGGTGCGAGCAGGTGAGCAGCCGCAGCCATAGCCGCAGCGATTCATGGCTGTCGTCGGTCAATCGGCTATCAAGGCCTGGGGCGGCGCTCACATGAGTTCTCCGCCCGCCACCAGAATGCTTTGTCCGGTGACCGATTCGCTGCCCGGCAGGCACAGCCAGAGAACTGCGTTGGCAACTTCGTCGGGCCGGATGAGCCTGCCTTGCGGATTTGCCTTGGTCATCGCCTGCAATGCCTCATCGGGCCTGCGGCCCGTGACCGCGGATATTTTCGCAGCCGCTTCTCTGACCAGATCGGTATCCGTATACCCAGGACAAACTGCGTTGACGGTAATGTTGCGTGCGGCCACTTCCCTCGCGACCGCCCGCGTCAATCCGATGACGCCGTGCTTCGCCGCGCAGTAAGCGGCGACATAAGGATAGCCGGTGAGTCCGGCGGTGCTGGCGATGTTCACGATGCGTCCGAATCCGCCCTGAATCATGTCCGGCAGCGCCGCTTGGACGCCGAAGTACGTGCCGGACAGGTTGACGGCGAGCAATCGGTCCCAGAGCGCATCATCGCGCTTGGTGATCGGCGCGCTGATCGCTTGGCCTGCGTTGTTGATCAAGATTTCGATCCGGCCGAACTTGGCGCGCGCGGCCGCGAAAGCCGCGTCCAGGGACTCGCGCTTGGCGACATCGGCGGCGGCGCAGAACGTCTGCGCGCCCGCGGATTCCAATTCCGATGCCAGCGCTTCGAGCGTAGCCGCGGTGCGTCCGAGCATGCTTACTTTGGCGCCCTGCGCAACCAGAGATCGCACGATGCCGGCGCCGATACCCCGGCCGCCGCCGGTGACGAGCGCGTGCCGGCCCTGCAACGCTCCGCCGCCGCTCATACGGCACCCACGGCCGCGGCGCTGCGCTCAGCCGCGCGCTCTAGCTGGCCCTTTGCCGGTTGATAGGGTTCGGGCCACCACTGTTCGGTGTAGCCTTGCGCTGCCGCGGCAGCCAGCGTCCAGGAGGGATTCGCGAGATGCGGGCGCGCGATCGCGCACAGGTCCGCGCGTCCTGCCGCGATGATGGAATTGACGTGGTCCGGCTCGAAGATGTTCCCCACCGCGATGGTCGGTATCCCCGCAAGGTTTCGCACCATGTCCGCCAACGGCGTCTGCCACATGCGGCCGTAAACCGGCCGTTGCATCGGCACCGTCTGGCCGCTGGATATGTCGAGAATGTCCGCGCCCTCCGCCGCCATCGCTTTGGCAATGACGATGGCATCCGATTCGCTCAAGCCCCCTTCGGCCCAGTCGCAGGCGGACAGGCGCACGCTCAAGGGCTTTGCATCGGGCCAAGCCGCGCGCACCGCGCGCAATACTTGCAGTGGAAATCGCAATCGGTTCTGCACCGATCCGCCGTAATCATCGTTTCGCACATTCGCAAGCGGCGATAGAAAACTTCCCAGCAAATAGCCATGGGCCATGTGCAGTTCGAGCATGTCGAATCCGGCGGCGGCACCGAGCACGGCGGCGCGGACAAAATCCTGCTTTATAGCTTCCATCTGTGCGCCAGCCATCTCTCGGGGGATCTGGCTGATGCCCGGCAGGTAGGACAGCGGCGAGGGCGCCCAAAGCGGCCAATTACCTGCGCTCAAGGGATGATCCGCCTGCTGCCACCCCAGCTGAGTCGAGCCCTTCCGGCCCGCGTGGCCCAGCTGCAGGCAAAAGCGCGCCGGCGTCTGGCCGTGCACGAATTCCACGATGCGCCGCCATGCCGCGCACTGAGCTTCGTTCCACAAGCCGGTACATCCCGGCGATATGCGCGCATCCGCGGACGTGCAGGTCATTTCCGTAAACAGCAGTCCGGCGCCGCCTGCCGCACGCGCGCCGTAGTGAACCAGATGCCAGTCATTGGGCAGCCCGTCGAGCGCGCGATATTGCGCCATCGGCGAGACCACGACTCGATTGATGAGCTGCATGTCGCGCAGGCGAAACGGCAGAAACATCGGCGGACGCGGCCGGCCGGCGCCGCTGCAGCACGCCGCCAGATTGCTCTCGATCCTGCCGATGAAGTTCGGGTCGCGCAGCTTGAGGTTTGCATGCCCGATGCGCTGGCTGCCGGACAACAAGCTATAGGCGAACTGCAGCGGCTGCATGTTTTCGTAGCGCGCTACATTCTCAAACCACTCCATGCGGTTGCGCGCTGCGTTTTGCAGCCGTTGCGCCTCAATGCTGCGTTCCGACTGGTACGAATCGAGGCCGGAAGGCACATCCTTCGCGTGGCTCACGTGCCGAACCAGCGAGATGGCGTCTTCCATGGCGAGCTTGGTACCGGAGCCGATCGAAAAATGCGCCGTATGCGCCGCATCGCCGATGAGGACGCAATTACCGTCGTGCCAGCCGGCGCATACCACTCGATTGAAATTCAGCCACGCCGAGCCGCGCAAGTGGCGCGCATTCGACAGCAATGGCGCATCCCCGAGGTAGGCGGCAAATAATTTCCCGCAAAAGGCGATCGACTGGTCGACATCGGCCTTGTCCAGGCCGTGCGCCATCCAGGTCTCCTCGCGCGTCTCGACGATGACCGTGGAAAGATCCTTGCTGAATTGGTAGGCATGAATCTGAAACCAGCCAAATTCGGTCTTCTCGAACGCGAAGGTAAAAGCAGAGAATTTTTGCGTCGTGCCCAACCAAATGTAGCGGCACTTTCGCACCTCGATATTGGGAGCGAACTTCGCCGCTTGCCGTGCGCGCGCCTTGCTGTTGGCCCCCTCGGCGATTACCACGAGATCCGCGCCGGCGAATTGCAGCGTATCGTCGAGTTCGTGTTGAAAGGTTTGCTTCACGCCGAGCGAGGCGGCGCGCCTTTGCAGGATGTTGAGCAGAGTGCGGCGCGAAATTCCGGCAAAGCCGTGACCGCCCGAGCGGATGGTCTGGCCTTTGAAATGCACGTCGATATCGTCCCAATGATAAAACTCATCCACGATGCGCGCGTGCGAGGGCGCGTCGGCTTCCAGAAAGTTCCCCATGGTCTTGTCCGAGAACACGACACCCCAGCCGAATGTGTCGTCGGGCCGATTGCGTTCGAATATCTCGACGTCCGCGCCGGGCAGCGCCTGCTTGAACAGAATCGCCGAATACAGGCCGGCGGGCCCCCCGCCCATGCAGACGATTCGCTTCATGCCTAATTATATCATACTTAGATAGTTTATATTTAAATTATATCGCCGAAAAAAGGCGGCAAGACCGGCGTTATTCGCCCTCAAAACAATGCGCGAAGAGCTCCACCGCGGTTTTGAGTTGTCCCACGGACAGTCCGGCGTAGCCGACCAGGAGTCCGGGTCGTTGCGGCGCCGTGCGGTAGTAGGGATGAATGGGATGCAAGCCCAGTCCGAGTGATTTGGCGCGATCAATGAAGCCGCCGAGCCGATCGAAACTCATGCGGCGAAACCAAATTACAAAATGCATGCCCGCCTGATGCGGGCCGATCTCGATGTGCTGCGCCGCCAGCCGCTGCAGCGCTTCGATGATGGCTCGGCGCCGATTGAGGAGTTCCTTGACGGACTTGCGCAGATGCTTCTCGTACTGCCGGCTTTGAATAAAAGTCGCGAGAGCGGCCTGCTCGACTGAAGGAGAGCCTAAATCGTCGAGCAATTTCGCCTTGTAGAGCGAGTCGCGCAAGGCAGCCGGACACACGATGTAGCCGAGACGCAACGATGGAAACAAGGTTTTGGAAAAACTGCCGACATACAGCACGCGGTCGGCGAGATCCAAGGAACGCAATGCAGGCAACGGCCTGCCGCCGGCGTGAAACTCGGTGTCGTAGTCATCTTCGAAGATCCAGCTCCCGGCGCGTGCGGCCCACTTCAGCAATTCCAAGCGCCGGTTCAGCGTCATCACGACGCCGGAGGGGAACTGATGCGAGGGCGTGACGAAAACCAACCGTGTCGGGCGCTGCGGCAACTCGCTCACCACCAAGCCTTCAGCGTCGGTGCGGGCACTGTTCACCCGAGCGCCGTGCGCAAGCAGGCTGTGCACGGCCAACTGATAGTGGGGATCCTCGACGATCACGCGCTCGCCAGGATCGAGCACCACTCGTTCCACCAGCGTTAGCGCCTGTTGAGTACCGGCCACGATCAAAATATCCGAAGCATTGCAGAGCACGCCGCGCCGCCGCGCCAGATAATCGGCGATGGCACGGCGCAATGGCAGATAGCCGCCCGCCGCGGGATAGGTCGGCCCGGCGCGAAGCGCCGCAGCCGCCAATTTGCGCCGCCAGGAGTGAAACAGCGCGCTATCGATGAGCGGCTCGCCGTACGCGAGGTTGTATCTTGGCCGGCCGCTCACATGCGCACCGGCAAGCGTGATCGGCGGCAGGTCCCTGACCCGGGCAGCGTATCGGGAAGCGGGAACGATGCGGGGCCGGATCGGCGGGCGCGCCGCAGGATCTACCTTCGCGACGCGTGTGCCCGAGCCGGCCCGGGCAATGGCCAGCTCCTCCGCGCACAGCAGATCGTACGCTTGCAGCACTGATTTTCTCGCAACGCCCAATGCGGTTGCGAGCGTGCGGGTCGAGGGCAGCTTGCCGCCCGCGACCACTCGCCCTTCGAGGATCTCCAATTTGATCGCCCTGGCGATTTGCTCGTACAGGGTGCCTTTCTTGTCCAGCGTGAGATACATACGATCTCGAGTGGTACCCTGAAATGCCATTTACTGGGCGGTCGATGCTACCACGCGGCCGCTTCAGCCCGCTTCGATCGGCAGAGAAACATGCCTGCGCCTCAGGCGGCGTCCAACGCGCGGCTGCGCAGCGACAAGATGGCACGCTCCAGATGCGCACCGTTGTCGTCGGCCAATGCCGCTTCGCGCAGGGCGCGCAGGCGTAGAGCGCCCTCGGGGTCGTCCACCAGGTTCGGCAACAGGGAAGCAATTTGAGCAAACGAGGACCAGCCGCGCTCGTGGGTGTCGCCGTAGCCCTTGACCAGCGTCTGGCATTCGGCGAGTTCTACGGCGAGGTCATGGTTCTTGGGAGCAATCGCGGCGATCTGCTCGAGCCACGCTTCGATGCGCTGATTCTCGATCTGAAAACGCAGGCTGCCGCGTCTTAAGCGTCTAAGGGCAGCAATGCCTCGCAGCAGGGCAAAGCCGCTGATGGTGGAAGTCGAAATGCGCCGCCCGGCGGTAAACCGAGCCAGGATCCGCTGCGCGCGCGGCGATGCCAAGAGCCGCCGGCCCAAAGGCGCCGGCAGCGTGCCGCAGATCTCTTCAACCCGTGGCTTCACGAATTCGCGCACCTGCACCAGATCGGCCGGCTGGGCCTTGACCTCGCGTCGGATACGTTCCGCACGGCCGCGCCGCGTCTTAACCTGAGCCACGCGCATGACGTCCTCGAAGCTCATCCACAAGCCCAAGGCGCGTGCGGCGGCACGGATCAGTCGCAGCTCGCCCGGCCGGGCCGCGTCAGGCACGGCAATCCGCTCGATTCGATCCAGAAACAAAGCCGCATACGCGTCGTCCTGATAATCCGACAGCCGTGCCGCAACCATTCCCAGCAATTCGTGCAGGCTGGGGGGGAACTGCTTTTCGATGCGCGCACGCAGCGGCTGGGAAACGGCGCTCAGCGTGTAGTCGGAAGAATCGATGGTGCCGTGATCGTCGGGCCAGGCGGCCGCGGTCAGCGGTTTGAGGGAAGCGGCGACAGCGGCTTCGCGGCCCGCTTCGAAGGCCGCAAGGCTCGCCTCGACGCCTACGCCGGATTCCCTGATCGCATGATGATATGCCTCGATTCCCCACGGCAGCACCGCGGCGCCGGCGATGCTGCCGAGAATGACGCCGCTGATGCGGCCTTGGGCCGCGTCGGCGACCTTCACCATGTCGAAACCGATCAGCTTGGCCGCCGCCGCCGAGGCAATTTCGAACAAGTCGCGCGAACTGGCTCGCCCCTCGCCGAGCGCGATTTTCTCGCCGATGGTGTAGTCGCGATGCGTCGAGGCAATCAGCGTGGTCCGTTCCTTGCTGACCAAGCCGCGATTGATCGCGCGGCCGGCTTCCATCCACTCCGACGCGACGACAATGTCCACATCGCCGGGGTTCGGCATCAGCGCCATGATCGGTTCGCGGCCCGCAGGCGCATCGCTGCGTGGAAAAAATTCCAGGTAATAGATCGTCGCGCCGGTTCGTTGTGCAACGCCCGGGACGGACGTCGCCTGAACGAAGTAACCTGCCCGCCGGGCCGCCAAAACCAACCAGTCGGTCACGACGCCGCCGCCCTGGCCTCCCAAAGCCGCGATCGTCAAGGTGATGGGGCGTGATCGCCTCAAGTCAGCAAGCGGATGACGGCTGAGCGCAGCCGAGCCTTGATGCGATCCCATGCGCTCGGATTGACGATGACGTCGGCGCGGTAGAAAGACGGACACAGCACGGCGGCGTGCGCCACTTCGCCGCAAACCCCGCAACCGACGCAGCTGTTATCGACATAGGCGACCGGATCCCGCCGCAAGGGGTCAGGATTCGTCTTTACCGTGAGCGACGGGCAGCCGGAGAGGCGGATGCAGGAGTGATCGCCCGTGCAGACGTCGGCATCGATGCCGAATCGTTCTCTTACCACGCGTTCTCCGTCGCCGATCAATTTCTTGATGGCGGGCGCGATGCGCCGTTGCCGGTTCAGCTGGCACTCGCCTTCCGCGATGACGATTTTCGGTCCGGTGAATTTCGTGAGCAGCGCTTCTCTCAAGACGCCCATCGTCTGCTTCATGTCGTAAGTGCGGATGGTACGCACCCACTCGACGCCGACGCCGCGCACCGCGGTTTCGATCCGGTTCTTTGCGCGCCGGCCTTTGATCTCCGCCGAGGAGGAGGGGATGTACTGGCCGCCGGTGGCCGCCGAATAGCCGTTGTCGACGATGATGGTCACGCCGTCGTGACGGTTGAACACGGCGTTGCCGATGCCGCTGGTCAAGCCGTTGTGCCAGAAACCGCCATCGCCCATCATCGACAAGGCGCGGCGCGGGTTAGGTACGTTGAAGGACGCGCCGCCGGCCGCGCCGAGACCGTAACCCATGATGGTGCCGCCGAGATCGAACGGCGGCAGCGTGGAAAAGGAATGGCAGCCGATATCGGCGCTGACTTGCATCGGGCCCATCTCCCGGGCCAGCAGCTTCATCGATGCGAACAGCGGGCGCTCCGGGCAGCCCGTGCAGAGTCCCGATGGCCGTACGGGCACGTTGCGCGCCAGCATGGCCGCCGGCAACAGCGGCACATCCGCGGCCGGCAGGCGGCCGAACTCGGACAGGAATTTGCGCAGGCCCGCGATCACCACCGCGCCGGTATATTCGCCCGCCATGGGCAGGGGACCCTTGCCGACGATGCGGGTCTGGATGTCGGCCTGACGCAGAAACAAGCTCGCCGCCTGTTCAATGAATTCGGGCTGGCCTTCTTCGATGATGAGGATGGCTTTCTTGCCCTGCGCGAAACGGGTGAATTCGTCCGGCACGAGAGGATAAGTCACGTTCAGCACGTAGAGCGGAACCTTCGAATCCCCGAACACATCGGCCAGCCCTAGACGCTCGAGCGCGCGCAGCACGGTGTTGTACAAACCGCCCTGCAGCACGATGCCGACGTCGCACGATGCATCGTCGGCCAAGAACTCGTTGAGCTTGCGGTCCCTGATGAATTTCACCGCCGCGGGCCAACGTTGTTCGATCTTGGCGCGTTCCTGGGCATAGGTCGACGGCGGCAGAATGATTCGCTCGAATGTGCGGGTCGGGTTGTTCATCGCTTGCTGCAGCGTGAAGGGCGGCCGGCGATTGTCCTTGGCGCGGAATTGTCCCACCACGTGACAGGCGCGGATCCGGAGCATCAGCATCACCGGCGTGTTGCTGGCCTCGGAAAGCTCGAAACCTTGCTCCACCGCTTGCACGATGCACGGCAGGTTCGGCCGAGGATCGAGCAGCCACATTTGGGATTTCATCGCGAAGGCATGCGTGCGCTCTTGCATGATGCTGGCGCCTTCGCCGTAATCTTCGCCGAGCACGATGAGCGCGCCGCCGATGACGCCCGCGGAGGCCAAGTTGGACAACGCGTCGGAGGCGACATTGGTGCCGACGGTCGATTTCCAGGTCACCGCGCCGCGAATCGGGTAGTTGACCGACGCGGCCAGCATGGCCGCCGCCGTCGCCTCGCTCGCGGAGGACTCGAAGCGCACGCCGAGCTCGCCCAAGATCGCGCTGGCATCCGACAGCACGTCCATCAAGTGCGAGATGGGCGCACCCTGGTAGCCGCCGACATAGCCGACGCCCGACTGCAGCAGCGCCTTCGTAACGGCGAGAATCCCTTCGCCCTCGAAATCGGCGCCTTCGGTCAGGCGCAGCGTCTGCACTTCCTTGGCGAATGAACGTTCAGCCATGGAAGGAGCTCAGAAGGGAAACTGCCGCTGCCCGAGCTGAATGGTCACCCACTTGAGTTCGGTCATTTCTTCCATGGAATAGCGGCCGCCCTCCCGGCCCATGCCGCTGTTCTTGATGCCGCCGAAGGGCACGTGAGGCTCATCCGCCACCGTCGTGTCGTTGATGTGCACCATGCCGGTGTCGAGGCGCAGCGCCAAGTCCATGGCTTTTTGCATGTCGTTGGTGATGACGCCTGCCGCCAAGCCGTAGGAGGTGTCATTGGCGATGGCCAGCGCCTCTTCGGTGCTCTTGCACTTGATCACCGAGGTGATCGGTCCGAAGGATTCCTCATTGTAAATGCGCATCCCCGAGGTGACTCCGGCCACGATGGTCGGTTGGTAGAAGTTGTCCTGATGCGTGCCGCCCGTCAGCACCTGCGCGCCTTTGGCGACGGCATCTTGGATTTGGCCGTCGATGAAGCCGCACTGGCTGCGGCGAATCAAGGGCCCGATCACCGTATGCGGATCGTGCGGATCGCCGACCTTGTAGGACTTCGCACGCGCGGCGAGCTTCGCACAGAATTCGTCGTAGACCTGTTCTTCGACGATGAGGCGCGAGTTGGCCATGCAGACCTGGCCCTGGTGGAAGAATATGCCGAAGGCCGCCGCTCTGACCGCATAGTCGATATCGGCATCGCGCAGCACGATCAGCGGATTCTTGCCGCCCATCTCCAGCGTGAATTTCTTCAGGTGCTTGGCTGCTTCGACCGCGATCTTCTTGCCGACGTTGGTCGAGCCCGTGAAAGTGACCATGCGTATGCGCGGGTCGCTCAGGAGCACGTCGCCGACATCTTGCGCAGGGCCCGTCACGACGTTGAGCACGCCCGGGGGCAGCTTCGCCTCATGAAAGATCTCCGCGATCTTCAGGCCCGACACCGGGGTTTCTTCGGAGGGTTTCAGCACGAAACAATTGCCGGCGGCCAACGCCAACGCGACCTTCTTCATCGCCAACAGGAAGGGTGCGTTGAACGGGGCGATCCCGGCAATGACGCCGAGCGGCTGGCGGATGGCCATGCCGATCTGTCCGGAGCTGGTGTGCGGCAGGGTGTCGCCGAAAATGTAGCGCGCATCGGCCGCGGCGCTGCGCAGCAATTCGATGCAGTAAAATACCTCGAACATGGACTTGCCGAAGGTGGATCCGGACTCTTCGATCAGCACCTCGCGGATTTCATCGACCTTGGTGGCCAGAATGTCCGCGGCCCTGAGCAGGAAGCCGCTGCGTTCCGAAACGAGCATGCGTCCCCAGGCTCCGCGCGCATTGTGCGCGGCCTCGACGGCCTTCTGCGCATCCGCGCGGCTGGCTTGCGCGACCCGCGCGAACAGCGCGCCGGTTGCCGGGTTGAAATCATCCGCGACGGGCGCGGAGCCCGGCACCCATGCGCCGTTGATATAGAGGGAATATTCACGCACCTTCTCTTGCTGTGAATCCGACCGAACCGCGTTGCTCGCACCTTGCGCCATAAAATTCCCCTAAATGAATTCAGACCCAGATCTGCAGTACATAATCGAACGGCGCCTGCGCGTTCAGCAAGTCGACGCGCTGAAGTGCGATCTTGAATGCATCGCCGTGCACCTTGAGGGTATGCCGATAGGTTCCCGCAAAATGGCGCAAGTTGTCGCGGCGCAGCTCAATCATGTGAAAGCGCGAACGGACTGTAATCTCGCTCTCGCTCGCCGTCTCGATCACCACATTGCCAACCACATGGCTGGTGCCCCAATTCGGCGCCTGCGACCACGCATTCGGGTGCGTCACGCGTCCCATGCGAATCTGCATCATGCGCTTGTCTTCGGCGAAGATCGACGGCGAATCCAACCACTCGGTTTGCTCGGGGGCAACCGGCATCCAGTATATTCCATCGTCTTCAAAAAGGTCGATGTAGGCGGCCCAGTGCTTGCCGTCGAGCAGTTCGGACTGCCGGAACAACAGTTGCTCGACGCGCTGCTGCAAGAATGCGGAATGCGTACCCGGCTCAAGAATGCTCTGCTTGGGCAAAGGCCGCCCTGATTGCGGCTGTCGCGGCACGTGATCCGGGGCAAGCGATTGGGCGCCGGTTGATTTCGCCTCCTGGTTCTCGAATATGATCACTTCGTCGAGAAGACGGGCTTCCAGCACGGTTCGCGGCTTAGGTGCAGGGGGCGAGTTGCTCATGGGCGCATGTACTCGACCCAGGCCTTGAACTGGCTGCGCATCACGGCCTCGGAAGTGCCGTTCTTCGAATAGATCACATCGCCTTCCACGGTATCGCCGCCATGATTGCGGTGAAAGCTGACCCAGTCGCTGCCGGTCGACTCGAGACCCCACTGACCCTTGGTCCAATTCTCCAGATCGTCGGCGTTGATCATGGTTGCCGGCGAATTCACCAGGTTGAAGTACCACAGAGCGCGGCGGTAAATGGCATCGGAAACGCCCTTCAAGCGGAAGTGCCAGATCTCGGACATCGTCTTGTTGGGCGCCGCCGGCCGCAGGCAGCGCAGCTGCTGCAGCGGCGATTGCACCGACAGATACGGGTAAATGAGCACGTGATGAATGCTGCGTCCCAAGTACTCTTCTGCCTTTTGCTCGCCGTGCGCTTTGTACATGGCGGCAACATATTCCTGAGTGTCCGGATCGTTGGGACGCAGGCCCATGTAGCCCTTCAAGATGCCGTGGCCGCGCGGAAAGTTGACCGTTTGCACCGAGTCCCATTGATCGAACGAAGAAGCGAACGTCGATAGGTAGTGGTAGTAGAGCGGCGGCGTCTCGCCTTGAGCCTTGATGGCGCGTTCGGCCCGCCCCGCGGCGATCCCGGTCGATTGATGCGTGACCGACGGGTGCAGGGCGTCGAGCTGGTTTTCCATGAAGAATTTCCAATTCGAATGCTGCATGACCCGATGACAAATCGGCACGATCTCGACTTCGCCGACCGGCGATCGATCGCACATATCGTCGAATGCGATCTTCGCATCGCCCAGGAATTCGATCAGCTCCGGACCCTCGGCGCAGAGGCTCGCAAAAACGAATCCGCGATAGCTGTCGACGCGCGCCGCCGCCTTCATCGAGCAATCCGGGTTCTGCGCGTTCATTCGCGTGCCGTCGTAACCGTGCGGCAGCGGGATTCCCTTGACGCGGCCGTCGAGATGGAAGGTCCACGCATGATAGGAACAAACGAAGGTGGACCCGGTATTGCCCTGACGGCTGCCGCAGAGCTGCACGCCGCGATGCGGGCAGCGGTTGTAGAGCACGCGGATCTTCTGATCCGTGCCGCGCACCATGATCATGGGCTGGCGGCCGATCTGCACGGCGTAAAAATCCCCGGGCCGTTTGATCTGCGTCTCGTGTCCGCAGTACACCCAGGTCTTCTCCCAAATATTTTCCATCTCCCGATCGAAGATCGCTTGATCGGTATAGACGGTTCTATGCACGCGGTCGGATTCGACCAGTCGTTCGAGCGGCTGCAAGAGGCCTCCTCGTCATTAAATGCCGTGATTTTAGCTCTTTGAATCTATGTCGCTATTTCGAGGCTTTCCATCTACCATTCCGGCCAGTTACATTACTTCAGGTTATGGAAGATATGGAGGCGGCTTGATGTCCACCGAAATCGATGTCCCGCGCCTGCGCCAATTGGCCTTGATCGTACGCCATCGATCGTTTTCCAAGGCCGCAGAATCGATCGGCATTTCGCAGCCGGCGCTGTCCAAGAACATCAGAAGCCTTGAACGCACACTCGGCGTGCAATTGCTGGAGCGCGGGCGCTTCGGCGCGATGCCCACGGCCTTCGGCCTTGCCCTGGTCAGGCATGCCGATTCCATCGATGCAGAATTGCGCAGCGCATCGCAGGAAATCGAGGCGCTGCGCGTGGCGCGCAGCGGCCACACCTGCATCGGCTGCGGGCCCTCCGAGGCGACGCGGTTGTTGCCCACCGCCCTGAGCCGCCTGCGCGATTCGTCGCCAGGGATTCAAGTCACGATTCAATACGGCCTCAACGCGGCGCTCATGCCCATGGTGAAGCACGGCGAAGTGGACTTCGCGCTCTCATCGATCCCCGCGCGCTGTCCTGATCCGGACCTCAGGCAATTGCGGCTCCACGAAGATCGAGCCGCAGTCATCGCGCGCCGCGGTCACCCGCTGCTGGCGCGCCGCGAAGCACTCACGGCTGCCGACCTGCTTGATCAACAGTGGATTCTGGCCACCAAAGTCGAGCTCGAGAGGCTGGCGCTGGATCAAGTCTTCGTCGAAGCCGGTCTTGCGCCTCCGCACGGTCCGATCGAGACCACATCCGCCGTCCTCATGAAGACGCTGGTCATGCAAAGCGACTTCTTGACGTTCCTGCCGCGCGAGCTGATTTACTGGGAAGAACGCGCGGGATTCTTGGCGCCGCTCAGCTTGATCGGCCCTTCCTGGCACCGCAACGTGGGAGTCACCATGCGCTCCCGCGCGGGGCTCAACCCGGCGGCGCAAGTGCTGATCAAGACATTGCAGGAAGTGGGCAAGGAGTTTGAATCTTGACTATCGACAATGATTTTTTGGAGCGCGAATACAGCCCTCGTGCGCAGATTCCGGAATTCGCGAATTTCTTCGTCCGCTGGAAGCAGGCTGCGCTCGAGACGCGCGAATCGCTGCCGGCACGCCTCGATTTGGCCTACGGCACCGCGGCCGCGGAAACGCTCGATTTCTTTCCGGCCTCAAAGCCTGCCGCACCGCTGTTGATCTTCATTCATGGCGGTTACTGGCGCGTGCTGGACAAGGCGGATTTCTCCTGGATTGCCCCTCCGTACGTGGCCGCCGGCATTTCGGTTGCCGTATTGAATTATGGTCTGGTGCCGAAGACCCCCATGCCCGAGATCGTGAGCCAGGTGCGGCGCGCCTGCGCGTGGACGTACAGCAACGCGGCGAGTCTTGAGATCGATCGCAGCCGGATCTTCTGCTCAGGCCACTCGGCGGGCGGGCATTTGACGGGGATGATGCTCGCCACCGACTGGCCGGCCCTGTCAGCCACGCTGCCGAAATGCCTGCTCGCGGGCGCGCTGACGGTCAGCGGCGTGTTCGACTTGACGCCTCTGACGCATGCGGAATTCTTGCGCAAGGATTTGGGCCTCGATGAGGCTGCGGCGCGCGCCATTTCGCCGGCTTTTCTGCCCCTGCACAACGATGCGCCGCTATGGCGTGCGGTCGGTGAGCTCGAGTCCGGCGAATTTCACCGGCAGTCGGAGATGATTGCGGCCCACTGGCCTAGCGCGGCGCAAGACAGGCTCATGGATGTTCCCGGCTGCAATCACTTATCCGTCTGCGATGCCATGGCGATACCGGGCAATGTCCTGTTCGAGACCTTGCGCCGGGCGATCGGTACTTCCTGATCGCGCGAGCCGCCCCGGTACCGCCTGCGCCCGCGACCTTAGAAACTCGTCTTCAGCATCACGTACCACTGGCGTCCGCGATCAGGAATGACGCTGATCGGACCGGAACCCGGAGTGAAGTAGGCCGCGTCGATGAAGTCCTTGTTGAGCGCATTCTTCACGCCGACGGTCGCGGACAGCTTCGAATCCGCCGCGCTCCATTGCAGCAGTCCATTGAGCAGTCCGTAACCGGGCTGCTCTTCCGCAACCGTGTTGAGCGAGTCGTTGAAATATGCCGTGCGATATTGCCATTCCACGCGCGGCGAGAGCTTGCTGTTGCCCGGCAGATGGAATTCCTTCTGTGCCGCGAAGAGATACTGCCACTTCGAGACGAACGCGAATTTCGAGTTCAAATTGATGTCTGTCGCGCTGGGAAGGATCGATGTGTAGTAGGCGTCGGTCAAGCCGGCATTGCCCTCGAAATACCAGCCGGCACCCGGTGAAATCTGCGTCTCGAATTCTAGTCCCCGGATCCTGCCTGTGCCGCCGTTTGCGGTGATCGGCGCAATGGCTTGGAAAACCGAGACTTGAATATCGTCGTAGTTGGTGAGGTAGGCGGCGGCATTGAAGTGCAGCTTATCCTCCCAGGTGCTGGTCTTGAGTCCGACTTCGTATGATGTCACCGTTTCGGGATCGAAAGTCGGCGTCGCCGGCAGCGGTGGGAATACGCGCTGCGTGAATCCGCCGGATTTGAAGCCCTGGCTGTAGGTCGCATACACCATGGTTTCCGGCAGGAGATGATACGAGAGGTTCACGAGCGGCGTGGCCTTGGAGAAAGTCCGATTAACGGGCGTGGACGGCAGCACCGGCAAACCGTCGGGGAACGGGCCGCCCTTGCTGTTGACGATGAATTCATCCGGCGTGAAGGACTTCTTGTCTTGCGTGTAGCGCAGTCCCGCGGTCAGCGCCAACTGCGTGGTGATGTTATAGGTGGCTTGAGCGAACGCTGCGTAACTCTTGGTCGAGGATGACCCGCCCGACTGCACGGTAATGGGCGAGAAATCCACGAGGTTCGGGTTCACTGCGCTGTCGTCGAAGTAGTACAAGCCCGCCACCCATTTCAGCGCGTTGCCCAAGGCGTCGCCATCCAGCTGGATTTCTTCGCTGAACTGCTTCTCGGAAAGCTCGTCGGTCAGGTGATATATCGTCAGCGGCGACTCGTCTCCATCTCGCTGGAAGTTGCTCTGCAGGTGACGATACGCGGTGATCGACTTGAAGCGCAGGTTGTCGGAGATGCTCCAATCGAAGGTCAGGTGCGTACCCCAAATGTTGTCATCAGTGAGGCTGGGCAGGGTGCCGTAGCTGATTCTCTGACCATTGGCGTAGTACTGCGGACCGTAGCAAGCCTTGTTCGTTTGATCCCCGGCGGGATTGTAGGTCGGCGAACCCAGACCCAAACAGTTGCCCGCGTTGGCCACCAGCGTCGCAATGTAATTGTTGAACAGCGAGAAATTGTCGACCGGTGCGTCCGCGGGCGGATTGATCACGTACTTGCCCGCTGTCGGCGGCGAACCCGGCGGCAGCAGCGGCAACCCGGCGGGATTGAATATCGCTGACTTGAAATTCACGCCTTGCAAAATGAATGCCGGGCCATTTTCGCGGGTGCGCGTGCCGTCGACGCTGAAATTCAGTTCCACGCGCTCGCCCTGCCAGCGCAGCGCAAATTTGCCCACCAAATTATTGGTGTCGCCCAGTTGCTGTCCGGTTCCCACATCGTTCACATAGCCGTCCTGCTTGACCAGCGCGCCGGCCAGGCTCGCCGAAACCGTGGAGCTCAATGGCAGATTGATCTTGGCCTTGATTTCCCGGTCATTGTCGCTGCCGTAGAGAATGCTGGCATTGCCAGCGAAAGCCTTGGTGGAGGGCTTATCGCTGGTAACGCTGACGGCGCCGCCGATGGTATTGCGCCCGAACAGGGTGCCCTGCGGCCCGCGCAGCACCTCGACGCGCTCGACGTCGTTCAATTCCATCAAACCGCCGACAGTGCTGGCGATGTAAACGCCGTCGATATAGAGACCCACGCCCGGTTCAACGGTGGGGATGAAATCCGACTGACCCACGCCGCGAATGAACACCGCGGCATTGGAGCTGGAACCGCCGGCGCCCGGATTGGTTTGATACACGAAATTCGGCACCATTTTGGCGAGATCTTCCGTGCGGCCGATACCGCGTGCTTCCAGAGCCGAACCTGAGAACGCGCTGATGGAAATTGGCGTATCGAGAATGCTTTCCTCGCGCCGCCGCGCCGTGACCGTGATCTCCTGCATGAGATCGCTGCTCTCAGGGGCGGTGGCCGCGGTCTCGGCACTGTAGGCCGGCGCACTCATGCCGATGCCGGCGCACAGACATGGAAACATCAGCCGCCCGACTAATTTGAGTGGTTGCACGTAACATCCCTACTTGTTCGATTGTTTTATCGGCCGGCTCAGAAATTATGCTGCGATTTGCGATATTTCCATCTACCGCACCGGCCAGTTGTATTCCGCAGGGTTATGGAAAAGACACGGCGGTGCCTCAATGTGCGGCGCGGCGCGTGGCGGCCGGTGATCGCGGTTCGAAGGCTCAGGGCTGCAGGCGGGTCGCGCTCCAGGGTCCCGGGCTGCCGGGCGCCGGCGCCAGAGTGCGCGTCCAACGCGCGCGGTCGTGAATGCGGTATTCGCCTTCGACCCAGAGTTCCACCGCATCGACCCGGAGGCGGTAGCCGCCCCAATGGGCCGGCCGCGGAACTTGAGTCGTGATGTTATCGGGCTCCGCTGAGCCCGGGCCGTCGTAGGGAATTCCGAAGCGGCGAGCCTCACGAGCCACCGCAGCGCCCAAGACGTCGCGCGATGCTACCGGCTGGCTTTGCTGACTCGCCCAGGCGCCCAGCTGGCTTTGCCAGATCCGGGTGCGGAAATAGGCATCGTTCTCGGCGTCCGACAGCGGTTCCACCGCACCCTCGGCGCGCACCTGCCGATGCAGATGATCCCAGTGGAACACCACCGCTGCGCGCGGGTTTGACTGCAATTCGCTGCCTTTGCGCGACCGATAATTGGTGTAGAACAGTATGAATCCCTGTTGCGCCGCGATTTCCTTGCAGAGTACCACCCGCGCCGAGGGGCGGCCGCGGGCATCCACGGTCGCCACTATCATTGAGTTGGGGTTCGGCTGAGCGGCATCGCGCTGCGCTTGGGCCAGCCATTGCGAGGCGACTTCGAGCGGGTTGGCCGGCAGGGGGTCAGGTAGGGTTTCGGTCCAAAATGTCTTTTTGCTGCTGCTCATTAGAGAATGGTAGCCGCGCCGATGGAAACATGGGGCTTTCTTTAAATATGAATCTGGATGAACTTCGAGCGGCACTGACTGACCTGGATGGCCGTTTATTGGAATTGGTGGCGCAGCGCCAAGCCGTGAGCCAGCAAGTGGCCGCAGTGAAGCGGGCGACCGGCCGCCCCACCCGCGACTTCGGCCGGGAACGGGAAGTCATATTGCGGGGCCGCGCCATCGCTGACCGGCTGAAGATCTCACCCGATCTGGCAGAGTCACTGCTGCGGCAATTGATCCAGTCCTCGCTCGCCACGCAGGAGCAGGCGCGAGTGGCGGCGCAGGCGCATGGCAGCGGCAAGCGCGCGCTGGTCATCGGCGGCCACGGGAAAATGGGCGGATGGTTTGCGGACTTTTTGGCATCGCAGGGCTTTCGCGTCGCCATTGCCGATCCAAAAGGGGGACTTGCCGGCTTCGATGTGGTCGACGATTGGCAGACAGACCCCCTGGACTTCGACCTCATCGTTCTCGCAACGCCCCTGTCGGTCACCACGGCGCTGCTGCAAGCTTTGGCGCGGCGTGCGCCCCGGGCGCTGATTTTCGACTTGGGCTCCCTTAAAACGCCGCTGCGCGCGGGCTTGGACGCGCTGATCAAGGCGGGCTGCCGCGTCACCTCGGTGCATCCCATGTTCGGACCCGACACCGAGCTCCTGTCGGGACGCCACGTGATTTTCGTCGACTTAGGGCACGAGGAAGCGCTGGCGCAGGCGCAGGAATTGTTCGCGCCCACCATGGCAGAACGGGTGGTCATGGACTTGGACGAGCATGATCGCTTGATCGCCTACGTGCTGGGGCTGTCGCACGCGTTGAACATTGCCTTCTTCACGGCGCTGGCGGACAGCGGCGAGGCGGCCCCGCGCCTGGCCCGGTTATCCAGCACGACATTCGATTCGCAGCTGGAAGTGGCAAGCCGGGTCGCGGGCGAGAGCCCCGAGCTGTATTTCGAGATCCAGAGTTCGAATGACTACGGCAACGAATCGCTGCTGGCGCTGCAAAAGGCGGTGGAGCGGCTGGTTGCGGCGGTGAAGACCAAGAATGCGCAGGAGTTCACGGCGCTCATGACCCGCGGCAAGGCTTACTTGGAAGTGCGCGCCGCCGCGCGCGCGGGCTGAAGGAATGGCAATGGCGGAACTGGGCGAAATGGACCGGGAGATCGAAGACCTGAAGAAACGTTTGGCCGAAATGACGGCCGAGGCCTCCAATAACGAAACCATCATGAAGCGCACACAGGCGCGCGAATTGACGCTGCTGCGCGCCGACAGCCTGTCGCAGCTGCTGCACGCCATGGTCGACGGATTGCGCGAGTCGTATTCACTCGACGCGGTGAGCGTGGTGCTGCTCGACCCGCAGCATGAAGTGCGGCATCTTTTGGTGGCCGGCGGCGATCGGCCGGAGGAATTCAAGCAAATTTTCTTCGTCGATTCGCTGGTAGGCCTGGCGCCGCAGCTTGCCGCTCTGCACAAGCCCTGGCTCGGGCCCTATGTGGGCGCCGACCAGCATCTGTTGTTCCCAGGCGTAGCGCATCTCAAGAGCGCGGCGCTGGTGCCGCTGCCGCGCAAGGACCGCGCCACCGGCGCACTGTGCTTCGGCAGCCGCGAAGCGGCCCGCTTTACGCGCCACCACGGCACGGATTTCCTCGCGCACTTGGGTGCCGTTGCCGCCGTGTGCATCGAGAACGCGGTGAATCGCGCGCGCCTGCTGCGCGCCGGCATAACCGATTTCCTCACGGGCTGGCACAACCGGCGCTATTTGCAGCAGCGCTTGAAAGAGGAACTGGCGCGCGTGCAGCGCCGCGGCGGGACCATCGCGTGCTTGATGATCGACATCGACAAGTTCAAGGGCATCAACGACGGCTACGGGCACTTGGCCGGGGATAATGCGCTCAAGGAAGTCGCGCATCGCATCGAGGCGCAAATTCGCAGCATGGATACGGCCGCGCGATTCGGCGGCGATGAGCTCGCGATCTTGCTGCCGGAAGCCACGGCGGCGGAGGCGACGACACTGGCGGAACGTATCCGGGAGGTAATTGCGGCCCAGCCCTTCGCCTTGAATTCACAGATCTCGCGCGGCCTGACCGTGTCGGTGGGCGTTGCGGCGGTCTCGCCTGGGCGGGACGAATCAGACCTGAAAGCGGTGGCGGACCGCCTGATCGCGGATGCGGATGCGGCACTGTACCGCGCCAAGGCGCTGGGCAGAAATCGCGTGCAAGTGGGAGCCGGATAGCCGGCGGCCTGCCGGACCCGCTGCTACCGCGGTGCAATAGGGCCTTGCCAAACGCCCAAGCCGGCCAGCCTGGATATATATACAGTCATCGAGCTGTATGCTAAATTTGGCCAGGATAATCAACGGGAATGCGAGGTATCACTATGGTTACGCGGCAGCGCTCGTCCAAGTCCCGGCGGCTTCGAAGTCGTCAGTTCACTTCACCGGATGCTGCGCAAAATTCGGAACATGTCTATGGCGTGCCGGTGCCAGAGGGTCTGCACGAGGCAATCGAAGCCGAACGCGATAACCTGTGCAAAGTGGAGTCGCTGCTCGGCTGTATGGTCGTCTCACTGGAGTATAAAGACGATCCTCTCGATGGTCCGTACTTCCCCGCTGTGGCGCAGCTGGCGCGCGAGTTGGTGGCGCGGTCTATCGACGGTCTGGATCCGGGAGTACTGCGGGAGCGCCTGCTGCGAAACAAGATCGAGGAGGTATTTTGTGCGTCTCTCCTTATGCAGGCATCCGTTTTTGCATCAGGCGAGTTGGACGCCGAGGTTTACCGGGATGCGGCTTAGTGCGTGACGAGATTCGTGCCTGTCAGAGCGGGCGGTCGAGTTGCTTGTTGAGCTCAGAGCAGAACGCCATCACGGGCGCCGAGCCGAAGCACTCCCGAAACTGCGCCACATAGTGTCGGCGTCGATGCGCCGATAGGGTTTCGGGTCGGCACCCAAAGAAACTCGCGGTTTGCGCGCGAGTCGCGATTTTACGATTGATGATGTATGACGCACCAACCGCGCGAAGCATGGGCAGTGGGCGTTTACGTGAATGAGAACACAGCTGCTCCAGACTCACGGTGCGCTTCCAGGCACGCGCCTGGCGTGCCGTCAGCTCTTTATCGCACATTGCAGCGAATTGCCGTACTACGTCGAGTACCGCGTCCCGAACTGCATTGCCGTGAGCCGCACCGCGTTCGCGGCGCGGCGACTGTTGATGGGTGGTGCTCCAAATCTCCTCCCTGAATTGCTTATCGCCCAGCATGCGAGGGTCTTCGGGTGATCCGTGCGCGAACAGCCATACATGTTCAGGATCAGGGGTTTTGTCAAAGCGCTCGCGATAAGCGTGCTCTTGCACTTCGCGCCGCCGTGCACCGCCAGACAAGATGCGGAGCACGGCGTGAGTGACGAGTCCTCGCCGCCGCGCATGTCCGCGGTACACCGCATCGCTGTTCCATGAGTACTCGCTGTCGGCGGACTGAAACGGTCGAAGCCTCGGAATCCAATGGATGAAATGAACAAGAGGCACGAGCCATAGCCGCTGTTGGATCAGAAGGATATGAGCATGCGATCGAAACAGGCCGCCGCTCTGGAGGTGCCGACGGTTGAATCGGCGCGCGTACTCATGACATAGGGTGCGAGTGATTGCACTGACGGGCGCTTCGCCGCTTCGAATCGAAAGGTGTACTTCATCCTTCGCAACGTATCCGGCGTGCAAGTGCGCGCCCTTTTTATGAAGCGTCACGCGCAATACCTCCAAGAACAAATCCAGATCCGCGGCGCCGGTAACAAGGCTACGTCCGTGCTCGGGGCGCAGCGCGATGTAATAAGATCCAAATGAAATAGGTGGCAGTCGTTTATGCCGGGGCATGGCCAATCCTCCTTGCGTAACCTGCGTGACTCTCGGTCACGACAGTGATGCCATCGCGTCGCCGCACCCGCTTAGCCGGCGCGCGATTCTGCATCTCCTCGCAGCGCGTTCTGAGTTGCCGGCGAATTGCTTGGCGAGTGAGAGCGCGTGAGCACCCATTTCGCCTTCGCTTCTCGAGCGCACGCAGAGCGACTACGCATCGACTATAAGTGCTGGCGAACAGCGGCGGCAATACCCCGGCAGTTATGCAACTTTTGCAGTGTCGGGTAGAACCTCTTCCATGTGCGGTTGACGCACGGCCTGACCAGTTGTTTCATTACTGCCGTGTCGGGCAGCGCGTGCCGCGAGTAAGAATGCGAACTCGTTCTACTGGTGGCCATGAGGCGTTCACTACGATCGACGTGTTATTTGAGTTTTGCTGTCCGCTCAGGCGCGCGACGCCTCGTAACTCTGTGATTGACCGATAACATCTCTGCGCAATCCATTTTTTTTCTTGCCATCTCAACAGGGTCGTAAGGCGCAAACACTCAGGCATTCCCCGATCATGCACTACGGCGTTTCGCTCTCCTTTTGCGAAACGCAATTTCCGCCTGTCCCCCGAAACAGAATCATTCATTGACAAATGGTGAGCGAGGCCGTGACGTCAAGCACGCCATCTCCGATGGTCTATTTGTCACCACCGCAATCAGAGGACTTCGTTATGAATACTAGAACTTACGAAATTGGGAAGACCGCAGAACAGGCGGACTCACAGCGCGATCAGGCTTCATCAGTAGTGGAGCTTGGAACCGTCACGCACGAGACAAAGCAAATCGCTCCTCCGGTGACCATGGATAGCCCATTTACCGTAGGCAATCTGGGAGGTTGAGGTCTAATCGCCATTTGGTGCACGGGTGTGCGTGTCAAACGCACACCCGGTTTTGCTGACGCATTGGATTCCTTGAAGAACATACGGTAACCGATGAAACGCAACGCCAGACTCCACATTCCGATCTGTGCTTCCGCAACCGAACGCGCGAATGAGCGCTCGGAATGTGCGACTCCTGAAGGGAGTGCCAAAGCATCCAGTAGTTCCCGATATCGGCTCGCGAATTTTGTTTTCGTTGCACAGACGCGCCGCGGCGCCATTCTTCTGGATCTGCGTCGCAATCGATACCTCGGCATCGGTCAGGCTGAGGCGCGCGAGCTGGAGCGCGTGGTGGAGGACTGGCCGGCACGATCATCAGATTTATCCCCGCCATCACAACCTATTGCACAACAAGAATTGATTGATTCCTTTTCGAGTCGAGGAATTGTCCGTCTCGGTCCGCACGAGCCACGCGCTATTCCGCAAGCTTCCATTCGCCTGGATGGCGAACTCGTCGCGATGGGCGATGAAATCGATAGCGGTGCAAGGACCTCTATTGGTCACGCTGCCGTGTTCTTTTACGCGCTCATCTCGAGTCTCCTCATGCTGCGATTCCAGCCGATAGCGTCCGTGATACAAAGGATTCATATGCGTCGCACTGCCGCCATATGCAATGGCTACGATTTCGACTGGAGGCGGACAAGCGAATTGGTCTCGATCTTTCGTCGAATGCGGCCGTACGCCTTCGTTGCGGGCGGCCATTGCCTCCTGCACGCACTCACCCTTGTACGCTTCCTGGCGCACTACAACGAATTTCCACGGTTGGTATTGGGGGTGAAGGTCGATCCGTGGGGTGCCCATAGTTGGGTTCAGCACGGCAATTATCTTCTCGATACCAATCCGGAAAAGGTCTGCGGCTTCACCGTCATACTGGCGGCTTGATTTGTCTGGTGACTCAAATGTTTCGTTATCTTGCATTCATTTGGAACTCCGGTGATCGTTCCCAGGCCGAGGCTGCCAAGGCGCTCTCCCTCCGGGCGAATTCCAAGTTGAAAGGTTGTTCCGTGGCGCTTTATAGGAGCGGGTTGTACGTGATGTACGTGGATCCTGATCCCAATACATACGACGCCCGGGTAATGCCAAACGAATTGGGGGTCGTGCTGGGGTCTCTCTATTGCCGCAATGCTTCATTCGAGGATGATTCCCCGGCGCGCGTTGCCGATCTTGGGTGCGAACAATCGCGAGAAATTGTGCGCTCGAATGGCCGGCGTTTGATATCCCACTATTGGGGCGACTATGTTGCAATTCTGCCGGATGAGACCATTCCGAACCTGACACGTGTACTAAAGGATCCCACTGGCAATCTTCCCTGTTTTTGCACCTCATGGCTCGGAGTCACAATTGTTTTCTCGTCGATCTCAGATTGCCTCGATCTTCAACTTCAATTCTCGGTCAATTGGTCATTCGTCGCGCGCCGAATCGGTGGCGGAGTCTTCGATACGGACTTAAATTGCCTGAATGAAGTCTCTCAAGTCAGCCGGGGGGAATGCCTGCACGTGGACTCAAACAGCTTAAGCCGACGGCGAATGGTCTATTGGAATCCCGTCGACTTTGCCGAATCCGGCACCGCGATAGACGACGAGCACCTTGCAGCGAAGGCGTTACGCGCAACAATACGTTCGGTCACTCATTCCTTGGCGAGCCGCCACGCAGGAATACTGCTGCGGCTGTCCGGCGGACTCGATTCATCGATCATCGCCAGTTGTCTGTCAAAGGTTCCCGGCAACCCGTCTATTACTGCTTTTACTTGCTTTGTGCCACTGGGAAATTCGGATGAACGAAGGTGGGCTCGTCTTGCTGCGGAGCAAGTTGCCTTTGCCGAGCATATCGAGCAGCCACTCGATATGAAGCATTTTCGCGTCGATGGAATATTGGAAATGCGCCCCCTCGCAGCCCCGGTACCTTCGATGCCGTATTTGGGAGGTCGTGCGAACGAAACCCGCGCGGCGGAAGCGCGAGGACACACGGCGATTTTCTCCGGTGACGGCGGGGATTCGATCTTCGGGGGGGAGGCCATAGGCCTGGTAATTGACGATTTCCTCAGTCGCAAGCATTTTAAATGGCAAATATTTCCTCTTGCCGCGCAAGTCGCGTTGCATAAGGATGCCGTGGTCTGGAAGATCCTCTTCGATGCGCTGCGTCGCTGGTATTTCGGCACTCGCATACATGACTTTCGGGAACGCCTGATGATGTCGACGGGTCTTGGCGCCAAAACGTTGCGTAATTCAGTGCGGGATGAAACAAGCTACCCGCACGCGTGGTTTCGCGATCTCGATCGCGTCCCATGGCGAACCATCTGGCGAATGGGGAATCTGCTGAACACCCCATCATTTTACGATCCGTTTCGCGACGCGTGCGAAATGTATCCACAACGCATTGCGCCGCTATATGCACAACCGGTTGTCGAACTCGCTCTGAGCATCCCTCTCTATGTCCATTTTCTCCACGGCTGCGAACGTGGGCTCGCGCGTCGGGCATTCGCCGATGACATACCCGCAGCGATTTGCAGGCGCCGCTGGAAGGACCGGGCGCCGGGCTCGTTCGAAGACATGACAATGGCCAATAGAGAATTTATTCGCGAAACACTGTGCGGCGGCAACCTTGCCGCAAAGGGCCAGATAAATATCGACGCCATTGACGAATTACTCGGCGGTGGCGGGAGAGACAAGAGCTTCTTCGTCGGTGAGCTTTATGCCTTCATGGATCTGGAATTGTGGTCGAGGCACTTCGACGCTTCTCGCGGTCGGCCGGTCGCGGCGTGACCGCGCCATTGCTGAAGCCGCGCAGAATGGAGTCTGCTGATTCAGTGCGCTGTAGAGGTCCAGGTTAACCGGGGTGCGCGCGGGTGGGTGAGCTCGATTCTGTGCTGATCTCGGAGAAGGTGCCACGACGCGTATTGCTCGCGCTTACCGGCGTCGGCGTCTTCTTCGTCCAAAAGCCAGAACCGCCACCAATCCATGGCGCGCCCTTGGAGCGCCAGCTGCTGCCGCGGATTTTGACTCTGATGACTTCCATGCTTGATGTCCGGGATTACGTAGAGCTCCACCGGCTTATGCAGAAACCGCAGTCGGCTGAACATTTCCCAATGCCAGAGTAATGTTGTATTGCCCTCGCTGGAGCTATAAAGCAGCAGTTGTAAGGGAGTTCGCACACGTTCGACATTGAACGCCGGCGATTCATCCAGCCACGTTTTCAGGCCCTCGCCGAAGGGGAAGGACTGCCCAAATTCGTGGTCCCAATTAGTCAAGGCCGCTTGCATGTAGTTGTCATCGGCAAAATCGCCTGCAATGGCGGCGGCGTAAGGGAACTCAGAGTCGACGAGCGCGTGTTCGATGACTCTGCCAAGTGCACTGTGCCCCATTATTCCCACCCGGGATCCATCGACGAGTCCCACGCTTACCAAGTGCTCCGCCGCTGTCTGCAGCGCTGTGCCAACCGATTTCATTCTCTGAATTTCGGTCATCTCTTCGAAGGGTCTTGGCCCGCCCTCGGCACCGCCGATTTGCAACACCGCAACCCCGATACTGGCAAGAGGCTGCGCGAGGAATGCGGACCAAACGGGGCCCAATGCCACGCCACCGAGTCCACCCAGGCCCGTCAGCGAATACTCGGTCTTGTCGGCATAACCATACGTCTGAATGACCAGCGGGTAGCGTCGGCCGCGCTTGTAGTCCGCGGGATAATACAAGCGTCCTCGCCACGTTCGGCCGTCTTTGTTGGTCCATTCTATGAAATCCACATTCCCCAGCGCAAAGTGAGCACGAAGGTTGGGATTGGGATCGAGTACCATGCGGTCTCGCCTCGTGCGCAAATCCACGGCGTAAAGTACCGGTGGATCGTTCAAACCCTGCCGCAGCTCAATGCGTACACGGTTCGGTCGCTCAGGAGCTGACGCGTTGGGTTTTGGACGCTCATCCGACGCCACTTTCCGCCAAAGGTTGTCCTCCCTTTCATATCTGATCGATTCTCCGCCCATGAGACGAATCTCGATGACGTTCGAAGACAGCCATTCGGTGGACAGAATGTGTTCAGCATCGCCTGGTTCAATCGGTACTCTGACGTACCTTCCGGTTGCCGCCTCCACGACGGCTGCCGCTCTGCCGGACAGCCCTGCCTTAACACTGCTATCCGGCGGCAGAAGCGTCGGTGCGATCAGAATATCAGTGCCGTCAGGCGACCAGGCAATTCTCGACATCGGATTGAATGTCGGGCCGGGGGCGTCCCATAACGAGCGTGCCTGACCCGTGGCGATGTCAACCAGCATCAGCTGGTTTACTCGACGCGCGCTCATTCCGTGGGGATTGCGGGCATGTGCTCTCAATGACTCTGCTACAAAACCCTGGTAGACGCTCCACGTGTGCGGCACGTCGGCGACGCCGGCGTCCAAAATGACTTGCTTACCATCGGGCGAAAACAGATGGCCGCCCAATTGTCCCCCCATCTGCACGAAGGAGAAGCTGCCGTAGATGCTGCCGGCCGCCACTGGCCTCGATGAAATATCCCTTCCATGCACCGTCAATACGACGCGCCTGTCCATGCCAAAGTCAAACGCACTGGCTCCATCCACGACTCCTCCAAGTAAAACCATCGCGTCTGTACTGCTGACCGAGAATCCATCCTCCAGCAATCGATTCGATGCTTCGCGCGGATGTTTTGCCAAAACGTCGTAGACGAACGAGCCACTGGGGCCGGTGAGAAAGGCGACGATTTCGCGCTCTTCATGAGTGAGCTGCGTTATCTCATGCGTAACGACGTTGATGGACAAGATTTGAACTCCGTGGCCGGGGCTCTCCCACAAAATGGCAACCCGCTCATTATCGATCCACACGGGGCAATTCCTGTCCTGTAGGAGCAGTCCGCCAGAGCCCGACCCGGAGCCGAATCCCTCGCTCGATCCCAAGCCTTTGGTAAACAAACGCGCGACTGTATGGGGCTCCGCACTTTCGAGCGAGTCAAGTTTCCCGTAAACAATTTCCCCCCAAACACCGTCGCCGGACACATCGCCCCGAATCAACATCGATACATAACCCGAACCATCGGGAGAAACAAAGACGGATTCCTTGCGTTCATTGAGCTTAAATCGAGCGGTATTTATCTCGTCTCTGATGGCCAATGTCTGGCGCCCCTGGGAGGCGGCGGAATTTGCCGGGTAGCCCAATATGACGAATGTGATGGCGAACGTCGTCCCAATCAATCCGCGCGGCGCTCCGCGGCTGAGACGCGCTACCATTTCTTTTTCACTGTCAAGGCGAGAAAACGACCCAAGGGACTTGCATTCGATGGGTCATAATTCGCGCGGAACAGAGACGCAGCGTTGACGAAGGGCGGGCTTCGGTTGAGCGCGTTAAGCGCAACCAACGACAGGGAGATGCCTTTCCATCCGCTTGCTTGAAAATAGGCGTCAGCATTGATCGTTGTGTTCAAGTCCACGGTCGTCCATGAAGCAACGGGCGGATCGCCCACCGTCGCCGTGTTGACGTAGGTGCCGACGCCATTCAATGCGCCGCCGACCGACCAGCGATTGCTGGCCCACGCGAGATCCAAGCGTCCTCGCCATTTGGCAGGGTTCGCCAATGTGTTGACCAGATTATCGAATGCCGCGCCCGGCGACAGTTGGGTGTCTATCTTGTTGATGAAACTGATGTTCAGTTGCGCAATAAGGGTGTGCGAGGCGATGGGCCTTGCATACCGTGAAGTAATATCGAATCCGGTTTGACTGACCATCGAAGCGTTCTGTTGGCGAAGATCGAGGAGGTAGCGAATGCCCGCGGCCCCGGTACCGGAAAAATTGTTGAATTGACTGCCAGCCGCCACGGCAGCATCAATGATCGCCTGAGCCGCGGCGTCGTTGGGCAGCGGCGTCACGATAGACCCATACACATTGGGCTCGTTGAGAGCGTTGGCGTTGAAACTGGGAGTGACAATTCGATCTGTGTACCGGATGTCGTAGTAGCCGACATTCACGACGAATCCCTCAATGCCGGAGGGCTTATATTCAAGTGAGAAGTCCTCCGTGCGCGCACGTTCGGCGGTCAGCACTTTGCTGCCTAGCTCCAGGAGTGTGGACGCGAGGCCGCCGGATGGGCTCACGAGAATTGGTGGAAGTGAAATAATTGTTTGGAGTAAGGGGCTTCCGGAAAATTCCTCTGCAGCGCTGGGTGCACGAAATGATTTGCCATAGGATGCCTTGAAGGAAAGGTCCGTCCATGGCGCCCAATGCAAACCGAATCGTGGATTTGTGGTAGACCCAAAGTCAGAATAGTGATCCCGGCGGACCGCGGCTGATAATTCGAGCGCTTCCACCAAGGGAATGTAGTTTTCTTTACCAACGATAGGTACGTAGAGTTCGCCGAAGGCGGCAGCTATGTGCCGATGTTCGCCCTGCGTTTTGACGATATCGCCAGGTGTCTGCAGGTCGATTACATCGAGGTCTTCGGTTCGATAGGACGCGCCCGCCGCCAGCCCGATATCGCCTGCGGCTAGTGCGGCGATACGGCCGTTGACTATGAGGTCGGCAGATTTCTCAGCAAATCGTGCGTTGTCAGAGTCAGAAGTCAATGGCGTGGAGGGGACGCCATTGACTTGGCCATTGACTTGGACATCGGTTGTCTTCTGGTGCCCATATAGCCCGTTTAACTCAAGTGACCATCGGTCAGAAAACCGGTAGCGCACACCGGGCGTAACATTCACGGTTTCTGCAATGCCATCAGTGTGTGTGCCAAAGACGATGTCCAAGGCGGGTGAGCCTTCGAAACTGCTGTTACCTCGGATGAAATCTCGCTTGGATAGCAGCATGTCCCCATAGAACTCCAGTCCGCCGGTGAGGGTTTGGCGCCCATCCAGCGTGGCGCCGTAGCTCCGAGTTTTGGGCAACAGATCATTGGGGCTCGAAAGCGCAGATGCAAAGTCACGGTCCTTCGCGGGGAGCGCGCTTTGCTGCTGATATTGCACTGTCCCCACAATATTGCCGCCAGTCCAGCTCGTACCCAGCGTCTGAGCAAGCAATTCCTCATGGCGAGATCCGCTCGTGACGCTGCCGAATCGTGCGGTTGTGTCGGCGCCTTGGTAATCTTTTTTCAAGATGATGTTGACGACGCCGCCAACGGCATCCGAGCCATAAATAGCCGAAGATCCATCGGTCAAGATTTCTACGCGGTCGATGGCCGAAAGTGGAATGAGCGAAACATCGACGAAGGAGCCCAAGGCAGATGGCGCAAGGCGATGTCCGTCGAGCAGCACGAGAGTCGATGAGGGTCCAAGACCTCGAAGATTGACGCCCGATCCAAAGTCGCTATTTCTGGCGGCATTGGCATTCCCGCTGTAAATGCCGTCCGCGCTGGCATCGCCGCTCGTGAAGTTCTGCGGAAGCGAGCGGAATAGCTCTTGCGTCGAGGAGTACCCGCTGCGATCGATCTGATCTCGGTCAATGACGATTATCGGATTGGTCTTGTTATCGATGCCCCGAATGTGCGTACCGGTAACGATTACCTCCGCCAAGTTGTCGGCCGGACTTGGATTGACCTTGCCCTCCGAATTCGTCATATCGCCCGGAGCGGCGGCGATCACGATCGTGTGGTCGTCAAGGTGCTTCGGCCGCAATCCGGTGCCGACGAGCACGCGTGCTAGCGCACCGTCCACGGTGAGATCAGCCTTGAGCGGCGGCGCGAGAAGCCCGGCGACTTGTGTCGCGCTGAATCCCACATCCGTATTCGTCGCCGTTCCGATTTCGTTGAGCGACCGTGCAAGGGACTGGGCCGGCAAATCGAAGTGTACGAGCGTCTGCGCATCGGCGCCGGCGCACCAGAATGCGAATAAGAGTATGAATGACGTCGACGAAAATCGTACGCGATCGGGAATCTTATGCATCGAGTCCTCCTGTTGTTTGCGCATCCATTGCGCTTTTTTTGCGTCAATGCGAAGAGGACGATTCAGGAAAGGTAAACGGAACTACAGCGCCGTTGTTTAGCGTCGCTAGGCTTCGTGGTTCATCATGCAAACAGCGCGCGAGGTAGCGAGCCGGCGGATTGCAAACTCGCGGCCTCCGGAACTGACTTCAGCGAACCGTGGACGCCCGCCGCGACGAGCCCCGACGAGCCGCTACGTCAAGCGTTGTGGATCGTGCTCGTGTCGAATTCGCTCGAAGATTTCTTTGCGGTGAACGCCAATGACTTTCGGTGCCTTGATGCCGATGCGTACCTGGCCACCTTTCGCGCCGACGATCGTCACGGTGACGTCGCTGCCGATCATTACCGTCTCGCCCACCCTTCTCGTCAGTATCAGCATGGCTGGTCCTTAGCGCTGTTAGGGAATCGAGAATGCAGACCGTGAGAGTCGGAACATCCATGAAACGATGTCCCTTCAACCGGCTGTCGCCGTCATTGGCGGTCCGATACTAAGCAAGTCTGAGTATCGCGTCAACGCCAAAGCTAAGAGTCTCTGAGGCCATCGGCAGATGGGGCGCAGATGGCTGGGATATCGATTGTTGCAAAGCACCTTAAGGAAGCGCGGCTGCGCGCAGGCTTATCGCAGAAGCAACTCGGCATCAAGGCGGGGATCGATGAATTTTCCGCCAGCGCGCGAATCAACCAGTACGAACGCGGGAAGCACATGCCGGATTTGCAGACGCTGACGCGGTTGGCCGCTGTGATGGGCGTGCCTGCCCCTTACTTCTACTGCGAGGATGCGGAACTCGCCGGCTTCATTCTCAAGTTCTCAGCTTTGGCGAGGGCGCAAAAAAGGCGACTGCTCGGTTCAATGGACGAGCTATAGACGAATTGTCATTGGGCCGTTGGGGGATGCCGCGTCTTGGATCGGGAGAGCACGATGTCGGCCCCATTTCGCTCAGCCCGCAGTCCAAAGGCTGCCGTCACAATCTTCACGAATCCGTCGGAGTCGCCGGCACGGAATACTCCGCCGATGCGCAACTGAGCAACCTCGGCATCCGGAACGATTACGCGGGTGACAGTGTACCGATTCATTTCGGCGGTTGCATCTTCGAGCGGCGTCGCGTCGAACTCCACTCGCCCGCGCTCCCACGCTGTGACGCGGCTCAGTTCTGGCCGGTCCACGGCCGGTGCGTGATGTCGCGAAATGACCAACCGTTGTCCCGGGATCAGGATTTGCAGCGGCTCCTCTTTAGTTTCGGAGACAGGGGCGACACTGATCCGTCCGTCGACCAACGTGACCGAAAGATCTTGGTCGTCGTCGTGGCGCACTATAAAAGAGGTACCCAGCGCGCGGATTTCTTGGTCGCCTACGCTGACGAGGAAGGGCCAGGTTGGACGTTTGGAGACGTCGAACCGGGCTTCCCCGCGTACCAGCCGCACGCGGCGTGCATGTTCGTCGTAGTTCACTTCGATGCGTGTGTCCGTGTTCATCACGACACGTGTACCGTCCCGCAACAGCCGGACTCGTTGCTGCCCGACAGCGGTTGTAAAGGCGTTGTCGCGCCAGTAGAGCGAAGTGATAATCACCAGCGCCAGCGCAGCGGCCGCTGCGGCTGCCCAAGGGGAGAATCTCGAGCGCCCGCTGAGCGTGGCGGAAACATCTGTTTGCGCACGTATCCGAATGTTGCCCGCCTGCTCCCAAACCTGCGTCATGCGCTGGAACGCGCGCTGGTGTTCGGCGCTCTCGCAGAGCCACTCCTGTAGGTCCGCCTCCACACCGGAGCCACGCGGCTCGTCGCGCAGCCGCGCTATCCAGGCGGCCGCTTCGAAACGCACCTCGTCGGCGATTACGAAATCGTTCCGCCGGGTCAGGCTCATTCGCGTACCAACTCGTTGTCGATGAGAATCAGGGCCTTCGCAATATGGTTCGTGACCGCCCGGGTGGAGATGTTAAATCGTTGTGCGATTTCCGCGCAGCTCATTCCATCGAAGCGGTGCAGCAAAAAGGCTTCGCGTGTGCGGGGATTGGCTGCAGCCAGGCTTCTCTCGACGCGCTCGAGCAATTCGTGCGCTTCGGCCTCCTGCTCAGGCAAATTTGCCGAATCCACCCAGTCGACCTCCTCGAAGGGCCGATCCGAGAAGATGCGCCGGGTCAGCGTGGCGCGACGCACGCGGTCGATGTGCACTTTCTCCACCACATCGACGAGAAATGCGACCGGATCTCGGACGGGCGCCTTTTTCTCTCGTTCATAAAGACAGAGTCGCAGGCACCCTTCCTGGATCAAATCATCCAGATCTGCGCCCCGCGATCGCCCGCGCTGAATCAGGCGGCGCCGCAGCGATGCAAGCTGCCCCAAGAGTCCGCTGCCCACATCCTTTGTCCTTGCGTTCATCGGCAATCGCTTCTCATTTTGATGGCGACAAGACGGCCGGGCGGACGGAACATTTGACGTAAAAACGTCCCTGTAGCTTCTTCGTCGGCATTTCCCCACGATCGATACTAAGGAAGTCTTAGTATCGCGTCAACGCCAAAGCTAAGACTCTCTTAGCCCGGAGGCAACCGGGACAGAGATGGGCGGGATCATTGGAAAGCGCTTGAAGCAAGCTCAAAAGCGCGCCGGGATATCATCCCAGATGAAGTTCGGCCTCACGGCTGGATTCGTTGAATCTGGTCTCAGTGCTCGAATGAGTCAATACTTTACGGGCAAGCACCAGCCGGATCTGCAGATCATCAAGCTTTTGGCCGCCGTGGTGAAGACGCCTGCCTGCTATTTTTATTGCGAGGACGATCAACTTGCCGATCTGATCCTCAAGTTCGGATCGCTGGACCAGGCGCAAAAGAAGCAATTGCTCGCCTTCCTGGCCAAATTATAGAGGCGCGAGGGTTTTCGGGTGTCCCCACAAGCCGCCGGCGATATGGAACAATTGACGCGATGTCCACCCAGTCCACCCGGCAACCCGCCACCGACTACATCGACAAGGACGGCTTTCGCGCCAATGTGGGCATTGTCCTGACGCGCGGTGACGGCGAAGTTTTTCTAGGAGGCCGCGTCGGCGGCCGCGGCTGGCAGTTTCCCCAAGGCGGCGTGAATAGGGGCGAGCAGGTCGAGGACGCGCTATATCGCGAGCTGCGCGAAGAAATTGGGCTGGAGCGCGAGGATGTCGCGATGCTGGGATCGACTCAGGGATGGCTGCGCTACCGCCTGCCGCGCCAGTACGTGCGCGATCGCTGCATCGGGCAGAAGCAGCGCTGGTACTTGCTGAAGCTCACGGCGGAGGAATCCAAATTGCGCTTCGATCTCACTCCTCAGCCTGAATTCGACCGCTGGCGCTGGACGGATTATTGGACGCCGGTGCGCGAGGTCGTGTACTTCAAGAGGCGCGTTTACGTGCGTGCGCTGCACGATTTGGGCAAGTTCGTGTTTCCCTCGGGACTCCCGCCTTATCCTGAGTGGTGGCCGGAAATCCAGTCGAGTAAGCGCTCTAGAACGGTTTGACCACCGCGAGAATGACGATGATGATCAGCAGCAGCGCCGGCAACTCGTTAAAGGCGCGCAGCCATTTGGCGCTGCGCGTGTTGCGTTGCGCGGCGAGATCGCGCATCAGCTTGTAGCAGTACGCATGGTAGGCAATGACCAGCGCCACGCACAGCAACTTGATCTTGAGCCAGAGCATCTGCAAGTACCCGGGAGAGGCGATCAGCATCGAGACGCCGAAGATGATGCTCAGCGCGGCGCCGATGCTCATGATGGTGAACAGGCGCCGCTCCATGGTTTCGAAGCGTTGCGTGCTGATCTGATCTTTCGCGTCCACGTGATAGATGTACAGACGCGGCAGATAGAACAGGCCCGCGAACCAGGTGATGACCGCGATGACGTGCAGTGCTTTAAGCCAGAGCATGGTGTGCCATTATAATGGCTATGGGCGGCAGAGGAGAGGAATAGCAACCTGATGGCCGATTCGTTCAGCAAGCTGGTGGTGCGCACGTACACGCCGAAGCGCCGCGCAATGCTGTGGACGTTTGCGGTGTTGCTCGCCGTGGGCATCCTCTACTCGGCATTCGAATTTGGCCGCTACGATGCGGGATTTCGCGTGGTGGATTCGGTGCGCGGCGCGCTGTCGGCGAGCCGGCGCATTCGCTCGCTGGAAGCGGAAAATGAAAATCAACGCCGCCAGCTCGAGGCAGCGGAAACCGCGCGGCGTGTAGACCGCGAAGGCTATGCGCAAGTCGAGCGCAGCCTTGGCGACATGCAAAGCCAAATTGCCCGCCTCAATCAGGACCTCTCCTTCTACCGCGGCCTGGTGCAGCCCGAGTCCCTGGTTCACGTCAAAGTGCAGCAGATGCAGATCGTGCCGGATGGACCTGCCGGGCAGTACCACTTGAAATTCGTGCTCATGCAGACCGGCAAGCCGGACAAAGAAGTCGTAGGCAATGCCACGGTGACGATCGACGGATTGCTCGGAGGCAAGCCGCTGAGCCTGAGCTACGCGCAAGTCTCGCCTAACCACCGCGTCAGCCTGGCATACTCCTTGAGGTATTTTCAGGAATACAACGAACCGGTGGATTTGCCGGCGGGCTTTGAGCCTACGCGCGTCGGCGTCGAGATTCATAGCGGCCGCGACGCCAGCCACGGTTTCCGTCAGGCTTTCGTGTGGAAAGCTCAGGGCATGTCGGTGGAAACCGAAGCGAACCGCGACATTCCGGGCAAAGGTGAGGCAGATGTTCAAACCGAAACCGAATAAGAAAGCGGAAATCGACACGCTGATCGGCGCAAAGACCCGGATCAACGGCGACGTCGAGTTCGTCGGCGGATTTCATCTCGACGGCTATATCAACGGCAATGTTAAGAGTGAACTTGACAGCGGCGCAACGTTGTCGGTAAGCGAGCAGGGATGTATCGAAGGCTCCGTGATCGTCACCAACATCGTCTTGAACGGCATCGTCAAAGGAGATATCGAGGCCGGCGACCGGGTCGAGATGGGACCGAAAGCGCGGGTTCTCGGCAGCGTTCACTACAAGACCATTGAAACCGCCGTCGGCGCCCAAATCAATGGGAAATTGATACATCGGGGCAAAGCGGGGCCCGAGTCGGGCGATTCGGCCGGCGGCGGAGCGAACGCAAGTCCCAAAGACGGGTCTTAGCTTTGATTGGCCCTGATGCGCCGAGTAGAATGATCCCATGAGCACGACTTCAGAATCGACCCTGGCATCTGATCCAGCCCCGCCGGATGTGCTGATCTTTACCGATGCCGCGGCCGGTAAGGTCGGCGAGCTCATCCGCGAAGAGGCGAATCCGAACCTGAAATTGAGGGTGTTCGTCTCGGGCGGGGGCTGCTCGGGATTTCAATACGGATTCACCTTCGATGAGAAAATCGAAGAGGGTGATTTTTGCGTCGAGAAACACGGCGTGCAGCTCTTGGTAGATCCGATGAGCGCCCAATACCTGATGGGCGCGGAAATCGACTACAAAGAGGATCTGCAGGGCGCGCAATTCGTGATTCGCAACCCAAACGCGAAAACAACTTGCGGCTGCGGGTCTTCCTTCGCGGCATAGCAGCCTGACTCCCGCATGTTGAAGGCGTAGATGAGCGGCGCTAGGGTGGTCGTGCCCGACGTGCTCGCCGCCGTCGATTTGGGCTCCAACAGTTTTCACATGGTCGTCGCGCGCTATTCGCACGGCCAGCTCGTCATCCTCGACCGATTGCGCGAAATGGTGCGCTTGGCGGCCGGCATGGGCGACAGCGGCCGGCTGGATGACACTGCGACGGATCGCGCACTGCGATGTCTGGAGAGATTCGGCCAGCGGCTGCGCGCCATGCGCGCCGATGGCGTACGGGTGGTCGGCACCAATGCATTGCGGCGTGCGAAGCGCAAGCGTTGGTTCTTGGAACGCGCCCGCGCGGCGTTAGGGCACCCCATAGAAATCATTTCGGGTTTGGAGGAGGCGCGCCTGATCTACTCGGGCGTCGCTCACACCAGTCCCATGAGTCCGGACAAACGCTTGGTAATCGATATCGGCGGAGGATCGACCGAAGCGGTGATCGGGGAAGGCTTCAATCCGCTTCTGCTGGAAAGTCTGTCGGTGGGCTGCGTGGGTTTGAGCGCCAGTTTCTTCGACGACGGCAGGATCTCCGCCAAGCGTCTGGAGCGTGCACGCACCGCCGTAAGGCTGGAACTCGAGCCCGTGCAAGAGGCCTACCGGAAAATGGGCTGGCTGCAAGCCTTCGGCAGTTCCGGCACGGTGCGTGTCATCAGCGATGTCCTGCATCACCTACATCCCGATTCACCGCACATCACGCTCGACAATTTGAACAGCTTGGCGGACCGCGTCATCGCCGCGGGTCATGTGGATGAGCTCGACCTGGCTGAGGTGGACGCGGAGCGGGCGCCGGTGTTCCCTGCGGGGTTGGCGATTCTGTTGGAGGTGGTCGAGAACTTCGGCATAGATCGGGTGCGCGTGGCGGAAGGCGCCATGCGCGAGGGCTTGCTCTACGATCTCATGGGCCGCTTCACCGACGAGGATGCTCGCGTGCGCAGCGTGCGCGCCATGGAGAAGCGCTACCATATCGACGCGCAGCAGGCGGACCGCGTCGAGGCTACCGCGGTGGGCTTGTTGGAGCAGGTCGAATCCGATTGGGGCCTGGAAGATCCGCTCGCCGAATCCGTGCTGCGCTGGGCGTCGCGTCTGCACGAAACCGGTCTCGACATCGCGCACTCCAAGTACCACCGTCACAGCGCCTATCTGCTCGAGCATGCGGACATGCCGGGATTCCCGCGCGAAGAGCAGTTGTTGCTCTCCGCGCTGGTCGGCGGACATCGACGGCAACTGTCGGCCGAGTCGCTGGAGGACCTGCTGCCGCCCTGGGATCGGCTGGCGGAATTTTTGATCGTGCTGCTGCGCCTCGCGGTGCTTTTGCATCGCGGGCGCAGTCCGCAGCCGTTGCCGGAAGTTCACCTGACCGTGAAGAGCCGCAACATCACCTTGGAGCTGCCGCAGCGCTGGATGAAGGAACATCCGTTGACGCTCGAGGATCTGGAGCAGGAGCGCGCGTATTTGAAGGAAGCCGGCTTTCGCCTGACGATTCTTTAGGGCTTGGCGATGCTCCAGCCCTTGGCGATCTTCCAACCCTTGGCGATGCTCTAACCCTCGGTCAGGGCGACCCGCTCGTCGTACAGATTCATGAGGCGGGATTGCGCCGAGATTTTCTTGTCGCCCGCGGCGCGCGCATAGCGGCCCTCGGTATCCAACACCCAGGCCTGCAGGTCGTCTTCCAGGTAGAGCTTCAGATCGTCGGCAACGCGCGCCTTGAGTTCGGCCGCTTCGATCGGAAATGCAATTTCGATGCGCCGGAACAGATTCCGATCCATCCAATCTGCACTGCCGCAATACACTTCCCTATCTCCCGCATTTTCGAAATAGTAGACGCGCGAGTGCTCGAGGAAACGTCCGACGATGGAGCGCACTTTGATGCGCTCCGACACGCCGCGAATCCCGGGCCGCAAACAGCACACGCCGCGCACGATGAGATCGATGTCGACGCCGGAGCGCGAGGCGCGGTACAGGGCCTGAATGACGGTGGGCTCGGTGAGCGCGTTCAGCTTGGCAATGATGCGCGCCGGCTTGCCGGCGCGGGCATGTTCCGATTCGCGCTCGATCTTCGCCAGCAATGCGTGATGCAAGCTGAACGGTGCATGCAGCAGCTTGCGCAGTTTCGGCACCTGCGTAAGACCGGTCAGCTGCAGGAAAATTTCGTGAATATCCTCGCCGATGGCCTCATCGGCGGTCATGAGCCCGTAGTCGGTGTAGAGTCGCGCGGTCTTGGTGTGGTAATTGCCCGTTCCCAAGTGGCAGTAGCGGCGCAGTCCCTTCTCTTCACGGCGCACCACCATGATCAGCTTGGCGTGCGTTTTGAAGCCGAATACGCCATACATGACGTGCGCACCGGCCTCCTGCAGCTTGGTCGCCAATTCGATATTCGCTTCTTCATCGAAGCGTGCACGCAGCTCGATGATGACGGTGACGTCCTTGCCGGCCGCCGCGGCCTCGACCAGCGCGGCGACGATCGCGGAGTCATTGCCGACCCGGTACAGCGTCTGCTTGATGGCGAGCACTTGCGGATCATTCGCCGCCTGCTTGACGAAATCGGTGACCGGCCCGAAGCCCTGGAACGGGTGGTGCAGCAGCACGTCGCCGGCCCGCAAGGTGGAGAAAGGATCGCCGCCCACTTTGAGCCGGTCCGGAATGCTGGGCGTGAAGGCGGAGTACTTGAGCTCCGCGCGATCCACCAGATCATAGATCGCCATCAGGCGATTCACGTTCACGGGTCCTGAGACCTTGTAGAGATCATCGGACGTGAGCGCGAACTGCTCCAGCAGATAAGTGAGAATCTCATCCGGACAGTCGTGCGCTGTCTCCAATCGCACAGCGTCGCCATAACGGCGCGAAGCCAATTCGCCCTCCACTGCTCGCAGCAAGTCGTCGACCTCTTCCTGTTCGACGAACAGGTCGCTGTTGCGGGTGACGCGAAACTGATAGCAGCCGCGCATCTGCATGCCGGCGAAAAGCGTCGACACGAAGGCCTCGACGATGGTGCCCAAAAAGACGAAATTGCGGCTGCCGAGCTCATCGGGCAACCTGATCAGGCGCGGCAGAGAGCGCGGCGCTTGCACCACGGCAAGCCCGCTGTTGCGCCCGAATCCATCCTCGCCTTCCACGACGACCGCAAAATTCAAGCTCTTGTTGAGGATTTTTGGAAAGGGCCGCGCCGGATCGAGCGCCAAAGGACTCAACACCGGTTCCACCTCTCGGGTGAAATAGTCCTTGATCCAGCGCCCCTGAGCCGGAGTCCAGGTTTCCGGCTCGACGAAAATTACGCCATTCTTGTTGAGCTCCGGCATGAGCATGTCGTTGAGCACTTCATATTGCTCATCGACCAGGCGCACGGCGTGCAGGCGAATGGCTTTCAGTTGTTCCGGCACCGACAAGCGGTCGGGTCCCGGCTGCGCCGCGCCGGCTTCCAGCAGCTCCTTGAGGCTCGCGACCCGAATCTCGAAAAACTCATCGAGTATGGCGCACGAGATGCACAAGAATCGGACCCGCTCGAGCAGCGGGATGCTCTCGTCCTTGGCCTGCTCCAGCACGCGCTGGTTGAATTCCAAAAACGACAGTTCGCGGTTGAAATACAGCTGCGGTACTTGTAGGTCGACGTCGTTCATGGCTTCAAGCCGGCGGCAGCGGCGGTGCGGGTCGGGGCGGAGGAAGTAGAGGCGGGGACGCGGTCGGGCGGTGCGGTTGGGCCCGTACCCGCGACCGCGGCCGCTGGAGCTGCCGGTTGCGGCGGCGACAGCGCTGCAACCAGCGGCGCCGCCGCTTCGCGGAAGCGCTGCAACTCCTGCGCGCGCAGCGGCTCCGCGCCGGGCAACTGCACGGTCTGCGGATTTCTATGCACGCCCCCGGTCAGATATTCGTAGTGCAAATGAGGGCCGGTGGCGAGTCCGGTCATTCCCACATAGCCGATGACCTCGCCCTGCTGCACGCGCGTACCCACGTGGATGTTCCGCGCGAACCGCGACATGTGACCGTAGAGCGTCGAGATATTGGCGCCGTGACTCAAGACGATGGCGTTGCCGTAGCCGCCGCGCTGGCCCACGAAACTGACATGCCCGTCGCCGGCGGCGTGCACCGGGGTGCCGACCGGCGCCGCATAGTCGGTGCCCATATGGCCGCGGATCAAGTTGAGGATTGGGTGATGCCGATGCGGATTGAAGGCAGAACTCACGCGGGTGAATTCGACCGGCGCGCGCAGGAACGCCTTGCGCATCGCGAGACCGCTCGGCGTGTAGTAGCCGACGCTGCCGCTGTCCGAGACGAACCGCACCGCGCGATACACCTTGCCGTTGTTGACGAATTCGGCCGCCAAGACCTCACCGTCGCGCAGATATTTCCCGTCCTGATAGACCTGCTCGTACACGGCAGTGAACCGGTCGCCCTCGCGGATGTCGAGCACGAAGTCGATATCCCACGCAAAGACATTGGCGAGCTTCAATGCCACCGTGTCCGAGATGTCGGCAGCGCCCGCCGCTTGAAACAACGATGAGTCGATCGTGGCGCTGGCGCGGCGCACGCGGACTTCCACCGGGTTGTTGATCATCTTCGCCTCGAAGCCGCTGTCCTGGCGCACGACATCGAGGGTTTGGGTTTCGCTCACCTTGCGCGTGAGCTCTTTGATGTCCCCGTCGGTGTGCGTGACCTTGATGGCATCGCCCGGCTTCAAGAAGTCCAAACTTTGACGGATCCCGGGCAAGCTGCGGATGGCGGCGAGATCCGCCTTGTTGAGCGACATGCGGCGAAAGATGGCGTCGAGCGTGTCGTTCCGGCCGACGACCACTTCAATTATCGAGGCGACGCTCGCTTGTTGCTCGATGATCGGCGGAGCAGTCGGCAGGCCGGCCGTGGCAGCGCCGTCGGTCAAGCGACCGGCAGGCGCGGGCGCCGTATCGCCGGAAACGGTGACCGGCGCGCGCAGCAGCCGCAAGCCCCAGTATGCCGTGCCTCCCAAGGCAACGCATACCACGATACTCGTCGCCAACATCCTGATTCGCGAAGAATTTTTCCAGGTTCCGAGAATGTTGAATGGCACCAGCAATTCCTAGCGAAGAACCCCGTAGGCTATCCGTCGGTCTCCATGGGGTCAAATCATGGCTACCTAATGGCGCGGAGCGAACCCTTTGCCGGTCCATGGCCGTCCCTGTCATTGCCTTGAAATAGTTGCCGCCTAATGTTCCCCGCCTGCAGCGCGATCAGCGTGGCTGCCAGCACTTCTCTTTAATCAATGGGGAACAAAATGCTTGTAAAGATCGGTATGGCTCTCGCAATGGCGGGAATCATCATGATGGGCGGATGCAGTGATGGAAAAGACGGCGCGCCTGGCGCCACCGGTGCAGCGGGTCCTGCGGGTCCGGCCGGCCCGACAGGCGCCTCGGGTCCAGCGTTGCCGCCGGATGCCGCGGCGCAATTCGCCACCCCGACACCCATCAAACACGTGGTCGTGATTTTCGGCGAAAACATTTCGTTCGATCATTACTTCGGCACCTACCCGACCGCCGCGAATCTTGCCGGCGAGACGCCGTTCCACGGCACGGCGCCGACCAACGGCGTGAACAACTTGTCGACGCCGCTCAATCCGGCGGCGGCCTTTGCTGCGGTCACGGGCGTCGACCTCCTGAATAACAACCCGAACGGGCCCACGGGGTCCGGTATCGCCGGAAACGCCGCGAATGCCGCCAATCCTTTCCGGCTGGCGCCTTCATTGGCGGCCACCGCCGATCAAGGGCATAACTACACCCCCGAACAGCAAGCATCGGATAACGGCTTGATGGACCTGTTCCCCCAATTTACGGGCACCAGCGGTCCTCCTCCCGGCGGTCCGGCATCAGCTGCCACCAAAGGGTTGGTCATGGCCTATTACGACGGCAACACCGTCACAGCTTTGTGGACCTATGCGCAAAATTTTGCGCTCAACGACAATTCTTTCAGTTCGCAGTACGGGCCTTCGACACCGGGCGCGATCAATTTGATTTCAGGCCAGACCAACGGCGTTGCGTCTTCCAACAAGGATCTCGCGACGTTTTCCTCCTCGCACATGGTGGCCGACGGCAACGGCGGCTATACCATGATCGGCGATGTCGACCCGCTCGGCGATGTTTGCTCCACCTCGACGGAGCAGGTGTTGATGGCCGGAAAGAACGTCGGCGACCTGTTGAACGCGGCCCATATCAGCTGGGGTTCCTTCATGGGCGGATTCGACCTGACCGTGACGAATCCCAACGGCACCACGGGCTGCAGCCGCGAAACCAATCCGACCGTGGCCAATTTCAACAGCACCTCCGCTGACTACATTCCGCACCACGCGTGGTTCCAGTACTACGCAAGCACGGCCAATCCCACGCACAAGCGCCCGAGTTCCTTGGCGGCCATCGGCAGCAGCTTCGAAACCGACGGCACGACCGCAGAGCCCGCCAATCATGGCTACGATACGCACGACTTCTTCGATGCGTTGAGCGCCGGCTATTTGCCAGCGGTCAGCTTCTTGAAGGCCCCGGCGTATCAGGACGGCCACGCGGGATACTCGAATCCGGTCGATGAGCAGGCGTTCATCATCAGCGTGATCAATGCGCTGGAGAAGAGTCCGATGTGGGCGTCGACGGCGGTGATCATTGCCTACGACGATTCGGATGGCTGGTACGACCATCAATTCGCGCCGGTCGCGAATCCCTCCGCGAGCGTGGCGGACAAGCTGAACGGCGCCGGGGTTTGCAATGCCGGATTGCAGCAGGGCACGCCGACGCCGGCGACCGCGCTGCTCGGCACGCCGACCACTGCCGCACCGAACGGCTTGCCGGCACAGGGGCGGTGCGGCTACGGCACGCGCCAGCCGCTGCTGGTCGTGTCGTCTTTCGCGAAGGTAAATTATGTGGATCACACCCTGACAGATCAGAGTTCCATTTTGAAATTCGTCGAAGACAATTGGCTGGCAGGCGCACGCGTCCAAGCCGGTGGCTCGTTCGACAGCATTGCGGGTCCGATCGACGGCATGTTCAGCTTCCCGGCGGCGGCGCCACACGGTGTTCAGCCTGCGGCACGCAAGTTAATGTTGGACGTCAAGACGGGTCAGGTCGTCGATTGATGGTCGAGTGATTCTTACTCGTCGCAGGGTATTGCAGGGCGCCGCGCACTTGGGCGCGGCTCTGGCAGCAGGGTCGGCATGGGCCGACCCTTTGCCGTGGGGATTCCATACCTCGAATTCGCTGCGCAAGGCGGTGATGCGATCGCCCGAGGCAGCACCGCCGTCGATGCTGCACCCGGAACGGCTGCCGCCGTTCGTCGATGAGTTGCCGAGACCGAAGACGGCTCGAGCCGCAGAATCCGTCGCCGACCCGGACCACAAGAGCCAGAAAATACCGCTGTATCGAATCGCCATGCGCGAAACCCATGTGCAGGTCCATCGCGATTTGCCGCCGACTTCCATGTGGGGATATGACGGCGTCGTGCCGGGTCCCACGTTCGACGTCCGCAGCGGCAGTGCGCTGCTGGTCGAATGGACGAATGAGTTGCCGCAACGGCATTTTCTGCCGATCGACCATAGCCTGCACGGTGCCGGGACGAACGTTCCGGAATCGCGCACGGTGGTGCACGTGCACGGCGCGCGCGTGCCTCCGGAAGCCGATGGCTACCCGGATAGTTGGTATGCACCGGGGCACAAGCGCACCGGTCGATATCCGAACCGGCAGCACGCGGCCACGCTTTGGTACCACGATCACGCCATGGGGATCGAGAGGCTGAACGTCTACGCGGGATTATTCGGCGCTTTTCTGATCCGCGATGACGTTGAAGATGCCTTGCGGCTGCCGCGCGATGAATTCGAAATGCCCCTGATCATCACCGATCGGCAATTCAATGCCGACGGGCGTCTTTACTATCCGATATCCGGCATGCCCGAGTCGCCTTGGGTTTCGGAAGCGTATGGCGATGTCATTTTGATCAACGGCAAGATGCTGCCGTACCTGAATGTCGAACCGCGCACTTATCGATTCCGCATCGTCAATGCTTCCAATGCGAGGTTTTATTATCTCGTGCTGTCCGACGGCACTATGCTGCAGCAAATCGGCTCCGATCAGGGATTGTTGCCTCGCCCGCTTGCGATGAAGGCCATCACCTTGGCGCCGGCGGAGCGCGCCGACGTGGTGGTTGATTTCGCGAAGCTCGCGGGACAGAAGGTCATCTTGCGCAGCCTGTCGATGGATCTGATGCAATTCAACGTGGCATCGCTAAAAGCAGCGGTTGCCAATCCCCTGCCCAAGACCCTGCGACCGGCGCCGCGTATTGCGCCGGCCCGCGCCATCAAGAACCGGCGATTGACGCTGAACAACTATGAAGATCCGAATACGCACATGATGATGATGCTGTTGAACGCGACCTACTGGCATCAGCCGGTGACGGAAAACCCGGTCCTTGACTCGACCGAGATTTGGGAATTCGTCAACCTGACTGATGACACGCATCCCATTCATCTGCATATGGTGCGATTTCAGATACTGAATCGTCAGCGCTTCGATGTGGACGAGCATTTGATGAGCGGCAAGATGGTCTTCGCCGGACCGTTGATCCCACCGGCGGAGAATGAGATCGGCTGGAAAGACACGGTTCGCGCCGACGCCGGATTGATTACACGGATCATCATCCCATTCGAAGGTTATGCAGGCCGCTACGTGTGGCATTGCCATGTCCTCGAACATGCCGCCAATGAAATGATGCGCCCGTTTCAGGTTCTGGCCGCTTCGACGCAGCCGCGCGGGTGAAACCCTAACGCCGAATGATTCCGTGACGCTTCTTGCCCACGGCGAGGCGTGCCACGCCGCTGCCGTCGAGGTCCGCCTCGCTGATGGACGCCGTGGCCGCCTTCACGGGCTGATCGTTCAGGCGTACGCCGCCCTGGTCGATCAAGCGGCGCGCTTCGCTTTTGGAACCCGCCATGCCGAGCGCGATCGCCACATCGATGACCAAGGCGGGCTCGCCGGCCTTCAGCACAAAGGTCGGCAGTCCTTCGGCTGCAGCGCCCGCAAAGGCGCGCATCGCCGTGGCTGCCGCTTCGCGCGCGCTTTCATCGCCGTGACAGAGGCGCGTGGCCTCCGTCGCCAGGATTTCCTTCGCGGTGTTGATCTCGGCGTCCTTGAGTTGCTCGAGGCGCGCTATTTCGTCGAGCGGCAGGTCGGTGAACATGCGCAGGAACCGTCCGACGTCGCCGTCCTCGGTGTTGCGCCAGAACTGCCAGTAGTCGTACGGCGAAAGGCGCTGAGGATTGAGCCAGACGGCGCCGCTGGCCGTCTTGCCCATCTTGGCGCCGGACGAGGTCGTGATCAGCGGCGAGGTGAGCCCGAACAAAGGCGCATCGCTCATGCGCCGTCCCAGTTCCACGCCCTGCACGATATTGCCCCATTGATCCGAGCCGCCCATCTGTAAGGTGCAGCCGTAGCGCTTGAACAGCTCCACGAAGTCGTAGCCCTGCATGATCATGTAGTTGAATTCCAGGAAGGTCAGCGGCTGCTCGCGCTCGAGGCGCAGCTTCACGCTGTCCATGGTGAGCATGCGGTTGATGGTGAAGTGCCGGCCGACGTCGCGAAGAAAGTCGATGTACTGCAGACTTCTAAGCCAATCGTCGTTGTTGGCAATGACTGCGCCGGAAGGGCCTGGTCCGAAGTCCAGAAAGCGCGCGAAAGTGGCGCGGATCCCGCTGATGTTGGCGTTGATCTGATCTTCGGTGAGCAACTGCCGCGTTTCATCGCGCCCTGACGGATCGCCGACCTTGGTCGTGCCGCCGCCCATCAGCACGATGGGCCGATGGCCGGTCTGCTGCAGGTGGCGCAGCAACATGATTTGCACCAGGCTGCCGATGTGCAGGCTGTCGGCGGTCGCATCAAACCCGATATAGGCGGTGATCACGCCGGACTGCGCGCGCGCATCGAGCCCCGCCGCATCGGTGATCTGATGAATGAAGCCGCGCTCGGTCAAGGAGCGCAGGAAGTCGGATTTGAATGGACCCATTACCTAACGAACCCTCGAAGCTTGGCGGAATCAAACCGCCATTTTGCCCTGGATCACCCTTGAGCGTGGGTCATCCCTGAGCGCCGGTCTAACGCCATTACGTGCTTCAGCGGGCGGCAGGCGAAGATCAGCCGGCCGCGATCTGCGCCGAATATGATGTCGGCTCTCTCGGTAATCCCTCACATTCAAAGCGGGGATTGTGCTAGGAATTCTTTTATAAATACGCGGGCCGGACAGTAGCGCAGGGGAGCCCCGGTTGACACGCCCCAGCCCCCGGCTATACTGCGCGCCCTTCCCACCTAAAACGCGTTTTCGAGACTTTCCGTTGGTTGACGGGGTCCAAAAACGCGCTATACTTGGAAGTTCGCCCGTGACCTTTGTCGTCCCGGGATATTCTTTAAAAATTCGAATAGGTAACTTGTGCAGGGACTCGCGTCGATGCG
>DATAVX010000086.1:0-1908 GCA_036267535.1 Steroidobacteraceae bacterium
GACGCCGGCCAATTTCGTGGCGCTGACGCCACTGAGTTTTCTGGCGCGCACAGCTTCGATCTACCCGAACCACGTCAGCACCGTCTATGAGGGCCTGACCTTTACCTGGTCGGAGACTTATACGCGCTGCCGGCGCTTTGCGTGCTATCTCGCGGGTCGCGGCATCGGCCATGGCGATACGGTGGCGGCGATGCTGCCGAACATCCCCGCGATGAACGAGGCGCATTTTGCGGTTCCGATGGCGGGCGCGGTGCTCAACGCGCTCAACATCCGGCTCGATCCCGCCTCGATCGCGTTTCAGCTCGATCACGGCGGCGCCAGGCTGGTCCTGGTCGATCCGGAGTTTGCAGGCGTGATCGAGCAAGCCCTCACCTTGATGAAGGGCTCAAAACCTGCCGTGATCGACGTCGACGACCGGGCGTTCACCGGCGGAAAACGCATCGGCGAGATTGAATATGAGGCGGCGGTGGCGCAGGGCGATGCGAGCTTCACGGCGCGGCTGCCAGATGACGAATGGGACGCGATCGCGCTGAGCTACACCTCGGGCACCACGGGCAATCCCAAGGGCGTGGTGACCCATCACCGAGGTGCCTACCTCAACGCCGTCAGCAATATCCTTGCCGGCAATCTCGGCCAGCATCCGGTTTATCTCTGGACGCTGCCGATGTTCCATTGCAACGGCTGGTGCTTTCCCTGGACGCTTGCCGCGGTCGCCGGCGTCAATGTCTGCCTGCGCAAGGTGGACCCGACAAGGATCTTCGAGCTGATCCCGAAGCACGGCGTCACCCACATGTGCGGCGCACCGATCGTCTACAACACGCTGATCAATGCGCCTGATGCGCCAAAGGCCGCCAGCGCGCGTCCCGTTGTCGGGTTGATCGCAGGCGCCGCGCCGCCGGTCGCCGTGCTGGAAGGCGCCGAACGCATCGGCATCAGGCTGACGCATGTCTATGGGTTGACCGAAGTCTATGGGCCCGCCTCGGTCTGCGCCGAGCAGCCGGGCTGGGACAACCTGCCCGCCGACCAGCGCGCGCAATTAAAACGCCGGCAGGGCGTGTCCTACCCGTTGCAGGAAGCGGTCACCGTGCTCGATCCCGATACCATGCGCGAGGTGCCGCGCGACGGCGAGACCATCGGCGAGGTGATGTTCCGCGGCAACATCGTGATGAAAGGCTATCTGAAGAACGAGAAGGCCACTCATGAAGCGTTTGCCGGCGGCTGGTTTCATACCGGCGATCTCGGCGTGCTCGACCAGCACGGCTATGTCATCATCAAGGACCGCTCCAAGGACATTATCATTTCCGGCGGCGAGAACATCAGTTCGGTCGAGGTCGAGGACGTGCTCTACAAGCACCCGGCGGTGCTGTTCGCGGCCGTGGTGGCAAAGCCGGATTCAAAATGGGGCGAAGTGCCCTGCGCCTTCATCGAATTGAAGGACAATGCCAACGCCTCGGAAGCTGAGATCATCGCCTTCTGCCGCAGCCAGATGTCCGGCTTCAAGACCCCAAAAGCCGTGGTGTTCGGCGCCATCCCGAAAACCTCGACCGGCAAAATACAAAAGTTCATGCTGCGCGAGCAGGTCCATTCGGCGAAGGCAATTTCGGCGTGAAGTTATCGTCATGGCGATGAACTTTCGCGACGAAGCAATCCAGTCTTCGCTCGCGACTCCGAATTGCTTCGCTTCGCCCGCAATGACGATGAATTGTAGGGTGGCCAAAGCGCAGCGTGCCCACCCTCGCGGGCACGGATCGCGGTTGGTGGGCACGCCGCAAGAGCGCCTTTGCCCACCCTACGTCTACGAATTCCTACCCCGCCCGCTCCAAGATTAGCCGCATCCCGTCATAGGCCGGGATCACGCCGTCCGGCAGCTTTGCCCGCACCGCTTCGTAATCGGCGTCGGCGTGCATG